>JALHON010000469.1 GCA_022842985.1 Acidobacteriota bacterium | reverse complement strand
GCGGTCTCGTCCAGCGCGATCTCACTGTCAAGTACAAGGGCTCCCTGCTGGGTGTGGCGTGGTCGTTGCTGCACCCGCTGGTGATGGTCGCCGTCTACACCCTCGCCTTCCGCTACGTCGTACGGGTGCCGATCGAGCGATTCCCGCTGTTCCTGCTCAGCGGCCTGCTGCCGTGGATGTTCTTCACGAGCGCCCTGGCCGCCGCCACCAGTTCGATCACCGACAACGGCACCCTGGTCCGCAAGGTGGCGTTTCCCCGGGCCGTCCTGCCGATGGCCGCCGTGGCCTCCGCGCTGGTCCAGTTCGCGTTGATGTACACGGTGCTCGTGCCGACCGCGCTGATGATGGGTGCCGGTCTGTCGGTGGCGTGGCTCGCCCTGCTGCCGGTGGTGATCCTGCAGACGGCGTTCACGGCCGGGCTGGGCTTGCTGCTCGCGACGGCGTACGTCTTCGTCCGCGACGCGCGACACCTGCTCGACGTCGCCCTGCAGGTCTGGTTCTGGCTCACGCCCATCGTCTACGCCGCCAGCATGGCGCCCGAGACCCTGCGCCGCTGGCTGCAGTACAACCCGATGCTGCACTTCATCACGGCCTACCAGGGCATCGTCACGATGCACACCGTGCCGTCGCTGACCACCTTCGCGATCCTCACGGTGCTCGCCACGGTGTCTCTCGCGACCGGCTGGCGGGTGTTCGCCCGCGCCCAGAAGCGGTTCGCAGAGTACGTGTAGCCATCCAGACGGCTTCGTAGCCATTCGGAATTCACAATGAAGCGCGGGGCGGGCACCGCCTTGCTCCGCAGGGGGCCGCACCTGAAAGGCATTCAGGCGGGTTCGGCGACATTCAACATTCAGAATGAAGGGCGGGGCACACATCGCCTTGCTCCGCGGTGGGCTGGAAGAATCGAGGCCGGGTAGGGCCCGTTCTCCGAACGGGCCGTCACCGTCAGGTCAGCGGCGCTCGCGTGACGGCCGGCTCTGAGAGCCAGCCCTACCCACGTGGCGGCTCATCGTCGTCACTGCCGGATGACTCGTGCGGTTCCCGCGGCGGGATGGCGTGACCACTCGATCCGCGGGTCCGTCCACACCGGGACATCGTTGACCGCGTTGCCCCACCGTTCGGGGGTGGTCTCGAAGACGATCGTGACCCGCTGGCCGGCCCAGGCGTGCAGGGGGACCTCGAGCGGAAACAGGCGGCGATGTGCCGGTTCGCCGAGCGGGTACAGCGTGAGCGCCACCGGCGTCGTTCGGCCGCCCGCGTGATCGACGTGCACGCGCATCTCGATGCCGTCACCGACACGCTCCCACGCATCCGGACGCATCGCGGCCCCCGCGCGCAGCACCGCCTCCCGTGGCACGTCGACCGTCCACGCGATGGTCGAGGGCGGCATCGCGACGATCGCGCGATGCACGCGGGTGCCGAACAGGACCGACTCGGGGGACACCGCGGCGTGCATGGGGCCCCACGTGGTCTGCACGCGTGCGTCTGGCAGCGCATCGATGAGGTCGAGCGCACGATAGCGACCGGTCGGACGCCCCGCGATGGTGATGCCGACCACCACCAGACACGACACGATGAGCACGGCCACACGCCCGACGGCGACCGGCGCCGGCATCGTGCCACGAGCCGCGGTCGCGCGGCGGTCCTCCTGAGCCCCGGCCGCCGAGGGGCCGATGGTCCCGGTCGCCATGGCACACGCCCAGGCGAGGACGAGATTGAAGGTGAGCAGGACGAACGCCACCACGGGGCCCGTCCGCATCCAGGCCGGCCACGGGCGGAGCACCTCATGCAGCCAGTACGGCAAGGTGGCCCGACGCGACGAGGTCTCGAACACGAGATCGCCCCACTGCTCGGTACCATCGGCCGTGAGGCGGCCGGACGCCAGGGCGTCCTCTCGCGTCACCGCCAGCCGGACGTCGGGGCCGCCCTCGGCATGCAGGTGCCGCACGTGGACCTCGAAGTGACGTCCACGCGAGGCCATGACCGGGCGCCACGGCACCCACACCGACGCCGTCCGCGCGAGGTCGCTCGCCGGCAGGGCCACGCGCTCGACGCGGCCACGCCGCGTGCCCTCCACGGCCACGAGGTCCACCAGCAGGTCGCCCCGAGGGACGCCAGTCGCGGCCGTGGCCCGCAGCCAGATCCCGTCGAGGCCGTCGGCGCCCATCGTGAACGACTGCGTCAGCCCGGACGGCGACGCCGCGCTGATCGCGCTCGACGAGGCGCGGTGTGCCCAGGTGGACACGATCCCGTGCGGGGTGAAGCACCAGCGGTCGATCTGCCAGGCCAGGAGCGCGCCATAGAGCAGCACGAACGCGGCGCGCGCGCGGGAAGACGAGTGCACGAGGGACAGGGTAGCGCAGGGCTCGCTACCGCAAGGCGCGCAACTGGTGCATGAGCGTGCTCCGGCGGCCGAACGTCTCGTAGAGTTCGCCGTAGAGACGGTAGAGCGTGTCGTAGCGCGCGTGTGCGGCCGGATCGCAGTGGTACCGCTCCGTCGGCGCGGGGGCCATCGCCGCGGCGGCGTCCTCGATCGTGGCGTGCC
>JALHON010000468.1 GCA_022842985.1 Acidobacteriota bacterium | reverse complement strand
CGCTTCGCGCTGTCTCCGGACCCGTTCCGGCTGGGATTCGTATGTCCGCGTCGAGTGTGCCGCCAGCGGATCTGGCGGTGGATGTCGTGCCCCTCGGGGGCCTCGGCGAGTTCGGCCTGAACATGATGGCCGTCTCGTGTGGGGAGACGACTATCCTCATCGACGCCGGCTCCATGTTCCCCGAGGCCGATCTGCCCGGCGTGGACCGCGTGGTCCCCTCCTGCGACTACCTCGACCAGCGCGGCCCCGTGGCGGCGCTCTTCCTCACCCACGGCCACGAAGACCACATCGGCGCCGTGCCGTACGTCATCTCGCGCGTGACCGGTCCGGTCTACGGCACGCCCTTCACGCACGCGATCCTCGACAACAAGCTCGACGAACACGGCGTCGATCTCGGCGACCGCCGCCGCGAGGTGAAGCCCGGCGACAGCGTCACCGTCGGCCCCTTCCGCGTCGAGTTCGTGCGCGTCACGCACAGCATGCCCGACTGCGTGGCGCTCGCCATCCACACGCCCCAGGGCGTGCTGGTGCACACCGGCGACTTCAAGATCGATCACACGCCGCTCGACGGGCAGCCCACCGACCTCGGCCGCCTCGCCGAACTCGGCGCCGCCGGCGTGCTGGCGCTCTTCGCCGACAGCACCAACATCGATCGCCCCGGCGTGACGGGCTCGGAATCCGACGTCAAGGATGCCTTCGACGAGGTGTTCGCGACGACGACCGGCAAGCTCGTGGTGGCGTCGTTCGCGTCGAGCGTCTACCGCATGCAGCTCATCGTCGACCTGGCGGCGCAGTTCGATCGCCAGGTGGCGTTCGTCGGCCGCGGCATGGTCGAGAACTCCGAGATCGCGCAGCGTCTCGGCTACCTGCGGATCCCGGCCGGGATCGCGGTGAAGGACAGCGACGTCGGCAGCCTGCCGCCGTCGGATGTCGTGTGCCTCGTCACGGGCTCGCAGGGCGAACCGCAGGCGGCGCTCTCGCGCATCGCCATCGACGACCACCGCCACATCTCGCTCTCGCCCGACGACACGGTGGTCTTCTCGGCACGCGCCATTCCCGGCAACGAGAAGGCCATCGGCCGCATCGTCAACCACCTGGCGCGCCGCGGCGTCGATGTGGTGACCGAGGCGCAGCGGCACGTGCACGTGTCGGGGCACGGCAGCGCCGAAGAACTGAAGCTCGTGCTGTCGCTCGTCCGGCCGCGGTATCTCGTGCCGGTGCACGGCGAGTACCGCCAGCTCTCGCGGCACGCCCGCGTCGCCCGCGACGTCACCGGCGGCTTCGCGCGGCCGACGACGGTCATCCTCGCCGAGAACGGCCACCGCATCCGCTTCGATCACACCGGCGGCTCCGTCGTGGACAGTGTCAGCGCCGGGCGCGTGCTCATCGATGGCACGCGCTCCGGCGAAGTGGACAGCGAGATGATCCGCGACCGGCGGCAGCTCGCGGCTGACGGGCTCGTCGTGCCGGTCGTCGTGATGAATCGCCAGAAGGGCGTCCGCGAGGGCCTGCCCGAGATCGTGGCGCGCGGCTTCGTGCCCGAAGCCGAAGCCGGCGACGTGCTCGCCGACGGCGCGACGTTCATCGCCGGCGTCATCGACGAGTGCTCCGCCGGTGAACGCTCCGACGAAGGTCTGCTCAAGGAACGGATCCGCGGCGAGTTCCGCCGCTTCCTCAAGCGCCGGACGGGCCGGCGGCCGATGGTGTTGCCCGTGGTGATGGAGATCTAGCGATCGTGGCTGCGAAACAGGCTTCCTCCGTGGTGTTGTCCCAGGGCTTCGCCTCGCCGGTCTCCCGGCGGGTGAGCGAGATCGTGGGTGTGGCGCTCTTCGCGCTGAGCCTCATCTGGCTCATCGCGCTCGCCAGCTACGACCCGAACGACGCCGCGTGGTTCTTCGCGACCGGCACGAACGACGTGCCGTCGAACTTCATCGGCCCGGTGGGCGCGTTCCTCGCCGAACTCTCCTTCCAGGTCATGGGCTTCGCGTCCTACATGCTGCCGGCGCTCGTCGCCGCAGCCGGCTGGCACTACTTCTGGTGCCGCACGGTGGAGGCGCTCTACACGAAGGTCACCGGCCTGCTGCTCCTGCTCGGCTGCACCAGTGCGATGCTCAGCCTGCTCGTAGGCTCGGCCACCTCGGGGGCGCGCACCTACGAGGCTGGCGGCTTCGTCGGCGCGGTGCTCGCCACGACGTTCACCGCCTACCTGAACCGCACCGGCGCCGTCATCGTGCTGCTCACCCTGCTCTGCCTGGCGGCGGTGCTGACGACGCAGGTGTCCTTCAGCACGCTCTTCACCCAGGCCGTGGAGCTGACCGGCGCCGCCGGGCTGGCCGCGCGCGGCCGTGTCGTGGCCTGGCTCGACGAACGCCGCCGCATGAAGCAGCGTCGCGACGTGCTGGCGAAACACGCCGCGAAGGACGCGCCGAAGGACGGTACCGCCGACGAGCCGCTGAAGCGGAGCAAGGCCGTCGTGGCCGCGGCCGACCTTGCGGCCCCGCCGCCGCGCACGCGCGTGGCGGCCCCGGAAACGAAGGGCGTCGCCGAACCCGTGGCCCCCGAGCCG
>JALHON010000467.1 GCA_022842985.1 Acidobacteriota bacterium | reverse complement strand
GCGACGACGACGGCGCGCCATATCGTCCTGATCGAGCCGCTGCCCGAGTTCATCGGCCATTCCTGCCACGCCATCGACTGGCAGGCGCTGCTCGAGGCCGCCGATGCCCGCGGCATCGCCCTGCACTTCATCATCGAGCGCCGGCCGCTCGACATTTCACGGCGCGTCGAGGAGCTGGTGGTCCGCCACGGCAACGTCTTCCTCGACGGCTCGACCTTCTGCCCCCACTACTATTCGTGGACGCTGAAGCACGCCTACGCGCAGATGCAGGAGCGGCTCAAGCATTTCTACATCTCGAACGGCTTCTTCGAGGACGAGGTCGAGATGATCCGCAACACCCACGAGAACGTGCGCGCCTGCTCGTTCCATCTGGTCGAAGGCCGCCCGCACCTGCAGCAGGACTTCCCCGTCTTCATCGTCGGTTCCGGCCCGTCCTTCGACAACGACGTCGCCGCCATCCGGAAATGGCGCGACAAGGCCATCGTCATCTCCTGCGGCACGGCCTTGCGCAGCCTGATGCGCAACGGCATCCGACCCGACCTGCATTGCGAGAACGAGCGCGTCGCGCTGGTGCCCGAGCTGCTGCGCGCCCTCGACGCCGAATACGGCCTGCACGGCATCGTCCTGGTCGCCACCACCACGATGTTTCCCGAGGTCGCCAACCTGTTCGACGACCGCTGGTTCTACTTCCGCGATGGCCTCAGCCCGGCGACCGTGCTCAACCCCGGCTACCGGCCGCTCTACAACGCCGACCCGCTGGTCTCCAACGCCGCCTTCGCGGTGGCGACCTTCCTCGGCTTCCAGAACGTCTACCTGTTCGGCATGGACCTCGGTCAGCGCGAGGGCGGCGCCCACCATGCCAAGGACGCCATCTACAACGACAAGGACCACGGCGAACTCGACACGCTCTACGTCAACCGCTTCAAGGAAGCGCGTATCGTGCCCGGCAATTTCGGCGGCCGCGTGCGCACCTTCTGGGCCTTCGACATGGGCCGCCGCATGCTCGGCGAGGTCCAGCACGTGCGCGGCGTCAACCTCTACAACTGCAGCGACGGCGCCCGCATCACCGGCGCCCGGCCGCAGAAGGCCGCCGGCATCGATCTCGGCCATGTCGATGGGGACCGGGCTCGCGTGCTGCGCCAGCTCGCCGGCGAGATGCGCCGCTTCGAACCCGGTCAGGTGCTCGACGGCGTCGACCTGCAGACGACCATCGACGGCTTCGCCTGGCTGCGCGACGAAGTCGCCGCCCTGGTCGTCCGCCTGCGCCGCGAGAAGGCCGAGTTCTGGGATGTCCTGGCCGCCATCGCCACGTTGCAGGAACAGGGCGGCGCCGAGCGCAACGGCGTCTTCGCCCTGGTCCGCTCGTCGATGCGCTCGATGGTCCGCCTCGGCGCCTTCTTCGGCAACCGCATCGCCGACGACGAGCTGCGTCGCGCCTACATCGACCACTTCCTGACCCATTACGAGGAGCGCTGCGCCTTCATGGCCAACGAAGCCGAGGCCCTGCTGCGCGGCGTCCTCATCGACCGGCCCGTCTCCGCGGCCTGAGGAGCTCTCCATGTCCGTCTTCCCCGGCCAGCCCGCCGCCCATCCTCCCGCTGTCAATCTCGACGGCCGTTCGATCCTGATCACCGGCGGCACCGGCTCATTCGGCCAGTGCCTGGTCCGCACGCTGTTGCGGCGCCACCGGCCGAAGCGGGTGGCGGTGTTCTCCCGCGACGAACTCAAGCAGTACGAGATGGCGCAGGACCCGGTCATCCGCGACCGCCCCGAGATGCGTTTCTTCCTCGGCGACGTGCGCGACGAGTCGCGCCTGACCATGGCCATGCGCGACGTCGACATCGTCGTCCACGCCGCCGCCCTGAAGCAGGTGCCGGCGGCGGAGTACAATCCCTTCGAATGTCTGCGCACCAACGTCTTCGGCGCCGAGAACGTGGTTCGCGCGGCGCTGGCCTCGGGCGTCCACCGTGTCGTCGCGCTGTCCACCGACAAGGCGGTCAGCCCGATCAACCTCTACGGCGCCAGCAAGCTCGCCTCCGACAAGATCTTCGTCGCCGCCAACAGCATGGCCGGTTCGCTGCCGGCGCGCTTCTCGGTGGTCCGCTACGGCAACGTCGTCGGCTCGCGCGGCAGCGTCGTGCCGCTCTACCAGCGGCTGGTCGCCGAAGGCGCCGCCAGCCTGCCGGTCACCGACGAGCGCATGACCCGCTTCTGGATCACCCTGCAGCAAGGCGTCGACTTCGTGCTGTCGTCGCTGGCCCTCATGCAGGGCGGCGAGATCTTCGTGCCGAAGATCCCGAGCATGCGCGTCGTCGACCTCGCCCGCGTCATGGGCCGCGGCATCCCGGTCAAGGTCATCGGCATCCGGCCCGGCGAGAAGCTGCACGAGTCGCTGCTCACCGAGGACGACGCGCGCACCACCCTGGAGCTGGCCGACCGCTACGTCATCCGTCCGGCCTTCCCGTTCTGGAGCGACAAGAGCCCCGGTTATGCCGGCGCCCTGCCAGTGGCCGAGAGCTTCTCCTACGCCAGCAACAGCAATGCCGACTGGCTCGACGAAGCGCGGCTGG
>JALHON010000466.1 GCA_022842985.1 Acidobacteriota bacterium | reverse complement strand
CGGTCGAGGTCCTCGGCCGGCAGTTGCGGGCCGGCCATCACGAGCGCGCGCACGGCGGCGCCGCCGGCCTCCTGCCGCACACGCGCGATCGCGCCCATCGACGTCTCGAGCAGCACCCGGCCGTCTTCGCCGCTGCCCGGCGTGACGAGCAGCAGCTGCTCGCCGGCCTGGACCCCGAGCGACTCGCGGATGTCGGCCGGGGTGCGCGCGCCGGGCGCGCTGCGCAGGTAGCCGCAGAAGGCGACGCGCGACCGCGTCTCGGCGTCGAGCGCGTACTCGCGCCGCACGTCGAATACGTCGGGCGTGCCGAGCACGGCCACGAGATCGAAGCAGCTGTTGATGTCGCGCTCGAAGTGCGAACTGGCCAGGCAGGCGATGGTCGGCTCGGGCGCGTCGAGGATGTCGCGCAGCACGAGGACGTGCTTCGTGTCAGGGCTGTTCGTGCGCAGGTAGCGGATGGCGTCGCCGAGCTCGTGCATGATGCCGAAGGGCTTCTTGTCGACGAGCACGAGGTCGGGCTGGAAGTCCTGCACGGCCGCGCGCAGCAGCGCGGCCCGCAGCCGGATGGTGTCGCGGATGCCGGTCGTGAGATACCGCGTCGCATACTGCTCGCGGTCCGTGCGGGCCACCGACGGCAGCTTGATGTAGTCCACGCGGTCGGGCAGGCGGAAGCCGTGGATGACCGGGGAGCCTGAGGCGAGCAGCAGGTTCGCGTCGGGCAGCGTCGTGGCGAGGTGGCGCGAGATCGCCATCATCCGCCGCGCGTTGCCCATGCCGTAGGCGTCGTGGCAGTAGATGAAGATGCGGCGCATCTGGTCGCGGTGTCGAAGCGGCATCGTCGGAATCCTCAGAAGTAGAGGCGCACTTGCGGGCGCCAGAAGAAGGCCACGCGTGGCCGGTCGGCAAGGCCCGGGCCGGCGAGGAACACGCCGCCGGCCAGGTCGATGTCGAAACGTCCGGCGCGAATCGTGACCGCGGCATCGAGCTCGTGGCCGAGCAGGCCGCTCGCTTCCGTGGCATCGAGGTCGAACGCGCTCGAGGGGATCGAGTCCTTCAGCACCGACTGGACGTAGGTGTGCCAGACGATGTCCACGCCCACCGTACGGGCCGGACGCAGGCCGAGACCGGCGGTGAGCACCTGCAGGTTGCTGAGCTCCGGATCGAAGAGCTCGCCGTAGTAGGTGAGGCGCCGCAGGCCGCCGAAGCGCGCGCTGTTGTCTTCGAGGTCGGTCTGGCGGAAGGTGGTGTCCCGGCCGTCACCCGACACGGCATCGCCCGACGCGCGCGCGAAGCCGACCGTGATCGACGGCTGCGCGGTCAGGTCCGCCATGGCGAACGTTGCCCCGGCGTCCATCGCCCAGCCGCCGAGGGTCGTCGCGCCGCGGTGCCCGCGCCGGGCCGCGCCGAGCGCCCAGAGACGGCTGCCGCCGTCGCTCTTCGCGTCGACCGTGCCGCCGAGCCACAGCGGGTCGTCGTCGGCCGGTCCGCGGTCGTCGCGGCGCACGAGGAAGGCGCTGACCTTGCCGCGTCCGCCGAGCGTGCGCGCGAGCGACGCGATCTGGTGGCGTTTGTCCTTGCGGTCACGGCCGGCGACCGGGCCGGCGAATACGCCGTCGGCCACCGCCCCTTCCGCCGACCAGGCGCCGAACGTCGCGCTCACGCGGGCGGCGTCCATGTACTCGTCGAAGAACCACTCGCGGGTGTCGCGGAAGCGCTGACGGCCGACCTGCAGCGTGAACGGACTGCCGCCCACGCGGTGCGCCATCACGTAGGCTTCCTGTACCTCGACGTCCTGCCGCGAGACGAGCGAGGCATCCTGCAGCAGCGCGCTGCGGTTCAGCGACACCTTCGAATACGCTTCGATCGAGGACGTGAGCTGCGCCGAGCCGAGCATCTGGATGCGCGACACCCACTGGTCGGCGCGGTCGGCGGTGTCGTCGAGGTCGTAGTTGCCGCGCTCCACCCAGGCACTTTCGACGCGGCCGCCGATGATGACGCGTGAGCCGAGGCGCATGGGCTCGCGGGCCTGTTCGTCGTCGTCGCGGCGCAGGCCGCTCACGTCCACGCCGTCGCCGGTGCGCTCGTCGACCACCGCGGCCGACGACGGCACGCGCACCTGACGGCCGAGCACCGTGAGGGTGCCTGCCGGGTCCACGCGCTCGATGACGGCCTCGATCTCTTCGGTGGACTCCGGTGCGTCCTTGATCCGGACGCGTTCGGCAAGGATGGTGCGGCCCTGACGGGCGCCCTTCACCTCGAGCCACGTGCCGGCGGCGATCTCGGCGCGCGACGCCCCGGCCCGCGACCCGCGATAGAACGTGGTCGTGCGGTCGTAGGCTACGTCGAAGCCCATGATCGTGAGGCCGGCCTTGTCCCCGCGCACGCCGGTGACGCGGCCTTCCACCTTCACCGTGCGGTCGAGGTTCCGCAGCACCACTTCGACCGCATCGAACGTGCCGTCGGCGCGACCGCGGCCTTCGATCTTCACCTGCCGGCCGGCGACGAGGTCGCGGGCGGCGCCGGCGCCTTGCGTCGGCGCGCGCACGACAGCCGGTGCCGGCGGGTCGGCGGCG
>JALHON010000465.1 GCA_022842985.1 Acidobacteriota bacterium | reverse complement strand
TCCGGCGCGGGCGGGCTGGCGCATGGCGTCGGCCGCGCGGGCGCCGAAGACCAGGCCTTCGAGCAGCGAGTTGCTGGCCAGCCGGTTGGCCCCGTGCACCCCGGTGCAGGCCACTTCCCCGGCCGCGTAGAGGCCCGGCATCGACGTCCGCCCGTCGATGTCGGTCGCGACGCCGCCCATCACGTAGTGCGCCGCCGGCGACACCGGAATCGCATCGCACGCGAGATCGAGGCCGCGCTCGCGGCACGCGGCGGCGAGCGTCGGAAATCGCCGGCGCACCCATGCGGCATCGAGGTGACGCATCGAGAGGGTCACCGGGGCCCCGGTGCGCGCGGCTTCCTTCACGATCGCGCGGGCGACGAGATCACGCGAGGCCAGTTCGCCGGCCGGTTCGTAGCGGCTCATGAAGCGCTCGCCGTGGACGTTCAGCAGCCAGGCGCCATCGCCGCGCAGCGCTTCCGAGAGCAGGAACCGCGGCGTGCCCGGCACCGCCATCACGGTGGGATGGAACTGCACGAACTCCATGTCGGCCACGAGCGCGCCGGCCTGCCAGGCCAGTGCCACGCCGTCGCCGGTCGCCACTGGCGGGTTCGTGGTTTCCTTGAAGACGCGCCCGGCGCCGCCGCTGGCGAGCAGCGTCGCCGAGGCCCGTGCGTCGACGACCGTGCCGCCGATGACATACCGCGCGCCCACGCAGACACCGGCCTCGCCGAGAAGCCGCACGGCCCGCGCACCGGCGGCCACGCGCACGCGCCCGAGCGCCGAGACGTGCTGCCACAGCACGCGGCTGATCTCGCGGCCGGTCGCGTCGGCCGCATGGAGCACGCGCCGCACCGTATGCGCGCCTTCCCGGCCGAGCGAGAAGCGTCCGTCGGCCTCGCGATCGAACGCCGCGCCCCACGCGGCCAGTTCGCGCACGTAGCCGGGGCCCTCGCTGACGAGCACGTTCACCGCCTCGGCATCGCACAGGCCGTCGCCGGCGGCTTCGGTGTCGCGCGCGTGCAGCGCGGGCGAGTCGTCGTCGCCCACCGCGGCGGCAATGCCGCCCTGCGCGTAGCCGGTGTTGCTCTCGCCGGCATCGCCGGCCTTCGTGAGCACGAGCACGGTGCCGTGCGCGGCCAGCGCCGCTGCCGCGCGCAGGCCCGCGACGCCGCTGCCAATCACAAGGAAGTCGGCGGACTCAGGCACCGGGTGTTATCCTACCACCCGCGTTCCGGCGCGTCCGGCGCACTCACGATGCCTTCCGCTCCCATTGACGTCCGCGCCACCAACGGCGCCTACAAAATCGTGGTGGATTCCGGCTCGACCACACGCCTGCCGGCGGTCCTCGCCACTCACGGCATCACCGGCCGGCACGTCGTCATCTCGAGCCCCCGCGTGTGGGAGGCGATCGGCCGCCGCTTCGGCCGCGTCACGCCGACACTCGTGCCCGACGGCGAACGCGTGAAACATCTCGCGACGGTCTCGCGCGTTTACGACGCGCTGCTCGATCTGAGCGCCGACCGCGGCACGACGATCGTCGCCGTGGGCGGCGGCGTGCTCGGCGACATGGTGGGCTTCGCGGCTGCCACCTTCCTGCGCGGGCTGCGCCTCGTGCACGTGCCCACGACGGTCATGGCGCAGGTCGACAGCGCCATCGGCGGCAAGACGGGCGTGAACCACGCGCGCGGCAAGAACCTCATCGGCGCGTTCTATCCGCCGGCCCTCGTCGTGGTCGATCCCGAGACGCTGTGCACGCTCTCGCGGCGCGAGTTCCGCGCCGGCCTCTACGAAGTGATCAAGTACGGCCTCATCGCCGAGCCGGCGCTGCTCGACCTGCTCGAACGCGATCTCGACGCCGTGCTGACGCAGCAGGGCGACACGCTGGCCGAGGTGATCCGCGTGTGCTGCCGCATCAAGGCCGACATCGTGAGCGCCGACGAACACGAGCACGGCCTGCGCCGCATCCTCAACTTCGGGCACACCCTCGGCCACGCCCTCGAGTCGGCCACCGGCTACAAACGGCTGCGGCACGGCGAAGCCGTGGGGCTCGGGATGCGCGCGGCGCTGGCGCTCGGCGTCGCCCGCGGCGTCACGCCGAAGGCCCTGGCCGATCGCGCCACCACGCTCATCGCCAGACTCGGACCGTTGCCGAACGTCACGGACGTCCCGGTGCGCGAAGCCCTCGCCGCCGTGACCCACGACAAGAAGGTCGTGAACGGCCGCCTCCACTTCGTGCTCGTGCATGCGACCGGCGCCACGACCGTGGCCGACGTGACGACCAAGGAACTGCGGGCGGCGCTCGGCACGCTCGGGATCCGCGGGCGCTGAGACGGGCCGCGCCACACCGGCGCCCGTCGTCGGCCCGCGACACGACGGCGGCAGCGCCTCAGTGCGTGCCGAGCCCGTAGGCGCGCATCTTGGCGAGCAGATCCCGGAACGGCAGACCGAGACGTTCCGCCGCGCGGCCCGGATCGTTGGCCGCCGCGGAGAGCGCCGCGGCGATCGTGCGCCGCTCGGCATCCGCCACGGCGCGGGCCACGACCTCGGCGAGTGAGCCCTGCAGGTCGAGTTCGGGCGCGGCCGGCGCCACCGGCG
>JALHON010000464.1 GCA_022842985.1 Acidobacteriota bacterium | reverse complement strand
TCACGTCATCCATCGCGACATCAAGCCCGCGAACGTGATGCTCGACAATCGCAATCGCGTGATCGTCACCGACTTCGGCATCGCGAAGGCGCTCACCGAGGGCAAGCTCACCGCGACCGACTCGGTGATCGGCACGCCGTACTTCATGAGCCCCGAGCAGGGCATGGGCAAGCCCGTCACCGGTGCCTCCGACCAGTACTCGGTGGCGGTGATGGCGTACCGCATGCTCGCCGGCCATGTGCCGTTCGACGGCGACTCGGCGATCGACATCCTGCACAAGCACTGCATGTTCGAAGCGCCCAACCTGCACGAGGACGTCGCCGAGATCCCCGAGCATGTGGCGGCCGCCGTGGCGCGTGCGCTCTCGAAGAAGGGCGAGGAGCGCTTTGCGACGGTGCACGACTTCGTGCAGTCGATGAAGGATCCGAAGTACGTGCCCAAGCTCATCGCGCGGCCAAGTGTCGTGACGGTGATGATGGATCCGGCCGACGCTGCGAAGGTGCGCTCGGGGCCGGTCTCGCAGCCGGTGACGGGCCGCGCGAAAAGTGCAGCGCCGGCGACGAAGCCCGTGGCGGCGGAGAAGACGGTCGTCGCCAAGGTGAGCGGCGAGGCGCGGACGCGCGCGGGGGCTGCTGCTGTGCCCGCGACCGTGGCGACGGCGTCGAGCGGGTCTTCGAAGATGGGGCTCTACATCGGCATCGCGGCGGTGGTGCTCGGCGGTGGTGGGTTCGGTGTGTGGAAGATGACGTCGGGCCAGCCGAGCGATCTAGCGCCGCGCAATGAGCAGAGCGCGTTCGGAGCGACACCTTTGGCGCCGCCGCCCACGGACGCCGCAGGCGCAACGACGCCGACCGTCGATGCAGCGGCGATCGAGCAGGCACGCCAGGATTCGATCACGAAGGCGGAAGACGCGAAGCGAGTGGCAGCCGAGGCCGAGGCCGAGGCCGCGAAGGCGGCAGCGAAGCCTGAGTCGAAGGTGACGGCCGTGGACGGGAAGAAGTCCGCCCCGCCGCAGCGCACGCCGCAGACCAAGGCGCCGGATCCGAAGCCGGTAACCCCGACTCCGGCGCAGGCTGCGCCGTCGACCGCCCCGCAACCTTCCGATGCCGGCGCCGACGCCATGGCGACGCTGCAGATCGGCATCAATCCGCCGGCGGAACTCACCATCGACGGACAGTCCTTCGGTGTGAAGGCCACGTTCGTGCACAAAGTCATCGACGGTTCACACCGCATTGTCATCTCCAAGGAAGGCTTCGTCACGATCGATGAGATCGTCACCGTGAAAGGCGGTGAGACGAAGCGGCAACGGTTCACGCTGCAACCCCGCCAGCCATGATGCATCGTCTGCTTCGCGCCGCCCTGCTCCTTTTCGCGCTCCCTGTCGCCGCTTTGGCGCAGGGAGCGAACCGTGCCACGCTGTTGCGTGACGCCACGGCGGCCTACGAGAACTTCGAACCCGCACGCGCACTCGAACTCGGCCGCGCGGCGCTCGACCCGGCGCTCGGCGCACCCGACACAACCTGGGCGCGCGCCGTGCATCTCGTGACGCAGGTGCTCAGCGAGAACGGCGAAGAAACCCTCGCCCGCACCTGGGCCCGCTGGGCCATGCGCACCAGCCCCACCATGCGCATCGACACGGTGAACTTCCTCCCCGCCGTCGTCGCCACGCTCCGCCAAGCCCGCACCGACGTCGGCACACGCACCTCATCCGACGAAGTCACGCGCCTCTCCTACCAGTGGGCCGCGCGCACCTCACGCGAGACGCAGGGCCGCGTGCGCGTCGATCCCTCGACCATGCCCGTGCCGGTGAGCGTGCTCGTGCGCGGCACCGGCGTGCTGCCGGCCGGTAACGGCCTCGCGCTCGCCCCTGGCACCTACGACTTCGAAGTCAGCGCCAACGGTTATCTCCCGGCACGCGTGCAGCGCGAAGTGCTGCCCGGCGTCACGGTCACGCTCTCGTTCCAGCTCACCAGCGTCGCGGTCGCGGCCGGCACCATCGCCGAGCCGGTGCGTCAGCAGGCGTATCGCAGCACGGCGGCCCTCAACGTCACACGCTTCGGTATCGGCGTGCCGGCCTGCGCCGCTGCTGCATCGGTGGGCGGACGGTTCCTCGTCACGTCCTACTCCGCCATCCGCGGCGCCGACAACCTCGGCGCGTCGTTCGCCGGCACCAGTGCCGGCGACGGCATCCGCGTCGCCGCGCACGATGTGTCGTCCGACCTCGCGGTGCTGCTGCTCCCTGCCCCGCGCCCCGACTCGCTGCGCGTCGCCACCACCGTGATCGACGGGCAGGCCGCGTGGGGCGTGGGCCTCACGCAGTGCCGCACGCCGAGTGATACGCGTGCCGTGGTCGAAGAATGGGCGCAGCGCCCGCTCGGCGCGCTGCGGCTCTCGGAGACCGTCGCGCAGGGCGTCGCCGGGTCGCCGCTCGTGGACTATCAGGGCCGACTGCTCGGCGTGTTCACCGGCGCGCGTGCGGCGCAGGCCGCTCCCGCGGTGACCCCGCTGCTCGAGCAGGCGCGTCGCAATCTCGCCGCACAGCAGACGCTCACGCTCGGCGAGCTCGCGCGCCGCGAGAA
>JALHON010000463.1 GCA_022842985.1 Acidobacteriota bacterium | reverse complement strand
CCTCCCAGGCGTTGACGACGTGGTACAGGAAGCAGGGCGTGAAGCTGAACCAGCGCAGCTCGTCGGGCCGGCCGAAGCGCGGGATGACGCCGAAGCGCGTGGGCAGCTCCGGGTGGAACTCGATCTTGTGGCGGCCGAGCTTCATTGCCTCTTCGTCGTGGAAGAGCGGCAGGTCGTGCACGATGCTGTAGTGCTCGGTCACCGCCATGTCGTGCGGCAGGCGCGGGCCCGGCAGCGCGATGGGCACGTGGTGCTTCAGTTGGCCATCGGCACCGACAACGCCGTAGTGCATGTACGGCGGCTCGTTGCCGTAGTCGAAGTACAGCAGGTCGCCGGTGATCTCGTCGACCTTGGCGTGGGCGCTGATCTTGCCGCCGGTGCCGGCGATGGCCTTCTGCTTGCCGAGCGTGGCCAGGGTCAGCGGGTCCACCTCGTAGGCGTCACCGCTCATGTACCAGAGCGCGAGCGCCTTGCCGGCGTGGCCGACGAGGTCGGTGTTGGCGCTGTCCTTGATCGGCTTGTCGGGCCGGCCGACGATCGTCTCGCGGATGCCGTAGTGGGTGGCCTGGCCGGCGCTTTCCTCGCGCTGGAAGGCCTCGGTGCGCACCCAGCGGTTGCGCACGGTGAGCCTGCCCTGGCGGAACTCGGCCGCGTGGATCATGCCGTCGCCGTCGAACGGGTGATAGCGGCCATTCGGCGCGAAGCGCGGGTTCGGGCCGGCGCGCATGTACACGCCGTTCAAGTCGGCGGGAATCGTGCCTCTGACGAGCGGCAGGTCGGTGAGCACCGATTCGTCGGCGATCGGCGCATAGGGACCCGTGAGCAGCGGCCCGTAGTCCTCGCCGAAGGGGGCGAAGTTCTCGACGCGTTCGGGAGCGTTCATGGCTCTTCCTTTCGACGGAATGCGGTTCAGGCGGCGGCCACCGGCCGGCGCGACTGCGTGATGCGGAAGCGGCTGGCGACGAAGCCGAGGTCGGTGAGCGAGGCGTTGCCGGCCGGGTTGAGGCCGGTGACGTGGTAGTCGCTGTAGGCCGCCGCGAAGTTCAGCGGCATGGGCCCGGTGAGATTGATGGTGAGCTGCGCGCCGGCGGCGCTGTAGGCATCGACGGCGCGATCGATGAACGCCTCGTCGCGGCTGTAGAGGAAGGCGGTGAGGCCGCCGTGATGCTTCACATCACCAGTGGCCTGCGCGAGCGCGTCGTCGGCGTCCGCGCACTCGATGACGAAGCCGATCGGGCCGAAGCGCTCCTCGCGGTACAGGGCGCCGTGCGCCGGGCTTGCCTGCACCAAGAGCGGCGTGCAGGTGCGGGCACGCGGGAACTCGGGGTGCGCATAGGCGCCGGGCTCCAGCAGCACGCCTCCGGCGCGCGCACCCTCGTCGCGCATCTGGCCGACGAGGGCCAGCGTCGACGGCGACTGCACCGTGGCGAGGATCATGGCCGCCTTCTTCGGCTCGCGGCCGACGGCGGCGATGGCGGCGGCCAGTCGCTCGCCCACCTCGTCGAACGGCACGGTGCCGCCGGCCGTGGCCACGCCGCCCTTGGGCACGTAGACGTTCTGCGGGCTCGTGCACATCTGCGCGCTGAACATGCACATCGTCGTGGCCAGCGCGCGCAGCGCGGCATCGAGGTCGTCGGCCGACGCCAGCACCACGGTGTTGCAGCCGGCGGTCTCGGTGAAGGCGAGCGCCGGGTGCGCGTGCTGTTCCACCCAGGTGCCGAAGCGCGCACTGCCGGTGAAGTCGACGATGGCGGTCTTCGGGTGCTTGACGAGCACCTTGCCCAGCGCCTCGGCCGCGCTGTCCAGCGCGAGCGTGACGAGGTTGGGGTCGAAGCCCGCCTCGGCCAGCACGGCACGGAAGGTGCGCACCGAGATCGCCATCGGCAGCACCGACCCCGGGTGCGGCTTGACGATGACGGCGTTGCCTGTGGCCAGGCTGGCCATCATCGACGGCCAGGCGTTCCAGGTGGCGAAGGTGGCGCAGGTGAAGCACACGGCCACGCCGCGCGGCTGCGCGCGGTAGCGCTTGGCCAGCGTGATCTGCGCCTCGCCGAAGCGGCGTTCCCAGCGCGCCGCGGGCGTGACGGCGGCCAGTGCCATCTCGGCGTAGACCAGCGCCTCGATGGCGCGGTCGAGCGCGTTCACGCCCGCGCCGGCATAGGCCATGTTGGGGCTCATGCCGGCCGTGTGCATCATCGCCTGCTGGATGGCGAAGAGGTCGTCGCGGTAGAGGCGATCGACCACCTCCATCAGCACGCCGATGCGCGTGCGCGCGTCGGCCGCGGCCCAGCGCGGGATGGCGCGCTCGGCGGCCTCGAACAGCACATCGACGTCGGCCTGCGGGTAGGCGATGCCGAGCGGCTCCTGCGTGTAGGGCGAGATCTCCTCGCCCAGCTCGCCGCGGCGGCCTGGCTGCTCCAGTTCGAAGACGCGCCCGAGCTGGCCCTGGAAGGCTGCCTGTCCCCGCGCCTGCGCCGCGGCCGCATCCGGATACTTGTTCGGCATCTCCGGAAACGGGCTCCAGGCATGCCGCTCGTGGCAGGCCACACGTGCGCGCTCGAAGGTGGCGCGGTATTTGTCGCACAGGGTTGCCGCATTCATCAGGAGGTCACC
>JALHON010000462.1 GCA_022842985.1 Acidobacteriota bacterium | reverse complement strand
CATGCGCGCGTTCATGTCGTGGAAGAACGGCTCCACGGTGGCGGCGACACCGGCCGCGGCGTAGCCCTCCCGGACGCGCGCCAGGTCCCGCTCACCGGTCTGGTGCGTAACGGCGAGCCGCGCGGCCGCGAGCTGCGGCGCCGCGGCGACCATCGCCTCGTTGAGCGCGCGGGCGCCCTGCGATCCGCCGACGATCAGCACGCGCACCTCGCCGTCGTTCCGGGCCGCGTCATCGCCGGCCTCCAGCCCCTGCAGGAACTCGCGGCGCACCGGGTTGCCGGTGACCACGCCCTTGCCGGGGAAGTACTGCAGCGTTTCCTCGTAGCTGAGCGCCGCGGCGCGCACCCAGGGCGCGAGCCGCCGGTTCGTGAACCCGGGCGCCGTGTTCTGTTCCATGAGCAGCGTCGGCAGGCCGCGCAGCGCCGCGAGCAGCAGCACCGGACCCGAGCTGTAGCCACCCACGCCGACGACGACGTCCGGCCGCCGCGCCGAGAGCACACGCCAGGCATCGAGTGCCGAGAGCGGCAGCAGCGCCAGGCCACGCAGCAGCGCCACGAGCGACTTGCCCTTCAGGCCGGCACTGCGGATGAGATCCAGCGGCAGGCCGAGCGCCGGCACGACCCGGCTCTCCAGCCCGCGGGCCGTGCCCACGAACGAGACGACCGTCGCCGGATCGCGGCGGCGCAGCTCGTCGGCCACCGCGATGCCGGGGTACAGATGGCCCCCGGTGCCGCCGCCCGCGAAGAGGATACGCACGGATCACGCGGCTCCCTGCTCCACGGCCGCGCCGTCGTGCACGGCATGCTGGGAGATGTTGAGCAGCACGCCGATGGCGGCGAGATTGACGAGCAGCGACGAGCCGCCGCTGCTCACGAGCGGCAGCGAGATGCCCTTGGTGGGCATGAGCCCCAGCACGACGCTCAGGTTGATCATCGCCTGCACCACGACCATGGCGGTGATGCCAAGGGCCAGGAACGCGCCGAAGCGGTCAGGGGCGGCGATGGCGGCCCGCAGGCCGCGCCACCCGATCACGCAGAAGCAGACCACGACGAGCGTGGCGCCGAAGAAGCCGAGTTCCTCGGAGATCACGGCGAAGATGAAGTCGGTGTGCGGCTCCGGCAGGAAGAACAGCTTCTGCATGCCGCCCATGAGGCCGCGGCCGAGCCAGCCGCCGCTGCCGACGGCGATGAGCGACTGGATGATCTGATAGCCGGCGCCGTTGGGGTCGGCCCAGGGGTCGAGGAACGCCGTGATCCGGCGCCAGCGGTACGGTTCCGCCACGACCGCGATGGCCCCGAGCACGACGGCGAGAAGGCCGGCGGCCGTCAGGTATCCGTAGTGCAGACCGGCAGCCAGCACCATCACGCCGACAACGAGCAGCATGGCGACCGCCGTGCCGAGGTCGGGCTCGATGAAGATGAGCAGGCCGAGCGCGCCGACGACGAGCCCGATCGGCAGCAACGCGTACTTCACGTCGTCGATGCGGTGCATGCGGCGCTCGAGCATGAGCGCCGTGAAGAAGATGGCGGCCACCTTGGCGAGTTCCGACGGCTGGATCCCGAAGCCGCCGAATCCGAACCAGCGGCGCGAGCCGTTGACCTCCGGCGAGAAGAGCACCGCCACCAGCATGAGGCCCACCATGCCGACGAAGCTCCAGATCACGTGGTCGTTGCGGTAGGTGCGGTAGTCGATCCGCATCACGATCGAGAGCACCGCCAGGCCGAGCAGCGCCCACATCGCCTGGCGGGTGACGAAGTGATAGGGCTGCACCTTGTACCGGTCGGGAGCGATGACCGCCGACGCGCTGTAGACCATCACGACGCTGACGCACACGAGCGCCAGGGTCGCGAGGAACAGCCACTTGTCAGACTGAAGCTTCCGAGCCATACTCTCCCGCCCTGAGGGCATTTGCCCTCATTGCATCCACCCCTAAAGTCCCTGAGAACCCGAACCGAAACACCTGTCCGGACGCGAACTGTGCGCCCGGCCGCTCGACGAAACGTATGCGTCGCGAGCGGTCAGCAGTCATCAGCCAGATGGGGGACTGGGACACCAGCCTCGCAGACCAAGACGGCCTGCGCTCCCAGCGGCCAGCTCCCAATCGCCACCACCCGGCTGATGACTGCTCACCTCTCGCTTCTCGACCTTTCGAACCGCCGTTCTTCCTGAAGCGGTTCCTGGCAGCGGGACTCCGGCACGCCCGAGCCCCTAGCCTCTAGCCCCCAGTCCCCAGTTTCTCCACCGCCTCCTTGAAGGCGCGCCCTCGCGCCGCGTAATCCGGGAACATGTCGAAGCTGGAGCAGGCCGGCGCCAGCAGCACCACGGTGCCCGGCCGGGCCAGCTCCCGCGCCCTGGCCACCGCGTCGTCCATCGACCCGGCTTCCACCAGCGGCACGACGGCGCCGAGCGCCGCCCGCACGAGCGGCCGGGCCTCGCCGATCGCCACCACCCCGCGGCCCCGCGTCGCCAGCGGCGCGATGAGGTCTTCGAAGCGGCCGCCCTTGTACTTGCCGCCGACGATGACCACCACGTCGTCGAAGCTCTCGATGGCGCGTCCCGCGGCGTCGATGTTCGTGGCCTTCGAGTCGTTCACGTAGCGCACGCCGCCGACGTCGCGCACGAAC
>JALHON010000461.1 GCA_022842985.1 Acidobacteriota bacterium | reverse complement strand
TCGACCATCGGCACGTGGATGGGCATGGCATATTCGAGCTCGAGCTCGCCCGAGACCTGCGGCACGGCATTCTCGATCAGCCCGACGTCGGTCGAGGTGCCGCCCATGTCGTAGGTGATGAGGTTGGGATGGCCCGAGGCGCGCCCGGTGTAGGCCGCCGCCATCACACCCGAGGCCGGGCCCGACATCACCGTGTTGACGGCGGCATGGGCGATCAGCTGCGAGGAGATGGTGCCGCCGTTGCCCTGCATCACCAGCAGGTCGCGGTCGAAACCCTTGGCAGAGAGTTCGGTGCGCAGCCGCGTCAGGTAGCGGTCGAGCACCGGCTGAACCGAGGCATTCACCGCCGCCGTCACGCCGCGTTCGTATTCGCGATATTCCGAGAGAATGGCGTGGCCCGCCGTGACATAGGGGTTGGGCCACAGGCCGCGCACGATCTCGGCGGCCCGGCGCTCGTGCGTGGAGTTGATGTAGCTGTGCAGGAAGTGGATGACGACCGCCTCGCAGCCCAGCGCCAGCAGCTTGTTCGTGGCCTCGGCCACGGCCGCCTCATCGAGCGGGACCAGTACCTCGCCGTCGGCATCCATGCGCTCCGGCACTTCGAGGCGCCGTTCGCGGTCGATCAACGGATTGAACGTGCCGCGCAGGCCATAGGGCTGCGGCCGCGTACGGCGGCCGAGTTCCAGCACGTCGCGGAACCCCCGGGTGGTGATCAGCCCGACCCGGGCGATCTTGCGTTCCAGCAGCGCATTGGTCGTGGTCGTGGTGCCGTGCACGATGGCCTGCAGCGTGACGGGATCGACGCCGGCCTGGGCAAGGGCCGCCATGAAGCCGATGGCCTGGTTGTCGATCGTGGTCGGCACCTTGGCGAGCTTGACGACGCCCGAGACCGAATCGATTGCCAGCAGGTCGGTAAAAGTGCCGCCGACATCGATGCCGACCGTGAGGGAACGCTCTGCAGTCATGATCACACGGAAAGATACTGTTCACGAAGGGAAGCGTCCGAGGCGAGCTCGGCCATGGTCCCGCCGAAGCGGATCTGACCCTTCTCGATGATATAGGCGCGGTCGGCCACGGCCTGGGAGAAATGCAGGTTCTGCTCGCACAGAAGCACGCAAAGCCCCTCGCCCTTCAGGGCGCGGATGGAGTTGGCCATCTGCTCGACGATGATCGGCGCCAGACCCTCCGACGGCTCGTCGAGCAGCACGCAGCTCGGATTGCCCATCAGGGTGCGGGCAATGGTGAGCATCTGCTGCTCGCCGCCGGACATGCGCCCCCCCGGCCGGTCGCGCATGCCGGCGAGGTTGGGGAAGAGCGCGAAGAGCCGCTCTTCCGTCCAGACCGGCGCGCTGCCGCGTCCAGCCTGACGGCCGACCTCGAGATTCTCCATCACCGTGAGGTCGGTGAAGATGCGCCGCTCCTCGGGGACGTAGCCGAGACCCAGCCGCGCGATGCGGTAGGGCAGAAGCCGCTCGATGCGCCGCCCGTCGAATGTGACCTCACCCTCGGCCGGCGGCACCAGTCCCATGATCGCCTTCAGCGCCGTCGACTTGCCGGCGCCGTTGCGGCCCAGCAGCGCCACGACCTCACCGGCGCGCGCTTCCAGCGACACGCCCTGCAAGATATGGGCGCGACCGTAGAAGGCGTGGAGATTTCTGACCGAGAGCATCAGTGCGCGCTCCCCAGATAGACGGCGCGCACCTTGGGATTGGTGCGCACTTCCGCCGGCGTGCCGCCGGCGATCAGTTCGCCGCGATCGAGCACGATGATGCGGTCGGCCTGGGAGAAGACGACATCCATGTCATGCTCGGTGAAGAGCACGGCGATGTTGCGCTGGCGCGCCAACCCGGCCGTGAGTTCCATCAACGCCACGCGCTCTCGGGGCGCCATGCCGGCGGTGGGCTCGTCCATCAGGAGCAGTCGGGGTTTGTTGGCGAGCGCCATGGCGAGCTCGACGCGCTTCAGGTCGCCATAGGCCAGCACGCCGCAGGTCCGGTCTGCCTGATCGAGCATGCCGACCTGGGCCAGCAGCGCATCGGCCTCGGTCCGGTAGGCCGCGCCGAACCGCGACAGCATCGAGCGCAGGCGACCGGCATGGGAATAGAGTGCCATCTGCACGTTTTCGCGCACGCTGAGTGAGGCGAAGGTGGCGGTGATCTGGAACGTCCGGCCGACGCCCAGCCGCCACACGGCGCGCGGCCGCAGGCCCACGATATCGCGGCCGGCCAGCCGCACGATGCCGGCATCGGGCACGAGCTGGCCGTTCAACATGTTGAAGCAGGTGCTTTTGCCCGCGCCATTGGGGCCGATGAGCGCCAGCATCTCACCCGCCGAGACGGCGAAGGAAACGTCGGCCACCGCCTGCACGCCGCCGAAAGCCTTGTGCAGCCCCTCGACCTGGAGGACGGCGTCGCTCATGTGCGGGCCTCTTTCCAGCGCAGGAACAGCGCCTTCAGGCCGCCCACCAGTCCCTGCGGGAAGAGCAGCACGATCAGCAGGATGATGCCGCCCATGACGGCGCGCCAGAATTCGGTGTGGCGGGCGACGGCATCGCGCACCCAGGTGTAGACCGCGGCGCCCACCACCGGGCCGGTCAGCGTCTCGACGCCGCCCAGCAGCACCATGATCAGC
>JALHON010000460.1 GCA_022842985.1 Acidobacteriota bacterium | reverse complement strand
CCGCGCCGGCGCGCCGGCGTGGTCGCCCGACGGCCGTACGCTGCTCGTCGCGGGCCTGCCCGATCCCGAGCCGACCTACAACGGCAACCCGCTGCGCGATGCGAGCGTGGCGCCGCCGCTCTTTGCGACGTCGGCCGCCTTCCGCCTCTGGCGCATCCCGGCGCCGCTGCCGGTGGACGAGGCCGGCGGCGAGGTCATGACCTCGCTCGTGCAGCCGCGCGCGTGGACGGCGATGTTCGATCGCACGTGGGACACGCTGCGCCGGCTCTACTACGCGAACGGCCCGGCCGCCGACACGTGGGTGACGCTGCGCGACAAGTACCGCCCGCAGGCCGAGGCCGCGAAGAATGCCGAGGCGCTCGAAGCCGTGCTCGACGCGCTCGTGGCCGAGCAGCCGCTCATCAAGCCGGTCGTCACCTCGCGCGGCGCGGTCATCGTCTCGGGCCATCCGCTGGCGTCGGAAGCCGGGCGCCGTGCCTTCGAGCGCGGCGGCAACATCGTCGACGCGATGATCGCCGTGTCGTTCGCGCTCGGCGTCGTCGAGCCGGAGGCGTCCGGCCTCGGCGGTGACGGCACCGCCGTGCTGTATCTCAAGGGCATGGCGAAGCCGACGGTCGTCGAATACAAGGACCAGACGCCCATCCACGCCACGATGGACAACCCGGCAATCGTGCGCGATGGCCGCATCGTGGCCGACGGGCCGGCCGCCGCCAACATCCCCGGTGTCGTGGCCGGCCTCGATCATCTCTATCGCCACTACGGCAGCGGCAAGGTGAGCTGGGCGTCGCTCATCGAGCCGGCCATCGCGCTGGCCGACGACGGCTTCATCCTCGACGAGGCGCTGCCCTCGAGCATCAGCGAGGGGCGTCACTTCCTGGAGAAGTATCCGGAAGCCGCGAAGATCTTCCTGCCCGGCGGCAAGGTGCCGCAGCCGGGTGATCGCTTCGTCAACAAGGACTACGCCGAGACGCTCAGGGCGATCGCGCGAGACGGCGCCGAGACGTTCTACCGTGGCGCCATCGCGAAGAAGATCGCCGCCGACATGGCGGCCGAAGGCGGCATCATCACCTACGCCGACATGGCCCAGTACCGGGCCATGGAACGCACGCCCGTCGAAGGGCAGTACCGCGGCCACCGGATCTTCTCGGCCGGGCCGCCGGTGGCCACGGGCATCCAGCTCATCGAGTCGCTGCAGGTACTCGACCAGTACACACCGCGCCCCGGCGCCCGCACGACCACCGACGCCGACTACTGGCACCATGTGATCGAAGCGTGGAAGGTGCGCGATCCGCTGCGCCGCGTGGCCGATCCCGAACGCTGGCCGGTGGAGTTCGACGAACATCTGCGGCCCGACCACGCCGTGCGCCTCTTCCGCAAGATCGACCGCACGCGCGCGTCCACGCTCGAACGCCAGGCGCCCGACGACGGTCCGTTCACGCCGCCGCCGACGCGGATCGGCCGCGGCACGACGGCATTCGCGGTGGGCGATGCGGAGGGCAACCTCATCGCCGTGACGCAGACGCTCAGCACCTGGGGCGGCACGTTCTACGTGTCGAAGGGGCTCGGTTTCCTCTACAACAACCACCTGCGCAGCACGCGCACGACCGAAGGCGCCTACGGCAGCCTCGTGCCGCTCATGCGCTCGACCACCGGCACCGTGCCCACGCTGGTGTTCAGTGAGACGCCGGGCGGTCTCGTGCCGAAGCTCGCCGTGGGCTGTGCCGGCAATGCGTGGATTCCGCTCACCGTCTACAACGTCATCACCGGCGTCATCGATGGCGGGCTCGGGGCGCAGCAGGCGATCGAAGCGCCGCGTTTCCTGCCCGGACGCGATCCCACCGATCCGCTCGAACAGGCGGCGCGGCTCGACATCGAGGATCGCTTCCCGGTCTCCGTGGTGCAGGACCTGCAGCGGCGCGGGCACCGGTTCCAGAAGATCGGCCGCAAGGGCGAGGTGCGCTACGGCTACGCCTCGGCGGTGCTCGTGGATGCGGCCCGCGGCACGGTGGAAGGCGGCGCAGAACCGCGGCGCTCGCATGCGGCCGTGGCCGCCCAGCGGACGGCGGCCACCGCGCAGCCGTAACCGGGGCCGGCCGGGCGGCATCGGACCTGTGCACCGCCAGGGCCAGCCGCACGCGATAATGGCTGGCTACCCCCGCGCCCAGACGTCCACCGATCGCCATGTCTCCGTCCCCGCCGCGTCCCGCCTCCAGCCTGCGTGAAGTGCGCCTGCGCGTGCCGGCGATGGACTGCGCCGATGAGGTGGCGCTCGTCAGGAGCGCGGTGGAAAGTGATGCCGGGGTCGTGGCGGTGGCGTTCGATCTCGTGCACGCGCGCGTCGATCTCACGATCGATCCGGCGCTGACGTCCGAGTCGACGCTGCGCGCGGCCATCGCGAAGACCGGGCTCGTCGTGGAAGCGATGCCCGCGGCCGATGCGCCGGTGGCGGCGCCGCGGCCGCCGGCCCGCATGACCGATGTGCTGCTGAGCGGCGGACTCTTCTTCGCCGGCTGGATCGTGGACGGCGCGGCGGCCGACAGCTGGCGCGAAGCGTTCTTCGGGCACGCCGACGCGAACGCTCTCGGGCACGCGCACGCGCCGGGCGCCGTGCCGCTCTACGCCGCGGCGGTGGTCGTGGGGCTC
>JALHON010000459.1 GCA_022842985.1 Acidobacteriota bacterium | reverse complement strand
CCTTGCCGGTCGCCCCGGCGACGCGCTCGGCGAGATCGTCACCATCAACCAGCACGACATCGGCGCCGAGCGCCTTCAACTCGCCGGCCAATTCGGCGCGGCGCACGATGTTGACGGTGCGCAGGCCGCGCTGGTGGGCCTGCACGATCAGCAGGCGGCCGACCGCCGAGTTGGCGACGTTCTGGATGACCCATTCGCCGGGCGCGAGATCGACGAAGTCCGACAACATGAGCCGCGCCGTCGGCGGGTTGATGCGCACCATCGCCGCCTGACGCAGGTCGATCCCCGCGGGCAGCGGGATGGCATCGTCGCCCTTCACGCGACGCTTCTGCGTCCAGTTCTCGCGCTGCAGGTTGATGACCAGGTCGCCCCTGGCGACGTGCTTCACGGCCGAGCCGACCGCGGTGACGCGCCCCACGCATTCGGCCCCGGGCGTAGCCGGCAGCGGCGGCTTCAGCCGGTAGCTGCCCTTGCAGAACCACATGTCGGCGGGGTTGATGGGAAAGGCCAGCACGTCGAAGACGACCTCGTCGGCCGCCGGCTCCCCCACATCGGGGACGTCGGCGCAGCGCGCTACGTCCCACGGCGTCCCGTACCGATCGATCAGCACCTGCTTCATGCCGCGCCTCCGCCCGATGGTCACGGGCACTTTGTTGGCCCGTCGATTGCTTATATGGTGATTTGACAGGGGGTGAAATGCCGGATGGCGATCAAGGCATTCGATGAAATGAATTCGGGTACGGACGGCTCTGTCCGGGTACCCTATCGTGGCGTCGCCGACTGGCTGGCGCGCACCTCGCCCGAACGGGTGGCGGCCACGCGTGCCGAAGTCGATCTCTTCTATCGGCGGCACGGCATCACCTTCGGCGCCTATGGCGCGGCCGAAGGGTCCGAAACGACGATCCCCTTCGACATCATCCCGCGCGTCATCGCGTGGGACGAGTGGCAGTTCCTCCACAAGGGCCTGTCGCAGCGCGTGCGGGCGCTGAACGCCTTCCTGAGCGACGCCTACGGCCAGCGCGAGATCTGCCGCGCCGGCATCATCCCCGAAGAGCAGATCCTGATGAACGGCGAGTTCGTCGCCATGGCGCAGGGGCTGCAACTGCCGGGTGGCGTGCACGCCCACATCGCCGGCATCGATCTCGTTCGCGTCGGCGAAAAGGACTTCTACGTCCTCGAGGACAATGTCCGCACGCCGTCGGGCGTGTCCTACGTCCTCGAGAATCGCGAAGTCATGATGCGGCTGGCGCCGGAGCTGTTCGCCGCCAAGAGCGTCCTCCCCGTGGCCGACTACAGCGAGGAATTGCTGGCAACGCTGCGCTCCGTGTCGTTCAGCGACGGCCATGAGCCCAATGTCGTGCTGCTGACGCCCGGCCATTACAACAGCGCCTATTTCGAACACGCCTTCCTGGCCGACGAGATGGGCATCGAGTTGGTGAAGGGCTCCGACCTGTTCGTCGACGAGAGCCGCGTCTTCATGCGCACGCCGCGCGGCCCGCAGCGGGTCGACGTGATCTACCGCCGCGTCGACGACGCTTTCCTCGATCCGCTGGCGATGCGCCCCGACTCATTCCTGGGCGTCGCCGGCCTGCTGGGCGCGCTCCGCGCCGGCCGCGTCAACATCGTGAACGCTCTGGGCAACGGCGTGGCCGACGACAAGTCGACCTACACCTACGTGCCCGAGATGGTGCGTTTCTATCTCGGCGAGGAGCCGATCCTGCAGAACGTGCCGACCTGGCGCTGCGACCGTGCCGACGACTACAAGTACGTGCTGGAGCACCTGTCCGAGATCGTGGTCAAGGAAATCCACGGATCGGGCGGCAAGGGCATGCTGGTCGGCCCGACGTCCAGCAAGGCCGAGATCGAGGAATTCCGCACGCTGCTGAAGGCACGACCGGACAACTACATCGCCCAGCCGACGCTCTCGCTCTCCACCTGCCCGACCTTCGTGAACCAGGGCGTGGCGCCGAGGCACGTCGACCTGCGACCGTTCGTGCTCTCGGGCAAGAAGATCACCATCGTGCCGGGCGGCCTCACGCGCGTCGCCCTCAAGGAGGGATCGCTGGTGGTGAATTCGAGCCAGGGCGGCGGCACCAAGGACACCTGGGTGCTGGCGCCCGACGCGCCGGCAGATGGCGAGTAGGCCGCACCGATGCTGAGCAGTACCGCCAAGAATCTCTACTGGATGGGCCGCTACCTGCAGCGCGCCAAGTCGACGGCGCGGCTGATCGAGGCGACCCAGCGCATGGCCCTGCAGTCGCGCGGCGAGGAAGCCGCCGGCGTCGCGGCGATCTTCGGCATGGAGGACGAATTCCGCCAGAGCCAGGCACAGGGCAAGCGGCTCGCCAGCCTGATCGACTTCCTGGTGCTCGACGAGAACAACCCCTCCTCCATCGTCAATTCGATTGGCGCCGCGCGGCGCAATGCCCGCGAGGAACGCAACAACATCACCGTCGACGTGTGGGAGAGCCTGAACGCGCTCTGGCTGGAGCTCAGCGCCCGGCTGCGCGGTAACCGCGCCAACCTCGATCGCGGCGCGCTGATCGAGTCGGTGAAGAAGCAGGCGGTGATGATCTTTGGCGCCGCGCAGGTGACCTTGCTGCGCGACGAGGCCAACAACTTCCTGCAGCTCGGCGCCTTCCTCGAGCGGGCCGACAA
>JALHON010000458.1 GCA_022842985.1 Acidobacteriota bacterium | reverse complement strand
ACCTGGTCGCCACCGGCCACAAGTCGGTGCTCGTGTTCACCCGGTTCCTCGAGGAGAGCCAGGCGCTGGCCGCGGCCATCCCGGGCGCCGTGGTGGTGTCGGCCGAGACGCCGGCGGACAAGCGCGCGCAGATCCTCTGGTCGTTCAAGAAGGGCCTGACGCGCGTCGTGGCGAACGTCGGCGTACTCACGACGGGCTTCGACTATCCGGAGCTCACGACCGTCGTGCTCGCGCGCCCGACGATGTCGCTGGCCCTCTACTACCAGATGGTCGGGCGGGTTATTCGCCCGCACCCCTCGAAACCGACGGCGCACGTCGTCGATCTCGTCGGCCTGAAGAAGCGCTTCGGGCCGATCGAGCAGCTCTGGATGCAGCCGGGCGGCAAGACCGGCGAGCAGTGGGTGATTGTCACAGGCCCTGAGCGGGACAAGGTCTTGACGAATGTGCCCTTCGGTCTCCCGCGGAACTTCTCTCGATAGGAGCGTATGACATGGCGAGAAAGAGCAAGGTGTTTCAGTTCGACGGCAAAGCGGCGGCCGCGGGTGACGAGCCGGAGGGCGTCGACGGGGTGGCGCCGGAGACCAGCGCGCCCGTCTTCGACGGCCCGCTGAGCGACGAACAGGCGATCGAGATGCTCGTGGAGCTGAACCACGAGCGCCAGCAGTGCGCGCAGCGGTGGGACGACGCGAAGACCGAGGCCGCTGAGGCGAAGAAGGAACTCGACAACGCCAGCAACGCGATCTCGCTGCTCATCGATCGCATCGACCGGCAGCGCAACGGCGACCTGGCGGCGCAGCCGGTCCTGCGCACGCTCGAAGCCGCGGCCGACACCCTGGCCTAGTTATCCCGGCCGCCCAGCTGTCTAGTCCACCCACGAGGAGCGCACCCATTCCATGAACACCACCGACCTCACCCCCGCCCAGGTCCCCGGCGCCGTCCCGCTCGCCGCGGTCGTGCCCCTGTCCGACCTCTACCCGTCGCCCAGTAACCCCCGGAAGCACTTCGACGGCCTCAACGAACTCGCGCTCAGCATCGGCCGCAAGGGCGTCATCCAGCCGCTCGTCGTGCGCACGCGCGAGACCGCGCAGGGCCGCCTCGAGGTCGTCGACGGCGAGCGCCGGTACCGCGCGGCGCAGCAGGCCGGCCTGATGGTCGTGCCGGTCATCCTGCGCGACGAGCTGACCGACGCCGAGGTGCTCGAGCTGCAGCTGGAGAACGCTATCCAGCGCAGCGACCTGACGCCGCTCGAAGAGGCCCGCGGCTTCAAGGCTCTGCTGAAGTCGAACCCGTCGAAGTACTCGGCGGCCTACATCGCGGACCGCATCAGCCGCAGCGAGCGCTACGTCGTCGATCGCATGCGCCTGCTCGACCTGCGGCCGGCGCTGCAGTCGCTGCTCGACGCGGGCCGGATCGGCGTCGCGCACGCCGAGCTGCTGGCGAAGCTGACGCCGGACGACCAGGAGCGCGCGGCCGATCCCGGCAGCGTCGATGGCTACCGTCGCAAGACAGGCGGCCTGTGGGCCGGCGAGGAATCGACGCTCGACTTCGACGAGCTGAACGACACGCCCGACCGCAAGGCTGACCCCTACGCCGGCCTGAAGGTCGTCACGGTGAAGGAACTGGAGGCGTGGATCGCGCGGCACGTGCGGTTCGACGTGGAACGGATGGCCGCCACGGCGCCGCTCGAGTTCGGTCGCGTGGCCGGCCAGGTGGCGACCGCGGCCGCGCAGCCGGGGCGGAAGAAGAAGCACATCGCGATCACGCACGACCATCACCTGGCCGACGCCGTGCGCGACCCGTCCGAGCGCGTCTACGGCCCGCGGAGCTGGAAGCGCGCCGACGGCACGGTGGCCAGCGTCCTCGACGACCGCGGCCGGAAGGTGGACGCGAAGACCTGCGAGCACTCGGTCCTCGGCCTCGTGACGGTGGGCCCCGAGTACGGCACGGCGTTCCAGGTCTGCATCGCCCGTGACGTCTGCACGGTGCACTGGGGCGCGGAGATCAAGGCGAAGGCCAAGACAAAGAAGCTCATCGAGACCGGCCAGGGCGCCAAGGTGGCCGCCCAGGCCAAGACGCAGCGCGACAAGGAGGCGGAGGCCGCGAAGCGGCGCGAGGACGAGCGGAAGGCCGTCAACGCGCTCTATCGCCGCGTGTATCCGGCGTTGGCCGAGGCGGTGCTCGGTGCGATCCCGGCCGCGAACTCGCCCGCAGGCCTCGACTTCCTGTGGGAGGAGTGCGATCAACTCGGGGCCAAACGGCCGAAGACCATCACCACACCGGATGACCTGGTGCGGCACTTCGTGCAGCAGACCATCGAGCGCGAGAAGCCCAGCAAGACGGAATCGAGCTGGATCAACCACCGGCACGAGCTCGACATCATGACGCAGCTGGCCGCGCTGTTCGGCGTGGACCACGCCGCCCTCGTGGCCAGTGCGAAGCAGGCCATCGCGGACGAGGCGCCAGCGCCGGCGAAGGCGACGAAGGCGGCGAAGGCCCCGAAGCCGGCGGGGAAGCGCCGGTGAGGCCGCCGACGTTGCCCGGCGCCGAGTACTTCGCGGCGCTGCCCTGCGGCACGCGCGCGAAGTACATCGGCGCGCGCTGCCGCTGCCTGCGCTGCCGGGTGGCGAACGCCGGCTACGAGGCCGCGCGGAAGCTGCGGCGCGCCGCCGGCGAGACCA
>JALHON010000457.1 GCA_022842985.1 Acidobacteriota bacterium | reverse complement strand
GGCTTCGCCGCGTGTCAGGGCGGCGTCGAACTCGCCGCGGGCCGCGGCGGGCAGCCGCGGACGGAAGGCGTCGGCTGGCTCACCCGCGTACAGCGCGACCACGACATCGGCGGACACGGCGTCCGGCGTCATCGTGACGGCGCGCAACAGGGGCAGCTCGAACGGACTGTGCATCGAAGACCTCATGCCGGGGGGGCAGACAGCTAGGTAGTCTAGCATCGCGCTTCCGGGCTGGCCGGCGGGCGGCGGCGATTCCGTGCACACGTGCGCGTCAGCGCGCGAGCGGAAGCAGCCAGAAGGCGGCCGACACGAGCACGCTGATGACGGCGAAACACAGCGCCGCGTAGCCCATGATGTCGCGGAACCCGAGGCGCGCGGCGGCAAGCAGCGGCAGCGCCCAGAAGGGCTGGATCAGGTTCGACGCCATGTCGCCCCAGGCATAGGCGAGGATCACCTCGTCGAGCCCCACCCCGAGCCGGCGCGCCGCGTCGATGATGAAGGGGGCTTCGACCGCCCACTTCGAGCCGCCCGAGGGCACGAAGTAGTTGAGCACGCTCGAATACCAGTAGAGCGCGAGCGGCAACGTGTCGCGTGTGGCCGTGCGCGCGATCGCATCGCCGAGGACGCGGGCGAGACCCGTGCCTTCGATGATCCCGTACATTCCCGCATAGAGCGGGAACTGCAGCACGACACCGGCCAGCAGACGCGCGCCCTGCTCGCCGGCCGCCATCACCGACGCCAGCCGGCCGTGCAGCACGATGGCGGTCATGAGGAAGATGAAGTTCAGCACGTCGAGCGTGAGCTGCAGCCCCGACGTGCGCACGTACCAGGCGAGCCACGCCGCGCCGGTGGCCCCGAGGGCGTACGGCAGCACGCGCGTGTGGTCGCACCAGGCCGCGAAGGTCGATGCCGCGGGCGGCGCCGGCGGGGTGAAGCGTTCGAGCGCGTCGAGCGCCTCGGGCGACACGACGACGGCGTCGGCGGCCGCGGGATGCAGCCGCCACACCACCACTGCCACCACCACGGCGACGACCAGGCTCAGGGTCAGATTGAAGGGCGCGAAGGTGGTCGCGGTGAGCGGCACGAGCCCGGTCGTCTTCTCGAGGAAGTGGCCGGGCGAGGCCATGAGCAGCGGCACCGATCCGCTGAGGCCCGCGTGCCACGTCGTCCCCATGCCCAGGTAGGCGGCGGTGACGAGCAGACGGAAATCCACGCGTGGCTGGGCGCGGGCGATGTGGCGCACGAGCATCGCCGAGCCCACGAGGCTCAGGCCCCAGTGCAGCCACGCGAGCAGCATCGAGACCACGGCCATCAGCGTGGCGGCCCGGGCGGGTGTGCCGGCCGCGCCCGCGACGGCCCGGAACAGACGGTCGACGGCGGGCGCCGTGGACACGAGGAAGCCCGTGAGCACGACGAGCGCCATCTGCATGGCGAACGGACTGAGGGCCCAGAAGCCGCGGCCCCAGGCGACCACGGCCTCACCGGGTGTGGCGCCGATGGCGAACGCACCGGCGAACGTCACGCCGGTGAGCAGCACGGCGATGGCGAACGCGCTCGGAACGTAACGCTCGGCGACGGTGGCAAGCAGCGTGGCGACGCGGGCGAGCACGCGGCCATTGTAGCCGCGGGGCCGTGTGATGCCCGGCCGCGGCGTGGGCGTCTAGAGCACGGCCGATGGCTCGATGACCGGGTCACCGGACATCGGCGGCGGGGGCGGCACCGGCGGCGGCACGACGGCCCAGCGGCCGAGGCCCGTCATGACCGCGGCCCCGAGGCCCACTGTCCAGGCCACGTACTCGACGATGGTGCCGACGACGAGCAGCGCCACGGTGACGGCGCGCAGCGCATCGGGCCCGACGCCGGCGAGGCGCGCGAGGAACGTCGGCAACACGATGATGACGAGACCGGCGAGCACGGCCACGACCGTCTCCTGTCCCGTGACCCGCCGGCCGAGGCGCGCCGCGAGGCTCGTGAAGCCGAGCACCATCGTGGCGAGCATCGCGAGTACCGCGAGCGGCACGACGACCGCGACGAACGGCAGGCCGACGATGGTGATGGCCATCACGATCGCGACCACGATGAGCGCCGGCACGAAGACCGCCTGCGCGGCCAGGCCGATGAGGCCGGCGCGCACCGGATTCGCTGCCGCCGCGGCGCCGATCCGGGCTACGCGTCCGCGCGCGAAGACGGCCAGGGCGGCCATGGCGATTGCGAGCAGCAGGACGCGTGTCGTGGTGCCGGCAAGCGGCAGCCAGCTGGCGGCGCCGCCAGGTTCGAACCACGACCAGCCCACCGTGGGCCACGACCAGCGTGGCCACGACGCCCCTTCCGCATGGTGCACGGCGCCGGTGTGCCGGGCCCCCTCCTCGATTGAGAGCGTGCCACCGACGACGGTCAGATCGCCGCGCACGTCGGCCGTGGGGGCCAGCGTGAGGTCACTGCCGACCACGACGACGCCGTCGCGCACGCGGCCTTCGATGCGCACGCTGCCGCCCAGCGAGAACACACCGTCAGTCACTTCCTCGTCGGCGGCCACCACGATCGGCTTGGCGATGCCGAGCCGCGCGCCCGTGCGGTGGAAGACGGGCCGTGCTTCGGCCGGCGACGGACGGTCGAACACCGGCGGCGAGGCCGGCGTCGGCGGTGTCGCGGGTGCGGCCGGCTGGGTGGCAGCGGGGGCCGGAGGCGCGGCTGGT
>JALHON010000456.1 GCA_022842985.1 Acidobacteriota bacterium | reverse complement strand
GGCCGCACGCTCGCCGAGGTGCGCGGCGCGCTCGTCTGGCGCGGCGTCACCATCGTCGAACTGGCCTTCGCGTTCCGGCTGCAGGCGTTCATCCTGGGCCTCGGGCGCCCCGTCGATCTGCTGAAGGTGGACGTGCTCAACGTGATGGGGCCCGCCCTCATCCTCGCCGCCCTGCTCTTCTGTCTCGTGGACGATGACCGCGGCCGCGTCTGGACGGCCGTCGTCGTCACGGCCGCGCTCGCCTTCGTCGCACCGCTCGTGCGCACGGCCGGGTGGATCGACTGGCTGCCGGCGCCGCTGCAGTGGTACCTGCGCCCCACGCCGGGCCACACCAACTTCACGCTGCTGCCGTGGGCGGCCTTCGTCACGGCGGGCCTCGCCGTGGGCGTGCGCGTGGCCGGCACGCAGGCCGATGCGGACGAACGGCGGCTGCAACGGACGCTGGCACTGCTCGCCATCCTCGGCACGGCCGCCGCCTACTGGGCCTCGTTCCAGCCGTCGATCTATCCGCCGGGACGCTCGACCTTCTGGGGGCCCTCGCCGGCGTTCTTCGCGATCCGGCTGGGGCTCGTGGTCGCGCTGATGCCACTCTGCTGGAGTCTGCGTCGCGCGATGCCCACCGCGCTCGGGGCCACGCTCGCCACGCTCGGCGCGGCCTCGCTCTTCGTCTACTGGGTGCACATCGAGCTCGTCTACGGCGGGCCGGCGATCGTGCTCAAGCGCCGCCTGCCCTTCGAGGCCTCGCTCGTGGCCACCCTGCTCGTCGCCTGGGGCATGGCGCGCCTCGTGCCGTGGACGCGCCGCTGGGTGGCGGCGCCGGCGGGCCGTCCCGAGCCCCTCCGCCAACTCGTGGCGAAGCTGCTCTAGCCCGGGGCCCCAGCCCGGCCATTTCTGGCGCGGGCATCGGCGCGGCCGAGCCAGTGCGATACAGTGAGCGCCTCGTATATCCGGAGGACCGTGGCATGACGTGGATGGGGAAGTGCGCGGCGGCCGTGGCCGTCTGCCTGACGATCGCGGGTGAGGCCGGCGCCCAGGAGGCGCGGCGGCGCTGGGAGATGCAGCGCCAGATCCGTCTCGACAAGTTCGAGCAGATCCTGCCGCTGGCGATGAAGAACAACAACATCGACATGTGGCTCGTCGCGGTGAAGGAGAACCACATCGATCCGTTGTGGGAAGACCTCGGCCGCGGCTACGTCACCGGCATGGGCTACTACATGTTCTTCCTGCGCGGCGACCGCGTGGAACGCATCGCGCTCGGGCCGAGCGGCTACCTCATCAACGAATCCGGCGCCTACGACGGCATGTCGGCGGCTTCGATGCTGCCGGAGTTCGTGCGCCAGCGCGACCCGAAGCGTATCGGCGTCAACATGTCGCAGGAAATCGGTCCGGCCGACGGCCTCACCGTGACGATGCGCGATCACCTGGTGAAGACGCTCGGCGAGCCCTACGCCTCGCGCCTCGTGAGCGCCGAGAAGCTGGTGTCGGAATTCCGCTCGCGGCGCGTGGCTTCCGAGATCGTGGCCTTCGGCGAAGCCGCCGGCATCGCCGTGGGCCTGGCCGAACGGGCGCTCTCGAACGAAGTCATCACGCCGGGCAAGACCACGCTCGAAGACGTGGCGTGGTGGCTGCAGGATCGCCTGCTCGAGAAGGGCCTCGGCTCCGAGTTCGACATGCCGTCGGTGTACGTGACCGGGCCCGAAGGCATCGTCGCCACGTCCACCGCGCGGATCGTGCAGCCCGGCGACGTCATCATGATCGACTGGGGTGTGCAGCTCATGAACTTCGGCACCGACGTCAAGCGCGTGGCCTACGTGCTGAAGCCGGGCGAGACGCAGCCGCCGAAGAGCATCCGCGACGCGTTCACGAAGGCGATTGCCGCCCGCGACGTCATCAAGCCGGCCATCAAGCCGGGCCGCACGGCAAAAGAGACGATGGCGGCGATGGATGCCGCGCTCAAGGCCGCCGGCTACGGCGTCATCGCCTTCAACACACCGAACAACGACGACAAGACCGACATCACCTACGGCTTCCACCCGGTCGGGAACACGGGGCACGACATCGGTCCGTCGATGACCACGTGGCAGCCCTTCCAGAGCACCTTCACGCTGCACCTGCAGCACATGTTTTCGTTCGAGTTCTTCGCCTACTCGCCGATTGCCGAGTGGGGCGGGAAGAAGCTGCGCATCCCGATCGAAGACGACGCGATCCTGATGGAACACGGCGTCCAGTTCCTGCATCCGGCCAACTACAGGCTCCTCGTCATCAAGTGATGGGGCGGAGCCGGGCGGGGCTCGGGGCCCGGGGCGAGGGGCTGCGGCGTGACGCGTCACGCGTACGGAGGCAGGGATGACCCACACGTTTGGTGTGTTCTGCTTCGATGACGCCTCGCTCGAGCTGACGCGTGAGGGCCGCCGCGTGGCGCTCGAGCCACAGCCGGCGCGGGCGCTGGCGCTGCTGCTCACGCGCGCCGGCGACGTCGTGACGCGCGAGGAGATGCGTCTGGCCATCTGGGGCGCCGAGACGCACGTCGACTACGACCGTGGTCTCGCCTACTGCATCGGCCAGGTGCGCTCGGCCCTGGGCGACAGCGCCGAGCAGCCGCGGTTCGTGCAGACGCTGCCGAAGCGCGGGTTCCGGTTCCTGGCACCGGTGACCGTCGACCGACCGGCCGAGATCGTCGCGGCGGCCGCGGCCGGGC
>JALHON010000455.1 GCA_022842985.1 Acidobacteriota bacterium | reverse complement strand
AGGCGCGTGGCTACCGGCCGATCGTGCTCGAGGCGCCGGTCACCGGTGAGGCCCGGACGGCCGCCGCGGCGTGGTGGGAGAGGGCGCGTGCCGCCAGCGCTCGGAGCGCGCAGCCGGTCGCGGTCATCACGAGCGGCGAGACCACCGTGCGGGTCCGCGGACGTGGGCGCGGCGGCCGCAATCAGGAGTTCGCGCTCGCGCTCGTGGACACGCTGGCCGCGCACGGCGGCGACGTGGTCGTGGCGTCGATTGGTACCGATGGCATCGACGGCCCGACCGACGCCGCCGGCGCCCTCGTGGACGCGGCCTCAGCCGCGCGTGCGGCCACGGCCGGGTTCGACAGCGCGCGGGCGCTCGCCGACAACGACAGCTATCCATGCCTCGCGGCCACCGGCGACCTGGTGCGCCTGGGCCCCACGGGGACGAACGTCGGCGATCTGCAGGTGCTGCTCACCGGCCCGGCCTGATACGCTTGGGCCGCGGCCTCCCGCGCCGCGACCGTGCCCGTGCCTGCGTTCGATCGTCTTCACCTCCTGGAACAGCTCCGTGCCGCGGCCGGTCCGCCGGCGACCGCGCGCGATCTGGCGCGCCAGCTCGCGATCCCCCGCGAGGTGCAGGCGACGTTCCGCCGCGAGCTGAAGGCACTCGTGGCCGAGGGCGCGCTCGTCGTGGTGCGCGGCAATCGCTACACGCTGCCCGAGCGGGTGCACGACGTCACGGGCCGTCTGCAGGGGCACGCGAGCGGCATCGCGTTCGTGCTGCCGGATGGCGGCGGGCCCGATGTGTTCATTCCGGCCTCGCGCCGCGGTGGCGCCCTGCACGGCGACCGCGTGGTCGCGCGGGTGGAATCCGGGCGGGACGCCGAACGTCTCGAAGGGCGCATCCTCGAGGTGCGGGAACGGCGCAGCGCGCGCATCGTCGGCCAGGTGCGGCGCGATCGCCGCGGCGTGGCGCTCGTGCGGCCGTTCGACGCGCGGCTCGATACCGATATCCGCGTGCCGGCCGACACGCTGCTCGAGGCGGCCGACGGCGACATGGTCACGGTCGAGGTCACGCGCTGGCCGGGCCCGACGGCCGAGGCCGCCGGACGGATCGTGGAAGTGCTCGGGCCGCTCGACGACCCGGGCGTCGATACCGAGGTGGTGCTGCGCAAGCACGGCATCCCCGACGACCACGCGCCCGACGCGGTCGCCGAGGCGCGCGCCCGCGACGCCGCCGTGCATCCGCACGAGATCGCCGGCCGCACCGACTTCCGCGGCGACATCGTGGTCACGATCGACGGCGAGCACGCCCGCGACTTCGACGACGCCATCTCCCTCACGCGGCGGCCGAACGGGCACTACTGGCTCGGCGTCCACATCGCCGACGTCGCGCACTACGTGCGCGAGGGCAGCGCGCTCGACCTCGATGGCTTCGAACGCGGCACGTCGGTGTATTTCCCGGAACGCGCCGTGCACATGTTCCCGCACGAGCTCGCGACCGGCGTCTGCAGCCTGAATCCGCACGTCGACCGGCTCGTCCAGAGCTGCCTCATGGAGGTGAACCGCCAGGGCGATGTGGTGCGCTACGAGCTGCACGACGGCGTCATCCACAGCCGGGCGCGCATGACCTACACCGCCGTCAACGGCATCGTCGCCGCGCGCGACGCCGCGCTGCGCGAGACCTACGCGCCGCTCGTGCCCACCTTCGAGCTGATGCACGAACTCTTCGCGGTGCTGAACGGCCGCCGCCGGCGCCGCGGCTCCATCGACTTCGATCTGCCGGAAGCCGAGGTGCGGGTCGACGCGGATGGCGCCATCGCCGACATCGTCGCCGCCGAGCGCAACGTCGCGCATCGCATCATCGAGGAGTTCATGCTCCTCGCCAACGAGACCGTGGCCGCGCACCTCGAGGCGCAGGGCATGCCGTCGCTCTACCGCGTGCACGAAGCCCCGGAGCCGCTGCGGGTGCTCGAGTTCGAGGACTTCGTCTCGTCGCTCGGCGTGAGCCTCGACGCCTCGCCGGACGGCGTGCATCCGCGCGACTTCCAGCGCCTCGTCGATCGCATCAAGGGCACGCCCGAAGAGCGGCCGATTGCGTTCCTCATGCTGCGCACGATGCAGAAGGCCCGCTACGACGCGCAGAATCTCGGCCACTTCGGCCTCGCGGCGCACACCTACACGCACTTCACCTCGCCGATCCGCCGCTATCCGGACCTCGTCGTGCACCGCGTGCTGCGCGAGCTGCGGCACGGCGAGGCGGACGAGGAGCGGCGCGCGGAACTCGAGGAGGCGCTGCCCGAGGTGGCGCAGCACACCTCGGCCATGGAGCGCCGCGCGCAGGAGGCTGAACGCGAGCTGCTGCAGTGGAAGAAGGTCCGCTTCATGGCCGACAAGGTCGGCGAGATCTTCGCCGGCTACATCACCGGCGTGACGGCCTTCGGTCTGTTCGTGCAGATGACGGACCACTTCGTCGAGGGCCTGGTGCACGTCTCGACGCTGGCCGATGACTTCTACCGCTACGACGAGCAGGCGCGCGTGCTCTTCGGCGAACGCACGCAGCGGATCTTCCGGCTCGGCGACGCCGTGCGCGTGCAGGTGCTGCGCGTCGACATGGACCGGCGCCAGGTCGAGCTCGGCATCGCCGAGGTGCTCGACACGGTGCGGCGCGACGAGCGGGCGCGCGGGCCCCGCCGCAGTCACGCGACGCCGAAGAAGGGGC
>JALHON010000454.1 GCA_022842985.1 Acidobacteriota bacterium | reverse complement strand
ACGATCTGGTTGGGCGGCGGCGGCGGGGTGTGCACGCAGGCGCCGACCCACGGCACGAGCAGGAACTCCGTCACGCGCTTGCCCGACAGTTCCAGCGGCAGCAGGTAGCCCGGCAGACGCACGGTCTGTCCTTCCAGCAGCGGATTCACCTGAGCGCCCTTGCTCCGCCGGTGTTCGGTCATCTCGCGGCGCGTGACGAGCAGCGCATCGACATCCAGCCCCGCCTGTTCCAGCCGCTTCGCGGTGGCCTGGGCGTTCGCCTGATCGGCGGCAGTGACGGACTTGTCGCCGACGGCGACGCGGTCTCGCACGCTCGCGACTTCCGAAAGGGCGGCGAGCTGGTCCCGGGTCAGCTTCTCGAACGGGTTGCCGGCGGGTGAGGCCTTGGGCGCGAGGTCCTGCCACTGGATCTGGCGCGGCGCGGTGTCGGCCAGCACGGCGGGCAGCGCACCGCCGAGGAGACACGCGGTGATGAGGGTGGCGACGAAGGCCTTCGGCATGGTGGTCCTGCTGCGTCAGAGGCGGATGGTCATGCCGTCGGCCAGGGACTGGCGGTAGGCGCGATACGCAGGCACTGCCCCGATGAGGATGCCCGCGATGACGATGAGCCCCAAGGATACTAGCTCGCGGCCGGAGGGCACGAGGCCACCCGTCGTGAGTCCGTACCGAGAGGCCAGCCAGGATTCGCCCGCGACGAACGTCGCCTGCACGATGGTCGCGCCGAGCAGCACCCCCACCAGCGCCAGCAGCCCGGCTTCGCCCATCATCAGCGCGAACACATCGCGTGGCGTGGCGCCGGCGGAACGCAGGATCGCCATCTCCCGCCGGCGTTCGTTGGCGCCCGTGAGCAGGGCAACCAGCATGCTGCCCAGGCCAACGGCCACGGCCAGGGCGGAAACCGCCAGCAGCGCGTTCTCGGCGACGCCGATGATTTCCCACAGTTCCTGCAGCGTGACCGCCGGGAGAATCGCGGTGAGCGCTTCGCCCTTCCATTCGTTCAGCGCTCGCTGTACGCCGAGAGCCTGATTGCGGGCGCGCAGGCCCACGAAGACGGCGGTGAGCGTGGCCTCGGGCGCGGCGGCATCGTGGCCGTGCATCGCGGCGGCCAGCGGGTCGGCTTCGTCGTCGTTGGCCGGGCGATGCAATTCGGCGAGGCCTTCGAGCGGCACGTAGAGCGCGCGGTCGACCGGCGTGCCGGTGGCCTGCAGGATGCCCGCCACGCGGAACGGATGCGCGTCGTGGAGCGAGAAGCTCACGTCGCCGGCGCCGTGGGCGAGGACGACGGCATCCCCCACGCGATAGCCGAGTGCGCGGGCTGCAGCCGCGCCGAGGATGACCGGGTCTTTGCCGGCGAATTGTCCGCCGACCTGAAACGCGAGGGCGCGGGCTTCGCCGTACCGGAAGTGCTGGAAGAAGGCGGCTGTCGTGCCGACGACGCGGTAGCCCTTGTGCGAGTCACCGAGAGCGATGGGGATGGTCCAGGCGACTTCTGGTCTGGCGGCGATATCGCGGTGCGTCGCGGCGGCGAGATTGTTGGTGGGGTTGCCGATGCCGAACACCGAGAACAGCAGAAGATGCACGGGGCTTGCGCGGGCGGCGACGATGAGGTCGGTGCCCGACACCGCTGCGGCGAAGCTGGTGCGCGTGGCGCCGCGGATGCGTTCGACGCCCATGAGCAAGGTGACGGCGAGCGCGATCGAGAGCACCACGAGGCTTGCCGTGAGGCGGCGATGCCACAGACTCTTCGCGGCGAGGCGGAGCATCACGGGCGGTTGACCTCGTCGAGGCGGATCGTGCGGTCGAAGCCGGATGCCAGTGCGGCATCGTGGCTGACGAACAGCAGTGTGGTGCCGTTACGCGCGCATTCCTCGAACAGCAGACGGACGAAGGCTTCGCGATGGTCGGTGTCGAGGGCGGACGTGGGCTCGTCCGCGACGACGATTTCCGGCGCGCCGATGAGCGCACGGGCCGCGGCGACGCGCTGCTGCTGGCCGACGCTGAGGTCTGTCACCCGGCGCGTGTGGAGATCGGCAAGGCCGAGTCCGAGGCGGTCGAGCAGGCGCACGGCTTCGTCGGCGACGGAGCCTCCGGCGCTCGTGGCGCGATCGCGACGCGCGTGCGAGAACAGGCAGGGTAGGGTGACGTTGTCGACGAGCGAGAGATACGGCACCAGGTTGAACATCTGGAACACGAATCCGACGTGGTCTGCGCGGAAGCGGTCCCGCGCCGCGGCCGATAGCGGGCCGAGCGCAGTGCCCAGCACGTGAACTTCCCCGGTTTCCGGGACGAGTACACCGCCCACCAGGGAGAGCAGCGTCGACTTGCCGCTGCCGCTTGGGCCGTGGAGAAAGACGCGCTCACCGGCATCGAGACGGAAGTCGTCGATGGCGAGCGCGGGCGGCAAATCGGCCCGCCAACGGAAGCGGACCCGATCCAGACGGATGGCCGGAGCGGGCGATGCGGCGGTCGTGGACGGCGAGGGCATGACGCGATGGTACCCGTCGGCGCGGGCAGTGCCGTAGCCCGGACGAGTCGCGCAGCGACGACTCCGGGGCGTCGCCGCAATGTCACCCACCGCTCCCCCGGATTGCGCTTCGCTCCATCCGGGCTACGAATGCGGAGTCGCGGCACCCGTAGCCCGGACGAGTCGCGCAGCGACGACTCCGGGGCACCACCGCGGTGGCATCCACCGCCCCCGGATTGCGCTTCGCTCC
>JALHON010000453.1 GCA_022842985.1 Acidobacteriota bacterium | reverse complement strand
GAAGGACGAGCTCACCCGCGCCGGCGCCGATGCCCTGGCGGCGCGCCTTGCCGATGTCGCAGCCGGTGGCGGCGATGACGCCGGGGATGAAGCCGGGGGGATACGAGTCGAGGAGTTGCACGGCGGCGGGCGCGGCCGGCGGCAGGTCCGGCGGTCCGCCACGGCCCACGTGCGGCAGCGCCCGCTGCAGCTGACGCAGCTCTCGTGACGTCAGCAGGCCCTGCACACCTTTCGAGGCGAGCAGGCCCGCGAGCAGTGGGCCGGGGGCCTCGACCTGGTCACGCCACACCTGTCCAGCCGACGTTCGGCGTCCAGCGAGGCGGTCGGCGAGCTCGCGCATGACCACCGCATCGAGGCTCGCGGGATCGTCGGCGAACGGCGCCGGGTGTGACAGTGCCGCGACCAGCGCGGGTGCGAGCGCGGCTTCGCCTGTCCATCCAGTGAGGGCCGCGCGCGCCGCCTCGAGCCGCATCTCGGCCGGACGACCGGGCGCGAGCCCGGCGACGAGCCGGGCCTCGGCGGGCTTCAACCGCCCGGCCCTTGCCGCGGCGAGCCCCGCTCTGAAGATCACGGGCGCTGGCGTGGTCACGGCCTTTTCGAGCAGGCGGTCGAGCGTCGCCGCATCGGGCCGGGCGGCCTCGACGAAGGCGGCCACGGCGCGCGGCGGTAGTGAGCGCACGGCGTCGAGCGCACCCAGGGCGGCGGGGCCGCGCACTCTGGCGAAGGCGATGGCGGCAGGCGCCGCGTCGGGGCCGAGCCGCGCCCACGACGCCACCAGCGAGTCATCCTGGGCCGGGCCGCCCAGAATCGCGACAGCCCGCGTCAGCTCGGCGAATGTGTCGCGCGAGACCTCCGTCTGTAGTGCGTCCGTAAGCCGCGGCAGCAGCCCGCCGAGGCCCACGGCCAGAACGACCCGGGCCGCCGCCGCGCGCACATCGGCACGGGGATGCGCCAGGAGCCGCGCCAGATGCGCCTGCACGTCGGCACGCGTCGCGTGTTCGACGAGCAGGGCCGCCATCCCTGGCGTGGCGTCGGCCGCGAGCAAGGCGTCGACCGTCGGGGGCGCCTGTGCGGCCGCCGTACCCGCGCCCAGGACGATGGCCACGAGCGCGGCCTTCAGGCGAGCCATGGCCGCGCACTCTACCACGCGGCGCCGGTGCGGCCGGTGGCCGACCCGCCGGAGTGCGGGCCGGTAGCCCGCCGGGGTCACGGCCGCGCCGGAGCGCTGATCCGGAAGTTCCGCATCATGCCCATGTCCTCGTGTTCGAGGATGTGGCAGTGGTAGAGGTACAGCCCCGGGTAGGTCGAGAACGTGATCTGCACGCGCACGGTCTCGCCGGGCAGCACGAGCACCGTGTCGGTGGCGCGTGTGTCGCTGATGCCCTCGGCCAGGGCGTTGCCGGCCGCGCCCGAGCGCGAGAGCACGCGGAACTGCGTGCCGTGCACGTGCATCGGATGGGCCATCGCCATGCCCATCGGGTTCGGCTCGTTGCGGAACTCCCAGATGTGTGTCGAGCCCGGCGCCACGGTTTCGTCCGCGGCCACATCCGCCATGTCGAAGGTGCGGCCGCCGATGAGCCATTCCATGCGCATGAAGGTCAGCGGCACGCGGCGGATCGGCGCGCGGTCACTGACCGTCCATGCGGCTGGCGGCGTGCACAGGCGTTCGGGCAGCGTGAAGCGTCTGGCCGGGCCGCTCCCCACAGTGAATGTCATGAGGTCGGCGGCCGCGCCCTGCGGCAGCGGTGAGAGCTCGCCCATCATGCCCACGTGTCCGACGGCGCCGGCGGGATAGGCCACGCTGCGCAGCGCGAAGGATGCGCCGGCGGCTTTCCCGGAGGCGTCGAGGAGCAGGTCGGCGCGCTGGCCGGGGGCGAGCGTGAGGAAAGGCCGCGAGCGCGCGCGTTCGAGCAGCCCGCCATCGCCGCCGAGAATCGTGAACGGCGCGCCGTCGCTCCACGCCAGCTTGTAGATCCGCGCGTTCGACCCGTTCAGCAGCCGCACCCGGTACGCGCGGCGCTCGAGCGCGCGCACGGGCTGCGTGACGCCGCTGACGAACAGGCGATCGCCGAGCCAGCCGTTCATCGTCTCCATCATCTGGCCCATGCCACCGCCCATGCCCATGCCACCGCCGCGGCCCATGCCGCCCGCCATCGCGCCGCCATTCGCGTAGACGAACTGGTTCTTCGCATCGAACCGGCGGTCCTGCAGCACGAGCACCATCGCGTCGTCGCCCGACGGCAGACCGAGCGCGTCGTCTTCGGGATCACTCACGACGATGACGCCGGCCAGGCCCTGATACGCCTGGGCGCCGGTGCGCATGTGCGGATGCGGGTGATACCAGTAGGTGCCGGCCCGGTTCACCACCTCGAAGTCGTAGACGTAGTCGCGGCCGGCGTCCACGGCCAGGCGCGGATGCCCGTCGGCCGCCTCGGGCACATCGAGGCCGTGCCAGTGCACGATCGATGGCTCGGCCAGCCGGTTCTCGAAGCGCACGCGGACCTGCTGCCCGCGCCGGAAGTGCAGCACCGGGCCGAGGTACGAGTCTGGCAGCGTCTGCACGGTCGATGCGGGTCCGCGCACCAACGTCGCGGTGTATCGCCAGACACGTGTGGGCGCGCCTGGAAGCAGCCCGGCTTCGGCCGGCGCGGCGCGCAGCGTGAGCTCCACGTCGGGCACCGCGCGGGCCGTCTGCGCGGCCTCGGCCGCCGCGCGC
>JALHON010000452.1 GCA_022842985.1 Acidobacteriota bacterium | reverse complement strand
CGTGCTCGCGGCGGGGGCGCTCGCCGGCAGCGGGCAACTGGGCCTCGCAAGCGGTCTCGCGGCCGTGACCGGCCTGCTGCTCGTCGAGAAGTCGCGCCTCCACGCCTTTGCCGCGCGCCTCGACGGCGCCGATCTTCGCGCCGGCATCCGCTTTGCGGCAATGGCGCTCGTCGTGCTGCCACTCGTGCCGATCGGGCCGTACGGGCCGGCGCCCGGCGTGCGCCCGAGGGAACTGTGGGCGCTCGTGCTGTTCTTCAGCGGACTCAGCTTCGCCGGCCACGTCGCCCGCAAGGCCGTGGGCACGCAACACGGGCTGTGGGTGGCCGGTGCCCTCGGCGGACTCATCTCGTCGACCAACGTCACGCTGACCTTCGCGCGGGCGAGCCGCGACCCCGACGCGCCGTCGCGCCCGCTCGGCGTCGGCACGCTCGCCGCGAACCTGCTGCTCTTCCCGCGCGTGCTGGCGGCCACGGCCGTGCTCAACTGGCCGCTGGCTCTCGTGCTGCTGCCCCTGCTGCTGCCACCCTTCGTCCTCATCGCGGCGGCGACGGTATGGGGCGTGTGGCGCACACCGCCGCAGGCCGGCGCGAGCCCGGCGTCGGCCAATCCGCTGCGGGTGGGCGCGGCACTGCAGATGGCCGTGCTCTTCCAGGTCGTGCTCTACATCGTGGACGCGGCGCAGGCGTGGTTCGGCCAGGCTGGCCTGCTCACCTCGGCGGCCGCGCTCGGCCTGACCGACGTGGATGCGCTCACCGTGACGATGGCGCGCGGACTCGGCGCACGCGCGGGTCTCGATCAGGCGGCCCAGGCGATCGCGGTGGGCATCCTGGCGAACACCCTGCTCAAGGCCGGCATGGCGGTGGTCATCGGCCGCGGCGCCTGCCGCCGGCTGACCGCCACCACGCTGCTGCTGGTCGCGGCCGTGCTGGCCGGGCGGCTCTGGATCGGCTGAGCCGATTCCTTCGCGCGGCGCGGGAATTACCGGTCGGCCACGCGCCAGCGGCGCGCCAGCCGCCCGCCCGCGGGCACTTCCCGGCGGCACGGCGTTTGCGATGGGTCACGGCAAGGGAGTGGTCGCCATGACGACGTTTCTCCGCCGCCTGCTCGCCGCCCTCGCGCTCGACGCGAAGGTGTTCGAAGAAGTCGAGGCCGATCGCCATGCCACCGGCCAGGCGCTCGCCGTGGTGCTGCTTGCCGCGGCCGCCGCGGGCATCGGCAATGCCGGTATCGGCAGCGGCGTGCCGCGCGTCATCGGCGTGGTGGCCGTCGTGTCGGTCGCGGCGTGGACGGCGTGGGCCCTGCTCATCTATCTGCTCGGCACCCGCATCCTGCCCGAACACGACACGTCGTCCGACCTCGGCGAGGTGTTGCGCACGCTCGGCTTCGCCGCCGCGCCGGGGCTCTTCCGCGCCTTCGAAGTCTTCGGCGGCACGCGCTGGTTCGTGCTGCCGCTGACGTCGGTGTGGATGGTCCTCGCGATGGTGGTCGCCATCCGCCAGGCGCTCGACTACCGCAGCACCGGCCGCGCGGTGGCGCTCAGCCTGCTCGGCTGGGCCATCACCGTGGGCGTGGCGCTCGTGGTCGGGCTGCTGATGGCCCGCCCGGTCTCGTAGCCGCCGCGGCCGGCTCAGGCCGCCGACGGCTTCGCGTAGTGCCCGGACTCGGTCTGGCAGAGATATCCGGTCTGCACGAGACGCTCGAGCACCGCGCCGCACATCCGCGGCTCGAGCGCCCACAGACGCCGGGCCTGCTCGGCCGTGAGCGTCAGGCCGGGCATTTCCTCGAACTCGCGGCGCACCGAGGCGACGAGCACGTCGATATCAGGTGTCCGGGGAACCGCGTACGCCATGGTGACCTCCTTACCGGGATGCCCCACGACCTGCGACATGCGTGCCACGGCGGGACGCCACGCCGGCGTGCGCCGCCGGCACACCGCCGTCGCGGTCCCGGCCCCGCTGGGGAAGATTCCGCGAACGATTCAGCCGCGGCCGGTGGACGTGATCGGGAGGTCGATGGTCACTTCGGTGCCGGCGCCGGCGATGCTGGCAACGCCGAAGTGGCCGCCGTGTTCGTCGACGACACGTTTGGCGATGGGCAGGCCGAGACCGGTACCGCGCGTCTTGGTCGTGAAGAACGGTTCGAGACAGCGCGCGCGGACGTCGTCGGGCATGCCGGGCCCTTCGTCGATGACGCTCAGCCGGTAGCGGTCGCCGATGCGGTGGCCGGTGACGCGCACCACGCCCTGATGCCGCATCGCCTGCGCCGCGTTGGTCATCAGGTTCAGCACGGCCCGCCCCATCTGTGCCGTGTCGATCCAGAGTTCGACGTCTTCCCCGCTCACCTCGAAACGCATCGGCGTCGCGGCGGGATCGTTGGCGACGAGTGCGATCGTGTCGCGCACAAGCGCCAGAAGCGACGCGCGGCGGAACACCGGCGGCGCCGGCCGCGCGTAGACGAGCAGGTCGCCGACCAGATGGTCGAGCGAGTCGACGCGCGTGAGCAGATCGCCGAGCACCTTGCGGTCCGACGACTCGGCCGGGAACCGCGTCTGGATGACCTCCACCACGCCGCGGATGGCGGCGAGCGGATTGCGCACCTCGTGGGCGACCACCGAGGCCAGCTCGCCGACCCGCGCGAGCGTCTGCCGCTCCTGCAGCAGCCGCTCGAGACGCTTCGTCTCTGAGAGATCGCGCAGGATGCCGGTGAACTTGCGCTCG
>JALHON010000451.1 GCA_022842985.1 Acidobacteriota bacterium | reverse complement strand
CACAGCCGCTGATGGACGCGGCTCCCGCCGCGCCGCCGCAGGATCCGCCGGCGCCCCCGGGTCTCTGACCCGTCGGGCGGCTCAGGCCGCCGGCAGCCACATCGACACGGTCGTGCCCACGCCCTGCGTGCTCGCCACCGCGATCGTGCCGCCGTTCAGCTCCACGTTCCGGCGCGCGATCGTCAGCCCCAGGCCCGTGCCGGTGGCCTTGGTGGAGAAGTAGGGCTCGAAGATCCGGGCCAGCGCCGCGGCATCCATCCCCACGCCCGAGTCCACGACGTCGATGCGGACGCGGCCGGCGTCGGCCGGCTCGGCGCGCACGACGAGACGCCCCTCGCCGGGCATGGCGTGCAGCGCGTTTTCGAGCACGTTCGTGAGCGCGCGCGCCAGCAGCACGCGGTCGACCTGCAGCGTGAGCGCCTCGGCACCTTCGTGGCTGAGGGCGATGCGGCCGGCGAGCGACGGCACGTAGGGCGCGAGGATCTCCTCGAGCAGCGGCGCGAGCGGCGTGGCCGCCGGCCGAGCCTGCGGGGCGCTCGCGAAGCTCGAGAACTCCGAGGCGAGCTGCCGCAGCAGCCGCACCTGCAGCAGGATGTTGTTCACGCAGTCGTCGACGAGGGCACCGAGCGGCCGCCCGCGATCGACGTGCACGCGCCGCAGGTGTTCGGCGTTCAGCTGGATGGGCGTGAGCGGGTTCTTGATGTCGTGCGCCACCTGGCGCGCCATCTCGGCCCAGGCTTCCAGGCGATTCGTGCGTTCGAGCTGCGCGCGCTGGCGGCGCAGGTCGTCGGCCATGCCGTTGAACGCCTCGACCAGCCGGCCGAGTTCGTCGCTCGTGCGCACGAGCACGTGCGCGTCGAGGTCGCCGGCGGCGAGCCGCCGCGTGGCCCGTGTGAGGCGGCTCACCGGATCCGAGATCCGTTCGGCCGCCCAGTAGCCGATCGCCGAACCGAGCAGGATGAAGGCAATCGCCGCCAGCAGCACGCGCCGGTCGAGTTCGTCGACCTGACGTTCGATGCCGCGCTGGCGCAGCGTGAGCGGCACGCTGACGATCGCCTGTTCGTCGTCGACGCGCACGAGCGCCGAGACCACCTGGTACTCGTAGTCGCCGACCGACTCGCGGGCGAGGTAGGTGGGGCGTCCTTCGAGCACGAGCGCGCGGTAGGTGTCGCCTGGCGTGCGGGTGGGCAGCAGGCCCGACGCGAAGAGGGTGCGTTCGCTCGAGGCCAGCAGCCCGGTGCCGGCGAACACGTTGATGTCTTCGCCGATGACGCGGCTCAGCCAGACGAGCAGGCTGTCATCGAGCACCGGCAGGTTGGTGGCGCCGCGCGATTCGATGGCGGCGAAGTCTTCGACGACCCGGCTCGCCGAGAGCACCGTGCGCGTGGCCTCGCGTTCGATGTCCTGGCGCAGCGACGTGGCCATGTAGGCGCGGGTCACGAGCGCGAGCGCCACGACGGGCACGACAACCGCGGCGACGAAGGCGAGGAAGAGCGTGCGCGAGAAGCTCGCCCGCACTTCGCGGAAGAGGGCGCGGCCCGACACCGGCGAGCGGCCGCCGACGCGGGCGCCGATCGACACGGCCACGAGCAGCAGCGCGAAGATCACGCTCGTGAGCGCCACCAGTTCCGCGACGTTCGACAGATGGGCGAGCAGCGACGGCCGCGGATAGCCGATCGCGTAGATGGCGCCGCGGTCGCTCAGCAGATACACGTCGGACACGACGCCGTGATCGTCGATCGCCGCCCAGAACGGCTCGCGCGACGCCGCCAGGCGTTCGAAGAGCGGTTCGGGCAGCGTCCACGCCTCGCCGCCCGAGACGTAGAGCGGGCGCCGGCTCCAGCCGTAGACGACGAAGGCCACGTCATCGCGGGCGCGGCCCTCGCCGGCGGCCACCGCGGCCTCCGACGCGCCGAGCAGGGCCACATACGGGTTCTGCGCGGCGAGGAACGGCAGGTTGGCGTAGTCGAGCACGACGTGCACGACGATCGAGCCGACGACGCGTCCATCCACGCACACCCCGCGCCCGGCGTGCAGCAGCCGCCGCTCCTCGGCGAAGAAGGGCGAGACTTCCTCGAAGAGCTCCCAGCCGCAGGTGGTCTCCTGCCACGCCTGATCGACCGCGGTCTCCGGCAGATTGAGCGCGAAGCGGCTGACCATGCGGCCGCCGCCGTCGTAGAGTTCGACCGACGACGTCAGGCGCCGCGTGGCGAGCGTGGTGCGCGACCACACGAGGAAGGCGGCGTCGGTCGGCACGTTCCCGCTCGGCGCCGGCACCGAGGCGCCGACCAGATCGGCCAGGTCGCTCGAGCGATCGAGTTCGGCGAGCGCCGTGCGCAGCGACCGTTGCAGATCCTGGCGCTGGTCGGCCACCTGGCGGGCGATGTCGCGCACGATCACGCCCTGGCGGCTGGACGCGGCCGAGACGGCGAGCGACGGATAGGCGGCCAGCGACGGCACCGCCAGCGCCGCGAAGACCACGACGAGACGCGCCGGCTGCGAGCCGCGGCGCAGCGTGCGGAAGGCGGCGTCGAAGGCCGCCACGAGCACGAGCACACCGGCCACGAGGCCGAGGTCGACCGCCGTGGCGGTGCCCGTGCCGCCGGTCCAGGCCACAACCGCCGCACCGAGCCCGGCGACGAGCAGTCCCGGGCCGGAGACGCCGCGCCGGCGCGCGCACGCAAGCGCGGTGAACGCGCGGACCATCGCGACGGCGACG
>JALHON010000450.1 GCA_022842985.1 Acidobacteriota bacterium | reverse complement strand
CACGGCGGCCAGGCCGGCCAGGCCGCAGCGTGCCTCCTCGGACGATCCGGCGGCGAGTTCGAGCAGGGCGGCGCGTCCGGGCGGCCCCAGTGAGTCGACACGCGCGGCCAGGTCGCGCGGCGCCTGGTCGACCGCGGCACAGACGAGCGATCGCGCGTCCTGTCCGGCCCACACGAGTGCTGTCGCCCCGAGGGCGACGATCGAGACCGATGCGATCCAGAGGAGCGTGCGGGCCACGGGTGCCGCGGATGATACCTCGCGGCCGCGCCGGTCAGAGCTTCACGAAGTCGTGGCCGCGCAGCGGGATCGTGAGCACCGGGCACGGCGCCTTGCGCACGACGTTCTCGGCCACGCTGCCGATGAGCAGGTGCGCCATGGCACCGCGGCCGTGTGTGCCCATGACGATGAGGTCGATGCCCGCCTCACGCGCGTAGCGCACGATCGAGGCAAACGGCGCGCCGCGCACGGTGACGAGGCGGGCGCGGTAGCGCGCCACCTCGTCGCGGGTGAGCAGGCCCGCGAGTTCGGCGTCGGCGCGGGCGTGGGCTTCCGCTTCGATCGCCGGCGTGGGCACCATCGCCATCTCCGCCGCGAAGTACTGCGCCGAGGCCACGTCGAGCACGTGCCTGATGTGCACCTCGGCGTGGAAGACATCGGCGAGCGGCAGCGCGTACTTGAGCGCCGCGGCCGAGGCGTCGCTGAAGTCCGTGGGCACCAGGATGCGCGCAAGGCTGATCGTGGACATGGTCACGCTCCCGCGGCCGGCGGCCGCACCGTGAGCACCGGGCACGCCGCGTGGCGCACGACATGATTCGCCGTCGAGCCGAACATCAGCAGGTCGAGCGCGCCGCGACCCTGCACGCCGATCACGAGGAGGTCGGGCGCCTCCTGCGCCGCCACCTCGAGGATCTGCTGCGCGGGATGCCCGTAGACGAGGCGGTCGTGCACGTTGCAGTGGACGCGCACCTCGGCCGGGACGGCCGTATCGAGGACCTCGCGCGCGTGCGCCTCGCGCGCGGCGCGGAAGGCCGCGAAGTCGGGCCCCGTGAAGTCGCCGCCGTAGGGCAGCGACTCGACCACCGACACCAGCGTGAGCCTGGCCCCCGTGCGTTCGGCGAGCGACACCGCGTAGGCGACGCCGTGTGTCGAGGCCGCCGAGCCATCGTGGGCGCAGAGCACGTGACTGATGCGTTCGGTGGTGTGGGCGGCGGCGAGTGCCGCATGCGGCACCGCCAGCACCGCGCAGGGCGCCTTGCGCAGCACCTTCTCGGCGACCGACCCGAGCACCACGCGCTCCATGCCGCCGCGGCCGTGCGTGCCGATCACGATGAGGTCGGCGCCCCAGTCGCGCGCGGCCTCGAGCGTCTCGTGCACGGCGCTGCCCTCGCGCAGTTCGACATCCACGGTCAGGCCCGGACGGCGCACGCGCGCGGCTTCGGCGTCGAGGGCCTGCTGGCCCTGCACGCGCTGCGACTCGTAGAGCTGCACGTTGCCGGGCACGTCTCCGAGCGGCGCCACGATCGGGAAGGGCGTGAGCACGTGGAGGAGGCGGACCTCCGACCCGTAGGACGCCGCGAGGGCCACCGCGTAGGAGAGGGCGGCCGTCGAGAACTCCGAGAAGTCGGTGGGGCAGAGCACCCGGGCGAAGGCGGGACGAGGAGACGCAGTCATGAAGTCCTCCGGCGGCGCGGCACGACACGAGGGCCCGCGGCTGCGATCAGCCTTCGCAAACGGCGTGCCTCCGCGCCGGGCCGGCCGCGGGGCCGGATCCGGCCGCGTCCCGGCCCGCCGGCGGCATGCCGTGTGCTGGTTCTTCCGTCTCGCACGGAATTCTCCCCGCGACGTGCGCAGTGCACCGGGCCGGCCCGCCGCATCGGCAGCACCAGACGACACTGGCGCGGGTGGCACGACTTTGGATACACATGACAGTACGGCGCGGGGACCGGGGTGTCAGCGCGCGCCGGCCCACCCGGAGTGGGGCATCCATGCTGCCAGTCGATGTCGTCTTCCTCCATGTGCGGCGCAGCGCCGCCGCCGAAGCCAATATCCGCGCCCGTGCCGAAGAACTCGCGGCGCTGTTTCCCTCGATCACGCGCTGCCGGGTGCTCGTCGAGGTACCTGCCCGTCATCACGCCACCGGCAAACGGTTCCGTGTCCGTATCGAACTGGCAATGCGGCGTCGCGAGGACATCGTGGTCGAGCGCGGTCCCGCCGGTCGCGGCCCGGTGCCGGACGACGACAAGCCGACGCGTCACAAGGCCGACGAAGTGGACGGCGCCTTCACCGACATCGCGGTGGTCGTGCATGGCGCGTTCGACGCCGCCAGGAAGCGCCTGCAGACGATCGAACAGCGCCGCCGCGCGACGGCGCGCGCGCGGGCACTGAAGGCGAAGGCCAAGACGGAGCGCGTGGCGCGCCCGCGCCGCCGCGTCGTCGACTGAGCCCCTGTCCGGGCCCGCCGGCGCGTAAAGCGTCGCACTGTCCAGGTCCTTTCCCTCGCGGCGGCCCGCCAGCGGCCGCCGCGCAGGCCCGCCGGCGGCCAGCGTGCTGCTGGCATCACCGTTGCTGTGTGGAGTACCGGGAGGAAGCCATGCGCTCCCAGAAACCCTACACGAATGCCACGTTCACACACCGCGTCGATCACGAGGCCGGGCGCCATCGCCCCGCCCGCGCGCCGGCCGAGCCGCGGGTCTGCGGCACGTGCGGCGCCGTTTACCGCC
>JALHON010000449.1 GCA_022842985.1 Acidobacteriota bacterium | reverse complement strand
CCAGAATCGCGGCGCGCTCGAGGCAGTTCCGCAGCTCCCGCACGTTGCCGGGCCACGGATAGGCGCCGAGCGCGGCGCGGGCGTCGTCGTCGAGCGTCGGCGGCCGGCGGCCGGCGGCCTGGGCCTGGCGCTCGACGAAATGGTGCGCCAGCAGCAGCACATCGTCGCCGCGGTCGCGCAGGGGCGGCACCGTGATCGGCATCACCGAGAGGCGGAAGAACAGGTCTTCGCGGAAGCGGCGCTCGGCCACCTCGCGCTTGAGATCGCGATTGGTCGCGGCCACGAGCCTGACGTCGGCGCGAATCGTGGCCGTGCCACCGAGCCGCTCGAACTCGCGGGTCTCGAGCACGCGCAGCACCTTGGCCTGCAGTGGCGCCGCGAGCTCGCCGATCTCGTCGAGGAACAGCGTGCCGCGATGGGCGAGTTCCACGCGCCCGAGCTTGCGCTGACCGGCGCCCGTGAAGGCGCCCTTCTCATAGCCGAAGAGCTCCGACTCGAGCAGCGTCTCGGGAATGGCGGCACAGTTGATGGCGATGAACGGACCGTCGGCGCGGGGGCTCCACGCGTGCAGCGCGCGGGCGAAGAGCTCCTTGCCGGTGCCGCTCTCCCCTTCGAGCAGCACGGTGATCTCGGCAGCGGCGGCCCGCTGCATCGCCTGCGTCGCTTTGGTGAGCACGGGCGCGGTGCCGATGATCGTGGGGGCGCCGCGGCGTTCGGCGGCCTCCTGCCGCAGGCGCTCGTGATCGCGCACGAGGCGCTGCTGCGCCACGGCCCGGCCCACGACGAGCAGCAGATGGTCGGGGTCCACCGGCTTGGCGAGGAAGTCGAGGGCGCCGTCGCGCATGGCGGCCACGGCCTCCTGCACGCCGCCGTAGGCCGTCATGACGACGACGGGAATGTGGGCGTCGACGGCCTTCACGGCGCGAAGCACACCGAGGCCATCGCCATGGGGCAACCGCAGGTCGGTGATGACCACGGCCGGCTGGTGCCGCGTGAGCAGCGCCTCGGCCTCATGCTGATCACGCGCCTCGAGGGCGCGGTAGCCCTGCGATTCGAGCGCCAGGCGCAACATCGTGCGCAGCGAGTCGCGGTCTTCGACGACCAGGACGTCGGCGTCGCCGCCGCCGGCCGACGCGGCGCTCACGGGATCAGCGCAGCCAGCCGGCGGGCACGCCGGCCTTTCGGGCTTCCTCTTCGATGGCGCCGATGGCCTTCCGGTTGTTCTCGATCTCGCGCTGGGTGCGCTCGAGTTCGGCGATGGCCTTCACCCGCTGCTGTTCGATCTTGGCGCGCTGCTCCGGATCGTCGCGGTTGATGAAGTCGACGGTGAGGCCGTTGATCTGCGACTGCAGCGCCGCGGCGAACGAGGTGGAACGCTCGAGCGCCTCGCGGGCGGCAGCGATACGCTTGCGCCAGGCCGCTTCGTCCGCCGACTGCTGGCCGCGGGCATCGCTCACGGGACCGTCGGGCGAAGCCACGGCCGGCGCGGCGCCGTCGGCCGGACTCGTGGCCGCGCCTTCCGCGGCGGGTGCCGCTTCGGACGTCGTGCGGGGCGCAACCGGCGCGCTCGGCGTGATGTCGGCCCGAAGATTGTCGTTCGTGTAGACCTTGGCGCCCTTCGGCTGATCCTTCCGCGTCGCCGAGGCGGCGCGGGCCACGTCGGCCAGCGACTGGGCCGATACCAGCGCGGGCACGGCACACAGCGTGACCGCGAGACACGGAACGACGAGACGACGCGAAGCGTGTGAAGGCATAGAGAATCCCTGTGTCCGTTCTATCGACCCGAAGCCCCAGCGGGAACAGGGTCACGGTGTACCGTAACGCACGGGTCCCCACGATTGCACGCGGCTGCCTCCGCAGGGCAGGCTCGAGCGCCGGCACGGCTGTGCCACAAGAGCTTCCGCCTCGGCGAGCGCGCCGGCGCCCCCGATCGCCGCCCCACGCACGAGCAATACGCCGTGCCCGGCCACGCCGGCCGGCGCATCGCGCGCGGGATCGCCGTCGTCATCCGCCGGGTCGTCGGCGACCCACGCCATCAGGTAACACGGACAGGCCCGCGCCGCAACGGCGTCCAGGTCGGCCAGGGGCAGATGCACCACCAGCTGCCAGCGCGGATTGCGCACGCCCCACGGCCGGTCCGGCGCCACCACCGACGTGGACGCGTCGTCGCAGGGCGCAGGGCGGCCGCAGGTGCGCTGGCGCGTCTCGGTCACGAGATCGAGCGGCAGCCCGGCGACGAGGCGCACGCCAGGTGCGCCATCGGTGAACGGCGAGGCGACGCCGTGGCCCGGCACGAGCGACCAGTCGGGCTGCGCGGCAAGCGAGGCCACGGCGAGCGACACCGCTGATTCAGCCGCTCGCGCGAGGCGCAGCCGGTCGTGGAGAGCGCTCGTGGCCGCCGGTTCGGCCGATGTCGCAAGCGCCACGCCGAGGGCGGTCGTGGCCAGCAGGCTGAGCCAGAGCAGCACGGTAACGAGCCCGAAGCCGCGCACATCCGGGAGGAACGCGACATGCATCTCACAGACCTCCACTGCGGCGGCCGGCGCGCACCGTGGTCTCGAGCACGAGGTCGGGGACGAGCCGCGCGCCTGGACGTCTGACCAGTCCGAGGCCCGCCGCCGGACGCAGGGTGTCGACAGCCACGGCGATGCCGAGTGTCACGCGGACGCCGTCCACGCGCGCCAGGTCCGCATCCCAGCGCACGGGCGCCGCCGGCGACGGGCAC
>JALHON010000448.1 GCA_022842985.1 Acidobacteriota bacterium | reverse complement strand
CGTTCGACGATGCGTGGGCCCGCCTGCGCAAGGGCCGCGTCTACGGGCGGGCGCAGACGGGTGAGCGGCCCCTGCGCGCCACCGCGCCGAGCGGCGTTGCGTTCGACAACCTCGTCGAGGTGCCCGCTGACTACGATCCGGCCCGCGCATGGCCGGTGCGCGTGCAGCTCCACGGCGGCATCATGCGGCAGAACCCGGAGGAGGGCCGGCGCCGGCGCGGCAACCGCATTCCCGGCGAACCGCAGATCGTCATCCAGCCGTTCGGCTGGAACGACGCGGCGTGGTGGCACGCGCCGCAGGTCGACAACATCCTCGCGCTCGTCGACCGCGTGAAGCGCCAGTACAACGTGGACGAGTCGCGGATCTACCTGACGGGCACGTCCGACGGCGGCACCGGCACCTACTTCCTCGGGATGCGCGAGCCCACGCTCTGGGCGTCGCTGCTGCCGCTCATCGGCCACATCGGCGTGCTGTCGAATCCCACGACCGGCGCCGACGGCACGCTCTTCATCTCGAACCTCGTGAACAAGCCGTTCTTCGTCGTGAACGGGATGCGCGATCCGCTCTACCCGGCGGCGCGGGTGGCCCCCTACCTCGAGACGCTGCAGACGGCCGGCGTGTCACTCGTGTTCCGGCCGCAGGCAAGCGGCGGCCACGATACGAGCTGGTGGGAGTCGGAGCGCGATCTCTACGAGCGGTTCGTGCACGACCATCCGCGCGTCGCGCATCCGCCGCTCCTGTCGTGGGAAACGGAGCGGACCGACCGCTACAACCGCATCCACTGGCTCGTCATCGACACGCTCGGCGCCCGGCCGGGTGATGTCGCGCTCGCTGACACGAACACCGTGACCGAGCGCCTCGAGCCCGACTTCGGCCTGCGCGGTGACGCGAAGAAGGACAAGGGCACGCGTATCGTCGAGGTCGTCGACGGCAGCGACGCGGCGGCGATGGGGCTCAGAGCCGGCGACCGGCTGCTCGAGATCGACGGCCGGCCGGTGGCCGACCTCCAGGCGATCCTCGCGGCCTTCGAGCGCAACACCGGCCCGCGCATCGCCGTGGCCGTCGAACGCGGCCGCGAGCGCCTGGCGCTCAGCGGCCCCTTTCCGCCCGCCGCCCGCGCCGGCACGCCACGCCCGATCTTTCCGCGCCGCACCGCGTCGGGCCGGGTGGACATCGTGCGCCGCGGCAACCGGTTCGAGGCGCGGACGCGCGGTGTCACCGCGTTCACCCTGCTGCTGTCGCCCGACGTCGTCGACTTCTCCGCGCCGGTCGTGGTCACGGTCAACGGCCGCACCGTGCACGAGGGGCAGGTGACGCGCGACGTGGCCACGCTGCTCCGGTGGGCGGCACGCGACAACGACCGCACGATGCTGTACGGCGCCGCGTTGTCCGTGCGCGTGCCCTGAGCCTGTGGCGTCGATGGCGCCGGATCTCAGCGCCGGCGCAGCAGCAAGGCGGCGAGCGCCGCGAGACCGCCGGCCACCGCCACGGCGCGGATGACGCGGAACAGGGCGAACACCCAGGCGATGCCGAGGCCGAGCGCCGGCCACTGCACCCACCAATGGCCGGGGGAGGTCAGCAGGTTCACGACGAACAGGAACGCCAGAATGAATGGCGCCTTCACGAGGAACGTGGCGGACCGGTAGGTGTGCACGGCTCTATTCTCCTGAAGGAGATAACGCAGGCCGCGCCCCGCGGTTCACCGGCGGGGCGTGACCGGCGGGGCAGGGGCCTCGAACGGCCGCTTTCCGAGGCCGGATGGGGGCTACGGCTTCAGCCGGTCGGCGAAGTACTTCACCAGCTTGTCGACCTTCGGCGCGGCCACCGCGGCCACGTAGGGCTGGTGCGGATTCCGCGCCGCGTAGTTCTGGTGGTAGGTCTCGGCGGCGTAGAACGTCGCGCCCTCTTCGATCGTGGTCGCGAGGGGCGCCGGGAACACCTGCGCGGCGTTCAACTGGGCGATGTAGGCCTCGGCCACCGCGCGCTGTTCCGCATCGGCGGGGAAAATCGCCGACCGGTACTGCGTGCCGCGGTCGTTGCCCTGGCGATTGAGCTGGGTCGGGTCGTGCGCCACGGCGAAGAACACCCGCAGGAGCTGCCCGAACGAGATGACATCGGGAGCGAAGGTGATCCGGATGGCCTCGGCGTGTCCGGTCGTGCCCGAGCAGACGGCTTCGTAGTTCGCGGTCTGCGCGGAACCGCCGATGTAGCCCGACACGACCGACGCGACGCCGTCGAGCGGCAGGAAGACGGCCTCGGTGCACCAGAAGCAGCCGCCCGCCAGAACCGCCGTCTGAGGAGCCGGTGAACCGGGCGTGACGTCGCGATCGGGAGAGGGGAACTTCGCGAGGTCAGCTACCCCGCCGCCGAACAGGCTCGAAATCTGCATACCGGGCACCACCCGGACGTTAGGACGCCGGCCGGGTCCTGGATGGTTCGTCCGATGTCACCCTCTCGCGTGGGTAAGACACTTGGAGACATCCCCAGACCACAAATGGCGTCCCTCTCCCCGGGGGCGTCCGGATTCGGCCGTATACTCAAGCTGTGTTGGTGTCTGGAATCAGGCACTTAGCGCGATTCGTGCAGGTGCGCTCATGAAACAGTTCGCGTTCGCCATCGCGATCACTTCCGCCCTGGCAGCCGGGCTCGTGGTTGGTGCGTCGGAGGGCCAGGCGCCCGCCGTGGCCCCGGCCCCCGCGGCTCGTCCGGCGCCGGCTCCGGCGTCGGCCGCCCGGCGT
>JALHON010000447.1 GCA_022842985.1 Acidobacteriota bacterium | reverse complement strand
CTCGCGGCCGTCGCCAGCGTGCGCGCCGCGGCCGAGTCGCCGCCCGCGCTGGCCAGAATCCGCAGATCGCCGCCAGGCGGCGCCACATAGACCACGGCGAGATCGGCGAGCACGGCTTCGCGCGCCGCCATCACGAGCTCGTGGGCGAGCAGGTCGGGCAGCACCGAGGCGTTCACGAGGCGCTGCACGATGGCGTCGTCGGCGTCGGCCGGAGACCCGAGGTAGATGCCGGTGCCGGGTGATGCCGGGCCGCTCAGGGCCCGCTCGGCGTCGTCGAGGTCGCGCAGCGAGCCGAGGGCGCGGAATTCGTCGCGCGCCTGCGTAAGGTGGCGGTCGGACACCGAGCGCGCGCCGGCTTCGCGGGCCAGCCGTCCGAGCGCGAAATGGCTGACGGCCGCCTGGTAGCGTTCACCGACGAGTTCGAACACGCTCACGCTCTGCGCGATGTCGTGATAGGCCTCGTTCGGCCGGCCCTCCGCCGCGTGCAGCAGACCCCGCACACGCAGGAACTCGCCCCAGGCGCCGGGCGTCGTGCGCGGATCGATGCGGCCTTCGACGGTGGTCAGACGCGCCTCGGCATCCTTCGGGCGCTTCGAGAGCACGAGCGCTTCGGCGGCGATGAGCTCCGCGTCGAGCCGTTCGGCCGGCGGCGCCCCGTCGGCGTCGATGATGGCGTCGGCCAGGCCGAGTGCGTCCTCGGGCCGGCCGCGGCGGTTGGCCAGGCGGGCCGTGATGACACGCACCGACCACTCGTACCAGCGGCTCGTCTCGCGACCGTAGTTGCCGAAGGCTTCGGCGGCGCGCGTGAGATGTTCGGCGGCACTCTCGTAGTCGCCGCGCATGAGCGCGATCTGCGCCAGCGTGTCGTAGACGGCGCCGGTCGTCTCCTGCGCGCGGAGATTCGAGGTCTGGGCCGAGATCTGCAGGGCGCGCCGGAGGGCCGTCTCGGCGGCGTGCAGCTCGCCGAGCTTGACGTTGATCTGGCCGAGGGTCGCGAGTGAGGCGGCCAGCCGGTCCGGCTGGTCGGCGGATTCGAGCAGGGCCACGGCGCGTTCGGCGAGCGCGCCGGCCTGGTCGTAGCGCCGCCGCAACTGGGCCACGGCGGCCTGCCGCATGTAGGCGAGCGCGAGCACGTCGTCGGCGCCGAGCGCGGCGGCCAGGCGTTCCGAGTTGCGCAGCGCCGCGCTTGCGTCTTCGTAGCGGCCCTGCTGCGCGAAGATGACGCCCGACACCGAGTGCACCTGCGCGAGATGCCGGCGGTCACCGGCAGCATGGAGGGCTGCGGCCGCCTCGGTCAGGTGCTCGCGGACGATGGTGTGGTCGCCGACCTTCTGATAGCAGAGCACGAGCTCCAGGTGGGCGAGGCCGATGCCGCGCGAGTCGTGCGCCGCTTCGGCGTGCTTGAGCGCCCGCGCGTGGAGGGCGATGGCGCGCGACTGTTCCCCGAGGGCGTAGGCGACGCGGCCGTGCAGCCGCCACAGCGTCGAGAGCAGGGCCTGCGGAATCTGCTCGCGGATCTGATCGGGCGTACGGCCGAGCACCGTGGCGGCGCGCTGCGGATCGCCCTTGAGCAGCCAGGCCTCGGCGAGCGCTGCGCGAATGACGAGTTCATCGAGACGCTTCAGGCTGCGCGACTGCAGGAGGGGGTCGAGGAGGTCTGCCGCCGCCGTGCCGCGGCCCCGATCGAGCAGCGCGGAGGCGCGCGCGAGCGCCGGCTGCAGGGGCGTACTGATCACCGGTGCGAGTATACGCCACGGGATCCGAGGTTGTCGGCGTCGCCAAACGCCTGTAGTCTCGACGGGTGACCATCTGTAGCGTGGCCGCCCGGACGGCGAGGCCCCGGCGATGACCGGTGCGGGACGCACCGACACCGGCCCGGTCCGCACGGTCAACGAAGACCACTGGCACATCGATGCCGGACGAGGGGTCTTCGTCGTGGCCGACGGCATGGGGGGGCATCAGGCCGGCGAAGTCGCGGCACACCTCGCGGTGGCCGAAGTAGTGGCCGATCTGGCCGCGTCGGCCGCTGACTCCTTCGCCTGGCCGCTCGGCCTCGACACGGGCCAGGGGCGCGCCGCGAATCGCATCGGCCATGCGTTGCGGCGGGCCAACGACGCCGTCTATGCCGCCGGAGTGTCGGACCCGGCGCTCGTCGGCATGGGTACCACGGTAACCGTGCTGCTGTCGGACGGCGGGCACGCCGTGATCGGCAGTGTCGGCGACAGTCGGGCGTATCTCGTCCGCGGCTCCGACGTCGAACTGCTGACACACGACGACACCTGGCTCGCCTCGGTGCTGGGAGCCGACGGCGCCCGCGAGGCGGCCACGCGCGCGCACCCGATGCGCCACGTCCTCACCAGTGTCATCGGCACGCGGGAGCCGGCGCGGCCGGAGGTGCTGACGCGCGCGGTGCACCCGGGTGACATCATCGTCCTCGCCACCGACGGCCTGCACAATGTGGTCGATGACGAAAGCATCGGCCGGCTGGTGCGCGGGTGCCGGCCAGACGCGGCGGCGCAGGGGCTGGTAGATGCGGCGCTCGCCCGCGGCACGACCGACAACGTCACCGTCGTGGTCGTGCACGCCTGATGCGCGGGGCCCGCGGTGGGCGAGGCGGGAACCTCGGGCCCGGGCATCCGTCATAATGGGCGGACGATGATGTTCCGGCCGGCCGCCACCTGCGTGTGGCTCTTCCTGGGGATGGCGACCATGGCGTGTGGCGCCGCGCCCGCGCCCGCCGAGGCGCC
>JALHON010000446.1 GCA_022842985.1 Acidobacteriota bacterium | reverse complement strand
GAGCGTGTAGGCGAAGGCGACGACGAACGGGAAGCGCGCCATCTTCTCGCCCAGCGCGGCCGTGTCCCAGAACGAGATCGCCGGGTTGGTGCGGTAGACGAACCACAGGTCCGGCGGCGTCACGCGCGGCAGGCCCGCGGGCGTGTCGTCGAGGAACATCCACGAGAAGTGGGTCGGCCCCAAGGCCTGGCTCCACGGTCCGTCGGCGGCCAGCGGCACCATCGTGCGGTAGGCGTTGCGGATGTTGGGCTTGGGCGACCAGTGCTCCTTGCTCGTCGGGTTGAGCGGGTAGTGCATGAAGCCGTCGGCGCCGGGCACGACGCTGTCGTGCCGGTGCGACATCGGCCGCGTCAGGCGCACCGTGGTGCCGATGGTGCCGCCGGGCACTTCGAGCGCGCCGACCAGCACCGCCAGCAGCGTGCGCGCCCAGCAGCATTCGAAGCCGCCCCAGCCGTTGTTGACGGTCTTGCCCAGCGACACCGCCACCGGCCGGTACGGCAGCGTCACGCCGTCGATCTCGATGGTCTGGCCGACACACGCATGGTCGAGGTACTCCAGCGCGATGCGGCGCACACGCGCCGCCGGCACGTCGCAGATGCCTTCGGCCCACTCGGGCGAGCAGGCCGCCATGTGCTCCACCAGAAGCGTGAAGGCGGTGGCCCCTTCGAGCTCGCCGCCGGCCAGGACCTCGCCGTCGGCGCCCACCTCCACCGCCGTCGCGCTGAAGCGGCCTTCGAGCGCCTCCTCGATGTCCGGCGCATCGTGCGGCACGGCACGCGCGCCGCGCCGGTCCCACACCAGTGGCTTGCCCGAGGCCGGGTCGCGCAGGTAGTAGCCGTGCTCGCCCACGAGATAGGGCGAGGCGGTCCAGTGCTGCAGGAACGCCACGTCGAGGCGATCCCGCGGCGCCTCGTGCAGCAGGACATGGATCAGCGCATAGAGGAAGGCGGCATCGGTCTTCGGCTTGATCGGCACCCACTCGGCCGAGCAGGCGCCGGTGATCGAGAGGTGCGGCTCGACCTGCACGCGCTTCATGCCGCGCACGCGCGCCTTCGCGTGGCGCGCGACGCCGACCACGCCGCCGGACGCCTCGACGTTGGCGCCGCAGCTGATGAGGTAGTTGCAGTGCGGCGTGTCGGGTGCGACGATGAAGGCGCGGTGCCAGTACTCGCCGTACAGGTGCTCGCTGTGGTAGCACTTGACGCCCTGGCCGGAGCCGATGCCGAAGTCCACTGGCCCCCACGCGGCGAGGAAGGCGGGGAAGCTGCCCATGTACATCTGCGGCGTGCCGCCGCCGCCGAAGCTCGCGGCGACACGCGGATACCCCGAAACGTCGACGAGGCTTTCGGCGCGGATCGCCTGCAGCCGCCCAGCGATCGTGTCAAGGGCCTCTTCCCACGTGATCTCGACGAACCCCGGGTCCTCGTGCCGGCCCTTCTTCGCGTTGGTGCGCTTCATCGGTGCCAGCACGCGGTGGGGGTTGTAGGTCTTCTGAATCAGGCCGAAGGCCTTCACACAGACCTTGCCGCCTCCGGGGTGGACCGGCGCGGCGCAGAAGTTGGGCTCGATCTCCGTGGCGACGCCGTCCTCGACCTTCACCATGGCCAGGTCGGGGCCGGCCACGCACTGGTAGCAGTACGTGGGGATGCGGCGCGTGCCGGCGCTGGCCATCGGGGTCCGCCTGGCGGGTCGCGGCGAGGGGGTCATCCGCCCTGGCCGGTGCGGCCGGCCTGAGCGGCCTTCATGGCCTTCACGGCCAGCCGCTCGCCCGTCTTGGCCACGTCGACGACAAAACGCGCGTGCCGGCCGCGCACGATCGGCTCGACAGGGTCGTGGCCCTCGATTTCGAAGACGACCGCGCGTCCCTTGACTTCGGTCACGCGCACGCTGAGGGTCACCGGCATGCCGAGCAGCGTGGCGGCGAGGTGGTCGATCTCGACACGCGTGCCCACCGAATCTTCGCCCGGGTCGAGGTGGGCCAGCAGCAGATCGCGACAGGCCACTTCGATGTCGCGTACCAGCACCGGCGTGGCGTAGACGCGCGCGGCGTCGCCCATGAAGTCGATCGTGCGCTCGGCGTCGATCGTGTAGGTCGTGGCGGCGGCGAGGCCGGACTGCAGGGTCGGTTTCATGTGTTTCTCCCGCGGGTGTCGTGGTTCAAAGCCCGAGGTAGGCCTGCCGCACCTTCGGGTCGCGCAGCAGCTCGGCACCGCCGCCCTCGGCCGCAACACGCCCGGTGGCCAGCACGTAGGCACGGTCGGCGATGGCGAGCGCCGCACGGGCGTTCTGGTCGACGAGCAGGATCGTCGTGCCGCGCGCGCGCAGCGCCTCGATGTGCCGGAAGATCTCGGCCACGAGCTTGGGCGCCAGGCCCATGCTCGGCTCGTCGAGCAGCAGCAGGCGCGGCTCGGCCATGAGCGCGCGGCCGAGCGCCAGCATCTGCTGCTGGCCGCCGGAGAGCGTGCCGGCGCTCTCGCCGCGCTTGTCGCGCAGCACCGGGAACATCGCGTAGACGGACTCCAGCGTGCCCGCGTGGCCGCGCGCGAAGGCGCCCAGGCGCAGGTTGTCCTCGACGCAGAGCGCGCCGAACACCTGCCGGCCCTCGGGGACCTGCACGATGCCGCGCTTGACGCGCTGCCTCGGCGTCTCGCCGGCGATGTCGGCGCCCTCGAAGCGCAGCGTGCCGCCGTGCATGGGCTGCACGCCCGACAGCGTGCGCAGCAGCGTCGTCTTGCCGGCGCCGTTGGCGCCGACGATG
>JALHON010000445.1 GCA_022842985.1 Acidobacteriota bacterium | reverse complement strand
CGCCGCAGCCGCCGGCGCGGGCGCCGCGGCGCCGCTCGCCGCGTCGTCGAGCACGAGCACGACCTGGCCGGGCTTCACCTTGTCGCCCTGCTTGACCTTGATCTCGGCAACGCGCCCACCCACCGTGGACGGCACCTCGAGCGTGGCCTTGTCGGTCTCGAGCTCGAGCACCGCCTGATCGGCGGCGAGCGTGTCGCCGACCTTCACGAGCACGCGGAGCACGTCGCCCGCGGCCACACCATCACCCAGGTTGGGCAGCTTGAACTCAGTCACGGGCACTCCTGCTTACGAAATGGCGGGATCGACCTTCTCGGGATTGATCCCGAGGTCCTTGATGGCCTTCTCGACCACCTTCGCGTCGACCTGCTTCTCCTGCATCAGCGCATACAGCGTGGCGACCACGATGAAGCGGCTGTCCACTTCGAAGAAGTCGCGCAGGGCCGCGCGCGTCTCGCTGCGGCCGAAGCCGTCGGTGCCGAGGCTGTGGAGCGGCCGCGGCAGCCAGCGATCGATGACGTCAGGCAGCACCTTGAGGTAGTCGGAGGCGGCCACGAAGACACCCGGCGCGTCCTTGGTCACTTCGGTGACGTAGGGCACGCGCGGCTTCGCCGTGGGGTGCAGACGATTCCAGCGCTCGGCGGCGTGGCCGTCCTTGTAGAGGTTGCCGTAGCTCGTGACGCTCCACACGTCGGCGCCGACGTTGTACTTCGTCTCGAGGATTTCCTGCGCCTTGAGCGCTTCGGTCAGGATGGTGCCGCTGCCGAAGAGCTGCGCGCGCAGCTTCGCCTTGGGCGTGCCGGTGGGCTTGATGACGTACATCCCCTTGAGGATGCCGTCCTTCGCGCCCTTCGGCATCGGCGGATGCGCGTACTGCTCGTTCATCACGGTGAGGTAGTAGAAGATCTGCTCCTCATCCTGATACATGCGCTTGATGCCGTCTTCGATGATGACGGCCAGCTCGTAGGCGAACGTCGGGTCGTAGGAGACACACGACGGCACCGGCAGCGCCAGCACATGGCTGTTGCCGTCTTCGTGCTGCAGGCCTTCGCCGTTGAGCGTCGTGCGGCCCGAGGTGCCGCCCACGACGAAGCCGCGCATCCGCATGTCGGCGCCGGCCCACACAAGGTCGCCCACGCGCTGGAGTCCGAACATCGAATAGAAGATGTAGAACGGAATCGTGTTGATGCCGTGCGTGGCGTAGGCCGTGCCCGCGGCGATGAACGACGACATCGAGCCGGCTTCGTTGATGCCCTCTTCGAGGATCTGGCCGTCTTCCGCTTCCTTGTAGTAGAGGAGCGTGTCGCGGTCGACCGGCTCGTAGAGCTGCCCGGCATGCGCGTAGATGCCCACCTGGCGGAAGAGCGCCTCCATGCCGAAGGTGCGCGCTTCGTCGGGCACGATCGGCACGACGAGCTTGCCGATGGTCTCATCGCGCAGCAGCTTCGAGAGCATGCGCACGAACACCATCGTGGTCGAAGCGGCGCGGCCTTCGGTGCCGGTGCGGAATTCCTCGAACGACTCGCCCAGGTCGACAGTGACAGGCGTGGACTTCACCTGGCGCTTCGGCACCGGGCCGAACATCGCCTTGCGGCGCTCGGCGATGTACTTCGCCTCGACGCTGCCCTCGGCCGGCTTGTAGAACGGCGCCTTGGTCACGTCTTCGTCCGAGATCGGAATCCCGAAGCGGGTGCGGAAGGCGACCAGTTCGGCGTCGTTCAGCTTCTTCTGGTTGTGGGCGACGTTCTTGCTCTCGCCCGACTCCCCCACGCCGTAGCCCTTGATCGTGCGGGCGAGGATGACGGTGGGCTGGCCCTTGGTTTCGACGGCGCGCTTGTAGGCGTTGTAGACCTTGACCGGGTCGTGGCCGCCGAGCGTGAGCTTCTTGAGCTGTTCGTCCGAGAGGTGCTTGACCATCTCGAGCAGCTTCGGATGCGCGCCCCAGAAGTGCTCGCGCACGTAGGCGCCGCTTTCGACCGCGTACTTCTGGTACTGGCCGTCGACCACCTCGCCCATGCGCTTGGCGAGCAGGCCTTCGGTGTCGTTCTCGAGCAGCTGGTCCCACTCGGAGCCCCAGATCGCCTTGATGACGTTCCAGCCGGCGCCGCGGAAGGCCGCTTCGAGTTCCTGGATGATCTGGCCGTTGCCGCGCACCGGACCGTCGAGGCGCTGCAGGTTGCAGTTGATGACGAAGATGAGGTTGTCGAGCTTCTCGCGCGAGGCGAGCGTGATGGCGCCGAGCGATTCGGGCTCGTCGGTTTCGCCATCGCCGAGGAACGCCCACACCTTCGAGTCGGTCACCGGCTTCAGCTTGCGGTCTTCCAGGTAGCGATTGAAGCGCGCCTGGTAGATGGCCATGATCGGGCCGAGGCCCATCGACACCGTGGGCACTTCCCAGAAATCAGGCATCAGCCACGGGTGCGGGTAGCTCGAGAGCCCGCCCTTCGCCGCCAGCTCGCGGCGGAAGTTGCGGAGCTGGTCTTCCGAGAGCCGCCCTTCGAGGAACGCGCGGGCGTAGATGCCGGGCGAGGCGTGGCCCTGGAAGAAGATGAAGTCGCCTTCGTGGCCGTCGCGGCCGCGGAAGAAGTGGTTGAACGCCACTTCATAGAGCGTGGCCGCCGAGGCGTAGGTGGAGATGTGGCCGCCGATGCCGTCTTCCTCGCGGTTGGCGCGCGTGACCATGGCCATGGCGTTCCAGCGCACCAGGCTCTTGATGCGGCGCTCGATCTCGCGGCTGCCCGGGTAGGGCACCTGCTCGTCGGCGTGGATGGTGTTGATGTAGGGGGTGTTGGCC
>JALHON010000444.1 GCA_022842985.1 Acidobacteriota bacterium | reverse complement strand
CGGGCGCGGCCGGCCGCGCCGCCGGGGCGGGCGCCGGGGGCGCGCCCATGTGCCGCGCAATCGCCTGCCGCACGAGCAGCCGGACCTGTTGTTCGTCCATCGCTATCCCTCGACGTCCACCTGGTCGACGATGCCGATGATGGCGGCATCCACCGGCGCCAGCTTCCGGCCGACGATGTCGGCGGCGGCGCGGCCCTCGACCACGACGAGCACACGTTCGGACACGCCTGCGCCCACGCCGTCCACCGCCAGCAGCGTCGTCCCCACCGCCACACCTTCCGGCGTCTCGGGCTGCACGAGCAGCAGCTTCGTGCCCTCGAACTGGGGACGCTTCACGGTGGACACCGCCTGGCCGATCACCCGCGCGAGGATCATCGTTCGCCGAGCGTCCAGTGATCGAGGATGCCGACGATGCCGGCATCGGCCGGCACCTCGGTGGGATGGAACGGAAACGACGCTTCCTTGCCGCGCACGAAGAACACGTGTTCGCCCACACCCGCGCCGACGCTGTCGACGGCGACGATCGGCCGCCCCTGCGGTTCGCGTTCCGGGCCGAGCGGCTGCACGAGCAGCAGTGGCACGCCGGCGAAGGCGGGATCCTTGCGGGTGGCGACCACATCGCCGATGACGCGTCCGATCTGCACGACCGCCGGTCTCAGGAAGGGACGTCGACGTGATCGACGATGCCGACGACGACGGCATCCACCGGCAGGTCTTTCATGCCGGCGGCCATGCGGGCGGAACTGCCGCTCACGATGAGCACGGTTTCGCCGATGCCGGCATCGACGGTGTCGATGGCGACGAGGTGATTGCCCTCGTGCTTGCCGTTGGGATCGACCGGCCGCGCCAGCAGCAGCTTGCTGCTGACGAGGCGCGGGTCCTTGCGCGTGGCCACGACCGTGCCGACGATTCTGGCGAGGAGCATGGCGTGGCCCGGAGGAAGGGACTAGCCCTTCGTGCTGGCCTTGCCGATCGGCAGCACGTCTTCGAGGTTCGCGTGCGGACGGGGAATCACGTGCACCGACACGAGTTCACCGACACGCCGCGCGGCAGCCGCGCCGGCATCCGTGGCGGCCTTCACGGCCGCCACATCGCCGCGCACGACCGCGGTGACGTAGCCGGCGCCGATCTTCTCCCAGCCCACCAGGGTGACCTTGGCGGCCTTGACCATGGCATCGGCCGCTTCGATCATCGCGACCAGGCCCTTTGTCTCGACCATCCCGAGCGCTTCGCCCATTCCATTCCTCCGCCCGGATTTCGGGCCGGGCCGGCACGCGGCCCGCTGCTATCGCACGCCTTTGACGGCCTCGTCGATGAGGGCCGTCAACTGGCCGTATGTTAGCCGAATCTCTCCGTCCGTGCCGAGGCGTTCACCGGGCCCCGGCGGCAGCCCGGGCGTGTCGGGCACGAGGCGGGCGGTCGACTGCGGCGCGTCCACCACCTGGCAGTCGGCGCCGCTCACCGCCGCCGGATCGACGCAGATGGGCGCCGGCGAGCTGATCCCGTACATCCCGCGCAGGTTCTGGAGCCGCGTCACCTCGTCGCGCGACAGCAGGTTCTCGCGTCCGAGCTGCCGGGCCACGAGGCTGATCTTCGCGAAGTGTTCGATCGTCTCCATCCGGTAGTAGGCGGCGAAGAGGTCCGGCGCGACGGCCAGCGCCCCGTGATTCGCGAGCAGCAGGCCGTCGTGCGCCTTGATGTAGTCGCGAATCGCGGCCGGGAGCTCCGCGGTGGAGGGCGTGGCGTACTCGGCGATGGGAATGCCGCCGAGCGTCGTGATGACCTCGGCCAGCACGGCGCGGTTGAGCGGGACGCCGGCCACGGCGAACCCCGTGGCGGTCGCGGGATGCGCGTGCACCACGGCGCCGATGTCGGGACGCTGGCGATACACCTCGAGGTGCATCTTCAGTTCCGACGAGGCGTCGCGCGCGCCGCGCACCTTCGCGCCGTCCATGTCGGTGACGACCATCATCTCGGGCGTCATGAAGCCCTTGGACACGCTCTTGGGCGTGGTCAACAGGCGATCCGGCCCGAGCCGCACGCTGATGTTGCCGTCGTTCGAGGCAACGAAGCCCTGCACCCACAGACGGCGCCCCACTTCGACGATGTCGAGGCGCGTCTGCTGCTCGTCCGGGTACGTCATGCGCGGCTAGCTGCGGCGGGCGAAGGTGTCGCGGCACTGCTCGGAGCAGAACCACACGGTGGCGCCGCCAGCGTTCGCGCTGAAGGCCTTGCCGGGCACGACGAAGGTGCCGCACACCGGGTCCTTGACCATCTTCACCGGGGTGTCGGTGGTGCGGGCGCGCGGCGCCTCGCCGCGCGCGGCCTCGGAGAGCCCGCCCATGAAACGCGCCACCGCGCGCAGCGCGAGGAGCGCCATCACGAACAGCAGGATGACGCGCAGGGTCACGGCACTACGATCCGGGCGCGCCTGACGCACCGGCCGCCGGTCCGCCGGGATGCGCCTGCTGCAGGCCTTCGAGCGCCTTCTTCGCGGCGGTGGCTTCGGGGCTGTCGGGCGCCGTGGCGATGACCTGCTGCCAGGCGGCCGCCGCGCCGGCCAGATCCTGCTTGCCGAACGCCTTCACGATGCCCATGTTGAGCATCGTCTTCGTGTGCTTCGGATCGACCTTGAGCGACTGCTCGAACTGCTGGATCGCCTTGTCGGGCTGATCGGTGTAGTAGTAGGCGACGCCGAGGTCGGTCGAGACGTTGGCGTCATTCGGCTTGAGCCGGAGCGCCTGCTCGTACCACTCGACCGCTTCCGGATACCGCTCCGCGTCGAAGTAGAGA
>JALHON010000443.1 GCA_022842985.1 Acidobacteriota bacterium | reverse complement strand
TGATCACGCTGGATGTCGAGCAGGAACATGTCCGGCGCGTCGGCCGCCATGTCGACCGACACCTCCTGCACGAGGTTGTCCTGCAGCGCGCGCACGCCGAGGATGAAGAACGTGCCGAGGCCCACCGTGAGCAGGACGAGGTGCACCTGCCCGCCGGGACGCGTGAGCTGCAGCGCCGCGTGCCGGAGCGGGAACCACGGCGATGCCGCCAGTGGACGCACGGCCGCGATGAGACCGCGGCCGGCCAGATACAGCACCACGGCCAGCACGGCGAAGCCGGCGGCGACGATGCCGCCGATGCGCGCCGAGCCGGCCTGCCACATCGTGACACCGACGAGCGCCGCCCCCACGGCCACGACCGAGGCCAGCCGCGCCCAGTCGCGCCGCGCCGCGAGCTCTTCGTCGCGCAGCAGCTGCGACGGCTTCACGTGGCGCACGTCGAGGAGCGGCACGAGCGCGAAGAGCATCGACACGAGCAGGCCCGTGCCGGCCCCCTGCGCGATCGCCGAGGCCGTCAGCCGGTAGCTCACGTTGATGCCGGCGGTCACGGCGGGGCCGAGGAAGGCCGGAATCCACGCCATCACCGCCATCGCGATGAGCACGCCGACGACGCTGCCGAGCACGCCGAGCGCCAGCACCTGCGCCATGTAGATGGCCAGCACCTGGCTGCCGCGCGCGCCGAGGCACTTGAGGATGGCAATGCTGCGGATCTTCTGCTGCACGAACACGCGCGTGACGCTCGACACGCCGACGCCGCCGAGAATCACCACGATGAGGCCGACGAGGCTCAGGTAGTTCTCGGCGCGGGCGAAATCTTCACCGAGGTCGCCTTCGGTCGTCGTGTAGGAGCGGACGCGCACGAACGAGTTCTTGACGTCCTCCCGCAGGTCCGTGACGAGGCCGGTCAGGGCCGCGTCGGATACCTTGACGAGCTGCTGATACGTGACGCGGCTGCCGAAGGCGAGGAGCGAGGTCTGCTCGAGGTCCGCGAGGTCGACGATGACGCGCGGGCCGAGGCTGAAGGCACCGAGGCGGCGCCCCGGCTCGGCTTCGATGACGCCGCGCACGGTGAAGTCACGGCCGCCGAGGGCCAGGGTGTCGCCGACGTTCATGCCCAGCTGCGCAAGCAGCTCTGGCCGCACGAGCGCGCCGCCGCCGGCAACGAGCGCATGCGAATAGCCGGCGCCGCCTTCGAGAGCGAGCGTGCCGTAGTACGGGAAACCGGGCCCGACCGCCTTGAGCTCGACCATCCGGGCCGGGCCGTCGGCGCGGCCGCCGGCCCGCGCCATCGTCGCCGTCTCCGCCGTGCGCGTCACCTGCGCGCCGGCGGCGGTGAGCCGCGCGTTGACCTTCTGCGCCACCTCGCCGTCGATCGGCCGCGAGCTCGAGACGACGAGGTCCGCCCCGAGCAGCGCGCGTGCTTCGCCGGCGAACACCTGGCGGACGCTCTGGATGACCGAGCGCAGCGTCACGATCGCGCCGACGCCGAGCGCGATGCAGAGGAAGAAGAACAGCAGCCGGCGCCACGAGGCGCGCATCTCGCGCAGCGCCATCGCGGCGACGAACTTCATCGCGCGCCTCCGATGTCGGCGGTCGTCAGTTCCGGCACCGGCCGGCCGTCGCGCATCGTGAGCTTCGCATCGGCGAGGGCTGCGATCTCGGGATCATGCGTGACGAGCACCAGTGTCACCTGCCGCGCCGTGCGCACCGAGAGCAGCAGGTCGAGGATGTGGCGGCCGTTCTGGCCGTCGAGATTGCCGGTGGGCTCATCCGCCAGGATGAGCGGCGGATCGTTGGCGAGGGCCCGGGCGATCGCGACGCGCTGCTGCTCCCCGCCCGAGAGCTGCGTCGGATAGTGATGCGCGCGTTCGGCGAGGCCCACCTCGGCGAGCAGCGCCGTGGCGCGCTCCCGCGCGCCCTTCCGGCCGACGAGTTCCATCGGCACGAGCACGTTCTCGAGCGCGGTGAGCGACGGTACCAGATGGAAGAACTGGAACACGAAGCCGATGCGCGCCCCGCGCAGCACGGCCAGGCGATCTTCGTCGAGCGCCGTGATCTCGGTGCCGCCGATGTCGATCGTGCCGCCGCTCGGCGCGTCGAGTCCGGCCATGAGCCCGAGCAGGGTCGTCTTGCCGCTGCCCGAGGGGCCGACGATGGCCAGGAACTGCCCGTCGGGCACGGTCAGGTCGAGGGGATGCAGGATCGTGAGCGGACGGTCGCCGCTCTGGACCGTCTTCGAGACGCCGCGCAGGGTGATCATCGGGTGGGGAGTGCCTCGAGGTCGCGCACGACGGGCTCGAGCACGCGCCAGACGGTGTCGGCGACCAGACGCGCGCCGGCCTGATTGGGATGGATGCCGTCGGCCTGGTTCAGCGTTTCGATGCCGGCCACGCCGTCGAGCAGGAACGGCACGAGCGTCGCGCCGCGCTTCGTGGCGATGGCCGGATACACGGCGCGGAAGGCGCGCGTGTACTCGGGGCCGGTGTTCGGCGGCGCTTCCATGCCGGCGAGGATCACGCGCGCGCCGGCCGCCTGCGCACGCTGCACGGCCTCGTCGAGGTTGCGCTCGAGGTCGGTGGCCGGCAGCCCGCGCAGCGCGTCGTTGCCGCCGAGCGCGATGACGACAATCGCGGCGCCGCCATCGAGCGACCAGTCGAGCCGCCGGAGCCCGCCGGCCGACGTGTCGCCGGAGACGCCGGCGTTCACCACCTGCCAGCCGGCGCTGCGCGCGTCGAGGCGGGTCTGCAGCAGGGCCGGGTAGGCCTGGTCGGCCGGAAGCCCCAGACCGGCCGTGAGGCTGTCGCCGAG
>JALHON010000442.1 GCA_022842985.1 Acidobacteriota bacterium | reverse complement strand
CGGCGCCCACCACCACGAGCCAGGCGGCGACATCGAGCAGCGCGCGCCACGCCTCGTGTTCCACGAAGGTGGGCGCGAGCAGCCAGAGCGGCCAGCGCGGCGACAGCCATTCGAGCAGCGACGACGTGCCGTCGCGGCCGTTGTTCACGAGGAAGCCGTCCTGTGCCGTGAGGAGCACGACCGCCAGGCACGCGCCCGTCCAGATGAGCAGGTGCTGCGCGGCCCGGCGCGCCGAGCCGGCGGCGGCGGTGCCGAGCTGCACCGTCATCGGCAGCAGCAGCACGAGCAGACCCGAGGTGATCGGACGTCCCGGCGCGGCCGAGCCGCCCCACCAGATGCGGAACGCGCCGACGGTCGCGATGAGCGCGGCGAACACCACGAGGAGTTCGAGCCCGACGCGGCGCAGCGGTCCCGGGCGGCGCAGCATCGTCCAGAAGCCGAAGCCCGCCAGCACGTAGGCCGGCGCGTAGGTGAGCAGGCCGTATTCCTGATCGAAGAGCAGGCCCGGCACGCCGAAGAGCATGTTGCCGAGTTCGGTCTGCGTCATCGGGCCGTAGGGTGCGCTCGGCATCGGCGTGCCCCAGTAGGCGTAGAAGAACGCGAACCAGCCGAGGAGACACAGGCCGTACGGCAGGCCGATGCGCACGCCGGCCAGGACGTTCCACCGTGGTTCCCCCGCATGCAGCGGCCAGGCACGCCGCGCGAACGCCACGGCGACGATAGCCGCCGACATCGGCGCGTACTTCGTGCTGAGCCACGGGAGCGTGCCGGCGAGCAGGCCGATGACGAGGTCGTGCCAGGGCCGCACGCCCGGGGTCGTGCGCAGGGTGAAGACGACGGCGAGCGCTACGACGAGCGCGGCCGGAATCTCGGGATAGATGGTGAACGCGTTGATGAGGAACGGCGCCGAGAGCACGATCGCCGCCCAGGCGAGCGTCGGCGTGCCGAGGGTGCCTGTGAGCGCCACCACCCAGCGCCACATCACCGTGGCTGCCGTGGCCGCCATCGCCACGAAGAACGCCAGCACGAGGTCGTAGCCGCCAAGGGCATAGACCGGCGTGATGAGCACCGGCATCCCCACGGGATGCACCGAGTAGATCTCGCGGTCGATGCCACGCGTCAGGTAGTGCGGGTCGAGATCCTTGCCGAAGTACTCGAGATACTGGCGCGCCTCGTGGTTGTTCTCGATGAGGAGGTCGCCATCGCGCCAGAGGCTCTGCGCGATGATGAGGTAGTGCGGCTCGTCGCCCGACGGGAAGAGCACCGTATGCGTGAGGCGCCCCGCGCCGAGGCCAGCTGCCGCGGCCGTCACGATCCAGATCGCCGCCGTCTGCGTGCGCAGCGAACGCTGCCCGCACCAGGCGGCGACGGACGGCACGTGCGGCCAGAGCGTCCAGACGCACTGCGTGGCGACGAGTGCCCAGACGAGCCACAGGCCGGGGCCGGCAAGGGCCTGCAGGGCCGGCCACCAGTCGGGCGGGCCCGGCAGATACGGCACGAGCAGCACGGCGAGGCCGAAGGCCGGGAGCACCAGGGAGGCGAGCGCGGGCCGCGGGCCGCGGGTCCGGCGGGCCAGGACGGCGATGCCCGTGAGCAGCACGGCGGCAAAGGCGAGGAAGGCGACGAACGGCTGCCACGAGGGGACGAGCGCGATCCGCTGCCGCGCGCCGTGCACGACCACTTCGTCGAGTTCCGCGCGCGAGGCCCAGCCGGCCGCGCCCACGACGAGGCAGACGAGCAGGGGCAGCAGGGCGGCGCGCAGACGGGTCACGGCGACGATCTTACTTCGATGGCCGCGCCGCGGGCCGGCGTGCCGGCGGCCACGGGCCGCCGTAGACGACGCGGACGAGCTCCGGCGCGACGGCACGTGTCGGCGCCGTCAGATCGAAGACGTGCACGCGCGCCGTGCCGACGCGCGCTTCGGCGAGCGGTGCCCAGTCGAGGCGTCCGCGCACCTGGCCGGCGAAGCGCCGGCGCCAGTCGGCCTGCTCCCAGTCGTCGAGCACGACCCACGACGCCCGTCCGCGCGCCGCGAGTGTCTCGACGCGGGCGTCGAGCGCGTCTGGGGCGACGTAGTCCCAGCGCGCCACGGTGGTGGCGCCGTACGCCGCCAGCGCGCCGCTGTGCTGCACGCTCCAGATCACGGCGTCTGCCGGTGCGCGCTCGCGCACCCACGTGGCCACGGCGACGTAGCGCTGCGCCGCGCGCCACAGGCCGAAGACGTCCTGTCGCGTGCTGACCCGAAGCGCGGGACCAGCCACGACGATGGCCACGGCCAGCACCACGACGGGGGCCGCATCAGGCGAGGCGCGCCGGCACAGCCGCCACGTGGCCCAGACGGCGGCCGTCGCGAGCACCGGCCACGCCGGCAGATAGAAACGCAGATACCACCACTCCGCGAAGACCGCGTAGGGCAGGTAACTCACGAGGATGCCGGCCACGAGCGCAATCGCCGGCCACACGCGCGTGCGCGGGGCCCTGACGGCCAGCGCGACGGCCGCCGGTACCGCGATGGGCAACCACCACGCGCGTGTCTCGATCGTCCACTGCCAGAGGCGGGCGAGGTTCGGTGTGATGTTGGCCGCGAGGAAGAGGGCAGTCGTGGCGCCGTAACCCGAGGCGAAGGGTGACCCCCAGAGCCGCAGGTTGATCCACGCCACGAGCGCCGCGGCCACGGCGATCGGCAGGGCGAGCAGGACGCCGCGCCGGATCTTGCCGGCGGCGCCACCCTCGGCGGTCAGCGTGGCCGCCGTCCAGACGCCCGCGGCGACGAGGACGAGATTCGGCCGCACGGCGAGCGCGAGCGCCGC
>JALHON010000441.1 GCA_022842985.1 Acidobacteriota bacterium | reverse complement strand
GCGGCAGCAGCGTCACCTCGCGCGCCACGACACCCAGGCGCGGCCGGCCAGGCCCGCGCGGCGCCTCCGCGTCGTCGGCGATGCGCGCGCGCCTGAGTTCGCGCGCCGCCACCAGCGTCAGCACGTCGTCTGGCGTGCCGCTGTAGTCCACGTCGATGAGGTCGCCGCTGGCGTCCTCGAAGATGAGAAGCGAGGCCCTCGGCGAGCGATCGAAGGCCGACTTCGCGGCGGCAACCACCTCGGCCAGCGCCCCGTGCGCCAGGCGGCGGGGGCCATCGAAGGCCGTGCACGCCCCACGGGCGCGACGGGTGGCAGGCGTGGACATGCGCTGATTGTACCCGGGTGATATTCAGGGCTCGCCTGGCCGGCGGCGGCGCAGTGCCGGGCCGCGTGCAAGAAATCCGGCGACCGCCGTTCTCTCTCCGGAGGACGACACCGATGCCCGCAGCCACCTTCATCCGCGGCTGGATCACCGCCGACCCGCGTCACGGCCAGATCGCCACGCTTGCCACGCTGCTCGCCTACGGCGTGTCGCAGCTCGCCTTCGACCTGACCGCCGCGCAGGCGGTGGTCACGATCGGCACCGCGCTTGCCGTGCAGCGGCTCGGCGACTGGTGGGTGGGCGCGCCGTGGCGGTCTGGCGCGAAGAGCGCGCTCATCTCGTCGCTCTCGCTCTGCCTGCTCCTGCGCACCGATGACCCGGTGTGGGCCGCCGCCGGCGCCGCCCTGGCCGTGGGCTCGAAGTTCCTCGTGCGTGTCGGCGGGAAACACGTCTTCAATCCGACGAACGGCGCCCTCGTGGCGCTGCTCCTGCTCACGGACCGCGTCTGGGTGTCGCCCGGGCAGTGGGGCACCGCCGCCACGTTCGCATTCGCAATCGCCGCGGCCGGCCTGGCCGTGGTGCACCGCTCCGCCCGCAGCGACGTGACCCTGGCGTTCATCGGCGCCTATGCGGCGCTGCTCGTGGGCCGCTCGCTCTCGCTCGGCGAGCCGCTCACGATTCCGCTGCATCGCCTCGAGAGCGGCGCCTTCCTGCTCTTCAGCTTCTTCATGATCTCCGACCCGAAGACCACGCCGGATTCGCGGGCCGGGCGCATCGTCTTCGCCGGACTCGTCGCGCTCGGCGCCTGGTACGTGCACTTCCGCCTGTTCCGCCCGAACGGCTTCCTGTGGGCACTGGCCGCGGTCTCGCCGCTCGTGCCGCTGCTCGATCGCCTGCTTCCGGCGCGCCGCTACAGCTGGCCACACGCCCTCTCGCTCCCCCACTTCGTCTGGAGGTTTCCGATGACTCGTCCGATCGCGCTCCTGCTGCTGGCTCTCACGGCCACGTTCGCCACCGCCTCGCCTGCCGCGGCCTTCTGCGGCTTCTACGTGGCCCGCGCCGGCAGCACGCTCTTCAACAAGGCGTCGCAGGTCGTGCTCGCGCGCGACGGCGACCGCACGGTGCTGACGATGGCCAACGACTTCCGCGGCGACCCGCGTGAGTTCGCGATGGTGATCCCGGTGCCCACGGCCATCACACGCGAGCAGATTCACGTCGCCGACGCCGCGCTCGTGGCGCACGTCGATGCCTACACGGCGCCGCGGCTCGTCGAGTACTTCGACGCCGACCCGTGCGCGCGTGTCTACCCGATGGCCGAAGCGATGAGTGTCGGCCGCATGCAGGCGCCGGCCGCGTCGCCCACGTTCGCGGATCGCCGGGCGAAGAACCTCGGCGTCACGATCGAAGCACGGTACACCGTGGGCGAGTACGACATCCTCATCCTGTCGGCGCAGCAGAGCAGCGGCCTCGAGACATGGCTGCGCGAGAGCGGCTACCGCATCCCGGCCGGCGCCTCGGCCGTGCTCGGCAGCTACATCCGCCAGGGCATGCGCTTCTTCGTCGCGAAGGTGAACCTGCAGCAGCAGTCAGCGCTCGGCTTCTCGACCCTCCGGCCGCTGCAGGTCGCCTACGAGTCGCCGAAGTTCATGCTGCCGATCCGGCTCGGCATGGTGAACGCGGACGGCGCGCAGGAACTCTTCGTCTACACGCTCACCCGCCGCGGGCGCGTCGAGACCACCAACTACCGCACGGTGAAACTGCAGACCGACGTCGAGATTCCCTCGTATCTCAAGGACCCGAGTGAATTCGGGAAGATGTATCGGGCGATGTTCGACCAGCACGTGCGCCGCGAAGACATGCGCGCCGTCTTCCAGGAGTACGCGTGGGACATGAGCTGGTGCGACCCGTGCGCCGCCGATCCGTTGTCACGCGACGAACTCCGCCAGCTCGGCGTGTCGTGGCTCGAAGGCCGCCCCGAGGTCTCGCGGCCAGGTTTCGGGCGCGGAATGTCCGGCGGCCAGGACGTGTTCGTGACGCGTCTGCACGTGCGCTACGACCAGGCGCATTTCCCCGAGGACCTCGTATTCCACGAGACCGGCGACCGCACGAACTTCCAGGGCCGCTACGTGCTGCGCCACGCGTGGACCGGCCCGATGGCGTGTGCCGAGGGCGACACCTACCGCCGTGAACTGCGGGCGCGCCAGGGGCGCGAAGCCGAAGCGCTCGCGTCCCTCACCGGCTGGCACCTGGCCGACATCCGCCGCCGTCAGGGGGCCGGCCCGGTGGCACCACCCGCCGACCCGGCCGCCGACGCCGCGCCGTGGTGGCGGAAGCTCTGGAAGTGAGATGCAGGGGCGACGTACGCTGAGCGCGGACGTTCCGCCCCGCGCATGTCATCGCCGCCTTCCACGCCGCCACGCCCGTTGCCGGACGCCCCGTCGGCCGACGACGTGCGCCGCGCCGCCGACCTCCTCGGTGCCGGCGACGCCCGCGC
>JALHON010000440.1 GCA_022842985.1 Acidobacteriota bacterium | reverse complement strand
CCGCGCATCGCCAACTTCGACGACTTCGATCCGCTGCGACAGGAGTCGGGAGTCGACGTCGCGTTCATCCGCCCCGGCGAACCGATCCCGGGCGACGCGGCGCTGGTCATCCTGCCGGGCTCGAAGGCCACCATCGCCGATCTTGGCGCCCTGCGCGAAACCGGCTGGGACATCGATCTCGCCGCACATCTGCGCCGCGGCGGTCACGTGCTGGGGATCTGCGGCGGCTACCAGATGCTGGGGCGGCGCGTGGCCGATCCCGACGGGATCGAGGGCCCACCCGGCAGCGTCGAGGGGCTCGGCCTGCTCGACGCCGAAACCGTGCTGGGCGGCGACAAGAGGCTGGTCGAGGTGTCCGGCACGACGATCGCCGACGGTGTGCCCTTCAAGGGCTACGAGATGCATGTCGGCCGCACCACCGCGTCGCAGCCGCCGATGCTCGATCTCGGCGGCGGCCGCACGGACGGTGCCATCGACGCGAGCGGCCGGATCGCCGGCTGTTACATCCACGGCCTGCTGGCCGATGACCAGCAGCGGCGGCACTGGCTGGCCCGCATCGGCGCGCAGAGTTCCGATCTCGATTACGAAGCCGGCATCGACGCCACCCTCGATGCGCTCGCCGACCATCTCGAGAAGCATGTCGATTGCACGCGGCTGCTCAAGCTCGCGCGCGTGCCCACGATCAAGACAGCAGCGTAAGGACCGCGAGAATCGCGACGACCGTTACCTGCACCGCGCACGCCACGCGATAGAGACGAAGCGCGGCGCGAATGTCGGCGGCCGTCAGATCGGCGCGGCCTTCGCCCATCCAATGGTCGTCGACCTTCACGCCGCCATAGACACGCGGGCCGGCCAGCTTGATGCCGAGCGCGCCCGCCATTGCCGACTCCGGCCATCCGGCGTTGGGTGAGCGATGGTGACGCGCGTCGCGTTTTACTGCCGCGATGGCGCCGGCCGGCGACAAGCCCGGCCGCAACGAGGCCGCCAGCACCAGCCACAGCGCCGCCAGCCGCGAAGCGGGCAGGTTCACGTAGTCGTCCAGCCGGGCCGACGCCCATCCAAACGCCCGGTAACGATCCGACTTGTGGCCGATCATCGAATCGGCGGTGTTGATAGCCTTGTAGGCCAGTGCGCCGGGAAGACCGGCCACGACCATCCAGAAGAGTGGCGCCACGACACCGTCGGAGAAGTTCTCGGCGAGGCTCTCGATGGCGGCGCGGCTGATCGCGGCTTCATCGAGTTCGCTCGTGTCGCGGCCCACGATCATCGACACCGCCGTACGCCCGCCGACCACGCCCTCGCGCTCGAGCGCCGTCGCCACGGCGGCCACGTGATCGTGGAGGCTTCGCTGCGCCAGCAGTGAACTTGCAAGCACCGCGCAGAGGATCGTACCGGCGACGCCGGGCAGCAGCGCGCCGCAAAGCCACGCAATGGCAGTGCCGGAGGCGAGACCTGCGGCCAGCAGTACCAGCAGCGTCACGACGCCGAGCATGCGTCGCCGCCCATACGAACGATGCGACGAATTCCACGCCTGTTCGCACCATGCTATGAGCCGGCCGATCCAGGTGACGGGATGTCCGATCGCGCGATAGAGGGCGTCGGGATATCCGAAGGCCGCTTCGACGGCGACGGCAACGAGGGCAAGACCCGCGAACATGAGCGCTCTGCCTAACATGGGCGACCCGAACGGAACACCAGTGGTGCATGGCGGCGACCTTTCGGCCGTGCGCCAGCGCTTCCCCGACGCGCCGTCGCCATGGCTCGACCTGTCGACGGGCATCAACCCGATGCCTTATCCGGTGCCCGATCTGCCGCCCGAAGCCTGGTCGCGCCTGCCCACGCGCGAACAGAACGACGCGCTGATCGCCGCCGCCGCGCGGCGCTACGGCGTTCGCGATCCGGCAACGATCGTCGCAGCACCCGGCACGCAGGCGCTCATCCAGGCGATCCCGCGCCTCGTGCCTCGATCACGCGTCGCCGTCGTCGGCCCGACCTATGAAGAACATCAGGTCTGCTGGCGCCGGCAGGGCCACGACGTCGCCGTCGTTTCCAGCCTCGACGAGGCAGGCGACGCAGAGGTCGTGGTCCTCGTGAATCCCGACAATCCCACCGGTCGCCTTGTGCCGGTCGAAGCGCTGCCGCCGCGCCCGAGGTTGCTCGTCGTCGACGAAGCCTTCATCGACCTGTCGCCGTCCGAGGCCAGCCTCGCGGGCAGGCTGCCGCCGCGCACCGTGGTGCTGCGTTCCTTTGGCAAGACCTACGGCCTCGCCGGCCTTCGCCTGGGCTTCGCCGTCGCCAACCCCGACCTCGCCTTTTCCTTGCGCGACGAACTCGGACCGTGGGCGGTCTCTGGTCCCGCGCTGGAGATCGGGCGAACAGCGCTTGCCGACGACGCCTGGCTGGATGCAGCGTCCCGACGCCTCCAGGCGGACCGCCATCAACTCGACGAGATCCTGAAGGACGCTGGCTTCACCATTGTCGGCGGAACGTCGCTCTTCTGTCTCGCCGAGCATCCCGAGGCGTCTTCGATGATCGACCGGTTGGGCCGCGGCGGACTTCATGTCCGGCACTTCCCGCACTGGCCTTCGCGGATGCGCTTTGGCCTGCCCGACGACGCCACGGCCTTCGCCCGGCTTCGCACCGCTCTGGACACCCGTTGAGGAAATCGTGACCGATCCATCGCGCAGGACCTTCATCGCCGGCGGCGCCGCCCTTGCCGCTGCAGGCGCTCTCGACGGCGGTCCGTCGCCGGCCAACGCGCAGGCCCGCATCACCGGCGGCACCCAGTCGGCCTTCCCTTCGCCCGAAGCGCCGGGCTCCAAC
>JALHON010000439.1 GCA_022842985.1 Acidobacteriota bacterium | reverse complement strand
ACCTGCGAAAACGTTCCAGAGGGGATACGGCAGGAAGATCATGACGCGGGCTTGCAGTCTACGCTCAAGAATCTCGCGATCTTTGTCGAGTGATCATTCCCGGTTGCGGAACGTCCGCAACGGGTCGATGCCGGCCTTTCGTTCGACGCGAGTTCTAACGTCTGCCCTATGTAGGATCAGCCGCGAGCATGGAGGCCCGCGACTGATCCCGGCAACAGCGCTCATGCGCCACTGCTGCCGACCTTCCAGACCGGGATGCCGAGCCGGCGCGCCTTGTCGGCGAGGTTGGCCTGGATGCCGGAGCCCGGCGTAACGAGGACACCGATCGGCAGCACGTCTAGCATGGCGTCGTTGCGCTTGAACGGCGCGGCCTTGGCGTGCTTGGCCCAATCGGGACGAAAGGCGATCTGCGGCACCTTGCGGTGATCGGCCCAGCGGGCGGCGATACGCTCGGCGCCCTTCGGCGATCCGCCGTGCAACAGGACCATGTCCGGGTGCTTGGCGCGGACCTGGTCGAGGCGATCCCAGATCAGGCGGTGATCGTTGAAGTCGAGACCGCCGGTGAAGGCGATCTTCCGACCGGGCGGCAGCATCACCTCGGTCTCGGCCCGGCGCTTGGCGGCGATGAAGTCGCGACTGTCGATCATCGCCGCAGTCAATGTGCGATGGTTGACCATCGATCCGTTGCGCGGGTGCCAGTGCGATCCGGTATGGCGCGCGAAATACTCGGCCGCCTGGTCGCGGAAGTATTCCATGACGTTGCGGCGCTCGATCAGCGTCATGCCTTCGGCCGTGAGCCGCTCCAATTCGACCGAGCGGATCTCGGAGCCGTCCTGTTCGCGCTGGCAGCGCCGCTGCGCCTGCTCGTTGTCGTCGAGGTTGCGCTCGATCCGGCCATTGGCGCGGTGGAAGAGATTGACCGTCGACCACAGCAAGTCTTCGAGGTCAGGTTCGAGGCGGGTCTCGCTCAAGGTGGCTACGAGCGCGTCGAAGATGTCGGCAACGGCGCCAGCGACAATGCGCGCGTCGGGGAGCGGCCGCGGATCGGGCTCGTCCTGGAACGGACGGTAGCCGTGCAGTTGCAACTCGGTGAGGATGGTGTCGGTCGCGGATGCGGCGTGCGGCTCGTAGGCGGTGTCGTCATGGTCGGTCGTCATGAGGTGCTTCCTTCTGTCGGATCGGCCGCGCCCATCGCGGCCTTCATGGCGACAAAAGGCGGCGGGCGGACCGGGCCTGCACCGCGGAGCGAAGCGCAGCGGCCGCAGCGAAGCGGAGGATGGCGGAGGACGGCTATTTTGCTTCGCGATGCAAAGCGTGCCGTCGCTCTATGTATAATGTGAGCGCCTCTTCGGCGGCGCGCGGCGGAAAATAGCCGGGCGCAGCCATTGCGGGAGCCGGGCCGCTTGCCGCAAAGGTCGCCTCTCAAGAAGGCCGTCGGCGCGGCCCTCTCCGAAGGAAGCGCGCTGAGACACTGGCCAGGCTGCAACGCACCGGCCCCGGCGCGCTCCCGTTCCGGCGTCGGCGTCAGAGCCGCATGAACCGCGCGACATCTTCCGGGACGAGCTGCACCCGAACCGCCGCTCGCAGCGCGTCAACGCCGAAGCGGCGCAGATCGTCGTTGAAGTCGTCGCCCTGGGGCGACAATGTGACCGCATCGATCCGGGCCGCGTGCGCGCGGTCGAACAGTCTAACCACCGTGCCGTCACCTGCCGGATCGTTGTCGCGCACGACATACAGCCGGCGCAGCGTTGCCGGAAACAGGATGGCGGCGAGATGCGCGGCCGAGAGCGCCGCCATCATCGGCATGTCCGGCATGACGCAGCGAAGCGACAGCATGGTCTCGATGCCTTCGCCGGCGGCCGCGACATCGCGCGCGACACTGAATCGGACGGCGTTGCCAAGGAGATGACCCATCGCGCGACGCGGCGAGTCGATGGGTGCTTTGCCGAGCCTGACAGAGTCGAAACCGGCGGGGTCGAGCCAGGTGCGGTGTGCGCCGGTGATGCGGCCGTCGAGATCGGTCACGGCTGCGATCATGGCCGGCCAGGTCTCGGTCGGGGCATCGCGATCGGGCCGAAAATAGCAGCGCGGATGGAAGCGTAAGGCTCCGGTTCCGTGCAAAGCCGTAATGCCGCGTGTGCGCAGATACGCTTCTACGATTGTGCCCGCAATCGGCTGCGACATCGCGAAGAGACGGCGTGCCGATTCTGGCGTGCCGGCAGGCGCAGATGCCGGGCGCGGTTTCGGGTCTGGGACGGCCTGCGGCCGCGGCAGGCTGAGGAAACGTCGCGCTTCGGCCTCGACGTCGTGGAAATCATCGAGGTCGCAGGTCCGGCCGATAATATCGAGCAGGTCGCCATGCTCGCCGGTGGCGGCATCGGTCCATTTGCCGGCCGCACCCTTACCGAAGTCAGGACCGCTGAGGCGCACGAACATCGAGCGCCCGGGCGTGTTCTTCACGTCGCCGACCAGCCAGTAGCGTCCGTCACGGCGGCCGTTCGACAGATACCGGCGGCACACTGCTTCGGCCTCGCGCGCGAGGCGGCGTGCCAGTTCGCCCGCATATCCCGGCATGGTCATACTGTCCGCTCAGAGATGCGTGCGACCGGGTAGCGTTCGAGCACCTTCGCCAGAACTTCGGCGCCCGCCGTGTCGGTGGGGATGAACATGCGCAGCTTCCACGAGATGATCTCGTGGAACAGGCCGTAGGCGGACAGCCGCTCGCGCATGGCATCGGTGAAGCCGGTCAGTTCGATCCGGTTGGCGCCCATGACACGCACGCGGCGAAGCTGCAGGCCTTCGGCGAGATCGAGGACGGTCTTGCCATCG
>JALHON010000438.1:948-2834 GCA_022842985.1 Acidobacteriota bacterium | reverse complement strand
CGACGCTGTCGTTCCTCGGCGTCGGCCTGCCGTCGACCGAGCCGTCGCTCGGCACGCTGATCCGCCTCGGTAACGAGGTGCTGCAATCCGGCGACTGGTGGATCACCGTGTTTCCCGGCGTCACGCTCGCGGCACTCGTTCTGGCGGTGAACCTGCTCGGCGACTGGCTGCGCGACGCGCTCAATCCGAAGCTTCGATAGGGCACGCCCGATGGCCGCCGCATCGAACAACCAGCCTCTTCTCGAAGTCCGCAATCTCCGCGTCGAGTTCCCGACGCGCCGCGGCACTCTGCTCGCGGTCGACGACGTCTCGTTCGATATCGCGCCGGGCGAAGTGCTGGGCGTGGTGGGCGAGTCGGGCGCCGGCAAGTCGCTGACCGGCAACGCCATCATCGGCCTGCTCGAACCGCCGGGCCGTGTTGCCGGCGGTGAAATCCGCCTCGAGGGCCGGCGTATCGACAATCTGCCCTACGAGGAGATGCGCAAGGTGCGTGGGGCCCGTATCGGCGCCATCTTCCAGGACCCGTTGACCAGCCTCAATCCGCTCTATTCGGTGGGTCATCAGCTCGTCGAGACGATCCAGACCCATCTTCCGCTGTCTTCGTCCGAGGCGCGGAACCGGGCGATCGAGCTGCTGAAGGAAGTCGGCATCCCCGGTGCCGAGATGCGCATCGACCACTATCCACACCAGTTCTCCGGCGGCATGCGGCAGCGGGTGGTGATCGCGCTGGCGCTGTGCGCGGGCCCGCGCCTGATCGTGGCCGACGAGCCGACGACGGCGCTCGACGTGTCCATCCAGGCACAGATCATCGCCCTGCTGAAGCGGCTCTGCCGCGAACACGGCACGGCGGTGATGCTGGTCACCCACGACATGGGTGTGATCGCTGAAACCGCCGACCGCGTGGCTGTGATGTACGCCGGCCGCATCGCCGAGATCGGGCCGGTGCGCGATGTGGTGAAGCACGCCAGGCATCCCTATACCGGGGGCCTGATGGGTTCCATCCCGAGCCTCGGCGTTCGCACCGAGCGTCTGACCCAGATCGACGGCGCCATGCCGCGGCTGACCGAAATTCCCCAAGGCTGCGCCTTCAACCCGCGCTGCACCGCGCGCGGGCAGCGATGCCTCGTCGAGAGGCCCGATCTCATGGCCGCGGGTACGACGCGCGCCGCGTGCTGGCTGCACGATCGCGGCGGCGTCGGGCCGGCCCTTGGCAAGGAGACGGTCGATGCCTGACGGCAGCGGCAGCCAGTTCGTCCGTATCACGGGCCTGAAGCGCCACTTCGACGTCTCGGCGCCGTGGCTCGTGCGCACCATCGAGGGCCGGCCACGCCAGATCGTCCAGGCCGTCGACGGCATCGACATCGAGATCGCCAAGGGCGAGACCTTCTCCCTGGTGGGCGAGTCGGGGTGCGGAAAGTCCACGGTGGCACGTCTCGTCGTGGGCCTCTATCCGCCGTCGGCCGGTCGCATCGAAATCGACGGCAACGACATGGCCGGCCGCCACAGCCGGGTCGACATGGCGGCGTTGCGCCGGCGCATGCAGATGATCTTCCAGGATCCGTATGCCAGCCTCAATCCGCGCTGGCGCGTGTTCGACATCATCGCCGAGCCGATCCGCGCCTTCGGCCTGTCCACCGGCAAGGCCGACCTCGAGGCGCGCGTCGCGGCGCTGCTGCGCCAGGTGAAGCTGAACCCCGCCGACGGACGCAAGTATCCGCACGAATTCTCGGGCGGCCAGCGCCAGCGCATCTCGATCGCGCGAGCGCTCGCCAGCGAGCCGGAATTCCTGGTGTGCGACGAGCCGACGTCGGCGCTCGACGTCTCGGTGCAGGCGCAGATCCTGAACCTGATGGTCGATCTGCAGCGGCGGCTGCAGCTCACCTACC
>JALHON010000438.1:0-938 GCA_022842985.1 Acidobacteriota bacterium | reverse complement strand
GGCCGCCTGGTCGAAGTGGCCCCGACCGACACGCTGTTCCGGCGGCCCAAGCACCCCTACACGCGGATGCTGCTCGACACGATTCCCGACCTCGAGATGACCGGCCGCCAGCGCAGCCCGGTCGGCGGCGAGGTGCCGAGCCCGATCAACCCGCCGTCAGGCTGCTCCTTCCATCCGCGCTGTCCGTTCGCCAACGACCGCTGCAAGAGCGAACGGCCCAAGGCGCTGCCGATCGAGGGCGGCACCGTGGCCTGCCACGCGATCGAGGAAGGCCGCCTGCCGATCGAGGATCGGACTTACGCCCTCAATACCTGAATCGGGGTGTGCGCGGGCGCATGCGGAGCGTGCTTGATCTGTGGCGGGGCTCGCTTACGATCCGGCGCAACAGTTTCAACGGAGATTTCAGGATGCCGGTCATCAACCGCATTGCCTCGTTCCACAAGGACATGACCGCGTGGCGTCATGACATTCACAGCCACCCGGAAACGGCCTTCGAGGAAGTGCGGACGGCCGATGTCGTCGCGGCGAAACTGGAGAGCTTCGGCATCGAGGTCCATCGTGGCTTGGCCAAGACCGGCGTCGTGGGGGTGCTGCGCTCGGGCACGTCCAAGCGCGCGATCGGCCTGCGCGCCGACATGGATGCGCTCGACGTCCACGAGACCAACAACTTCGATCACAAGTCGACGATCCCGGGCAAAATGCACGCCTGCGGCCATGACGGCCACACGGTCATGCTGCTGGGCGCCGCCAAGTATCTCGCCGAGACGAAGAATTTCGACGGCACGGTCTATTTCATCTTCCAGCCGGCCGAGGAGAACGAGGGCGGCGGTCGCGTGATGGTGGAAGAGGGGCTGTTCGAGAAGTTTCCGGTCGAGGGCGTGTACGGCATGCACAACATCCCGGGCATCCCGGTCGGCAAGTTCGCCGTCCGTCCCGGG
>JALHON010000437.1 GCA_022842985.1 Acidobacteriota bacterium | reverse complement strand
ATCGTCGAGGCGCTTCTCGCCGCCGGGGCCCCCGTGGACGCGCGCGAGCCGCAGTGGGGGCAGACGCCGCTCATGTTCGCCGCGGCCGCCGGCCGCACCAATGCCGTGAAGGCGCTCGTCGCGCGCGGCGCCGAGATCGGCGCCACGGCCAAGGTGGTGGATCTCATCGCCCGCAACAAGGCCGACCAGGCCGACAGCCGGGCCCGCAATCAGCGCATCGCGCAGCTGCAGCGCGAACGCGCCGAGCAACTCGCGAAGATCGGCGGCGCGCCGAAGCCCGCTGGCAATCAGCGCGCCGCGCGTGGCGATGATTCGGGCAACGAGCCCGAGCCGCTCGGCTACGCGGAACTCGTCGGCTCGCAGGGGGGGCTCACGGCGCTGCTGCTCGCCGCCCGCGATGGCCGCTCCGAAACGGCGCTCGCGCTCGTCGATCTCGGCGCCGACCTCAATCAGGTGAGCACCGGTGACCGCACGAGCCCGCTGCTCATGGCGACGATCAACGGCCACTACGATCTGGCCGCGGCGCTGCTCGCGCGCGGCGCCGATCCGCGCCTGGCGAGTGACGCCGGCGCCACGCCCCTCTACGGCGTGCTGAACATGCAGTGGGCGCCGAAGGCGCGGCATCCGCAGCCCTCGCATTACATGCAGCAGTCGGTCGATTACCTCGACCTCGCGGAGCGCTTCCTCAAGGCCGGCGCCGACGTGAACGCCCGCCTCACGCGCACGCTCTGGTACACGACCTACAACCGCGACCTGCTCGGCGTGGATCGCACCGGCGCCACATCCTTCTGGCTGGCGGCCTACACGCTCGATATTCCGGCGATGAAGCTGCTCCTGAAGTACGGCGCCGACCCGAACATCCGCACTGCGAAGGTGCCCGAGCGGTACGAAGAAGGCGGTCCGGATCCAAGCCTGCCCGATCAGTCGGGGCTCGCGCCGATTCCGTGGCACGGCCCTGCCGTGGCGCCGATTCACGCCGCGTCGGGCGTGGGGTACGGGCTTGGCTTCGCCGGCAACACCCACCGTCACGTGCCGGATGGCTGGGTGCCGGCGGTGAAGTTCCTGGTCGAGGAACTGGGCGCCGACGTCAACGCGCGCGACCACAACGGCTACACGCCGCTCCATCACGCGGCGGCCCGCGGCGATGTCGACCTCATCAAGTACCTGGTGTCGAAGGGCGCCGACGTCACCGCCATCGGCCGCACCGGGCAGACCACGGTGGACATGGCCAATGGCCCCGTGCAGCGCGTGCAGCCGTATCCCGAGGCCATCGCGCTGCTCGAGAGCCTCGGCGCGAAGAACAACCACCGCTGCGTGAGCTGCTGATCGCGGTGCGGCCGCGCGCCGCGCGAAACGACGACGGTGGCCGGTGCGTCATACCGGCCTATGGCGTCCACACCGCTCACCGTTCTCGTCATCACCGGAAGCGCCCGCCGCGGGCGCCTCAGCGACCGTGTCTCGAGCTTCGTCATGCAGCGCCTGTCGCGTCTCGACGGCGTGACGGCGCAGCTTGCCGATCTGGCCGCCATCGATCTGCCGGTGATGGAGGAGCGCCTGGGCCGCGTCGACCCGCCGCCGTCCGGCCTCGTGGAGCTCGGCGCCGCCATCGAGCGCGCCGACGCCATCGTCATCGTGTCGCCCGAGTACAACCACGGGTATCCGGGCGTGCTGAAGAACGCCCTCGATTACTTCCTGCCGCAGTTCAAGCGCACGCCGGTGGCGCTCGTCACGGTGTCGGGCGGCGGACACGGCGGCGTCATCGCCTGGTCGCAGCTCGTGCCGGTGCTGGTCTACATGGGGGCGTTCGTCCTGCCGCAGACCGTGGCCGTCTCGAAGGTGCAGGACAGCTTCGCGCCCGACGGCACCGCGCTCGACCCGGTCTACGAGAAGCGCGTTGACGGCATGCTCGCCGAACTCGTGTGGCTGGCCGGCCGCGTGCGCGAGTGAACCGGCGCGCGCCAGGCCGTCACGCCGCGGCGCGGCGGCCGCACCACAGGCAGGCGAGTGCCGTGACGACGGCGGTTGCCCACAGGGCGGCTGGCGGCCAGACGTAGATCGGGTAGGGAAAGGCACGGCTCTCGAACGGCTCGAGGACGGCGGCGCCCGCCCGGGCCTCGGCGTCGGTGCGCTGCGCCGCGGGCCAGCGGTGGCCGGTGCGCGACAGATACGACGGCGTGTCGAGCACCGGCGCGAAGGCGCCTTCGAGGATCCGGTTCTCGTGCCATGCGCTCACCGCGTCCCCGCGGGTCCACGCGGCATTGCGCGCTTGCACGTGCTGCACGCCCTCGGTGGCGTACTGGTCTTCGCGTGACAGCCGATCGGGACGCACGAGCGGCGGCGCCACGGCCCAGCGGGCGCGCCGGTCGCGGGTGGCAGCGGCCAGCGCGTCCGGGGTGAAGCGCGAGAGGAACGTCGTGGGCCCGTCGGTGATGCGCGCGCCGAGATGCACCACGTGGACGAAGCCCGCCAACGCGAGCACGACGAGCGCGACCATGCGCGCGACGAGCGGCGCGACCCGCGCGCGCGGCAGATGACACGGCGCCCGGTCCGTGAGCCCCGACACGAAGAGCAGCGCGCAGCCGATGGCGACGCCGTTCAGCCAGACGTCACGCAGCTCGCCGACACGCGCCGGCAGCCACCACTGATACGCCTCCTCGGCGATGCCGGCGAGAAAGGCGGCAAGCGCCGCCAGCAGGTAGGCGTGACGGCCCGCCCGCGGCTGCCAGGCGCGCACGAACAGCCACGCGATCACGCCGTACTCGACGAAGTGAACGAGCTCGACGGCACGGATCGCCGGGTCGGCGCTGCCCGCCGCGCCTACCCAGGCCACCGCGATGCCGACGGCGGCGGGCAGGCGGAGCGCCTGCGCGCCGGCCGGCCGGCC
>JALHON010000436.1 GCA_022842985.1 Acidobacteriota bacterium | reverse complement strand
AGCCTGCCGCGCCGGCGCGCGCTGCTCGCGTGGGCGCACGCCACCGGCGCCGCGGTCCTCGAGGACGACTACTACGGCGACTACCGGTTCGCGGGACGTCCGCAGACGCCGTTGTATGCGCTCGATCGTCACGAGCGCGTGCTCTACCTCGGCACGTTCAGCAAGATGCTCGCGCCGGGGCTGCGCCTCGGGTATCTCGTGGCGCCGCGTCCGCTCGTCACGCGCCTCACGGACCTGAAGAGCGCGAGCGATCGCTACACGCCGGGACTCATGCAGCTCGTGCTGGCCCGCTTCATCGCAGAAGGCCGCCTGGCCGCGCACGTGCGCCGCATGCGCGCCGTGTATCGCGATCGCCGCGCGGCGCTGCTCGACGCACTGGCGCGTCACGCCGGCGACGTGCTCGAGGTGGGCGAGCCGCCGGATGCCGGACTGCACATCGCGGTGCGGCTGCGGCCCGACGTGGACGACGTGGCGGTGAGCCGGGCCGTGCGCGCGGCGGGCGTGGCCGCGGCGCCGCTGTCTGCCTACTACGCCAGGTCGCCGCGCACTCGCGGGTTCGTGCTCGGCTTTGCCAACACCCCCGAGCCTCAGGCCGGACCGGCCGTGCGGAGCCTGGCGGCGGCGATTCGGGCGGACCTGGACCGCCACCGCCAAGCCCCCTAACATTTAGTGCCGAATCGTAAACATCTGGGCATGGAGGCCCGTCCCAGTACCTTGACATGAGCCATAACGACTCATATCATCTGACTGTAATCGCATCATATCGATGCGTGGTCAGTGCTGAGAGGAGGTAACCACCATGTTCCGGATGACTCGTTTCTCGCCCTACGACGAACTCTTCAGCTTCCAGCGCGATGTCGATCGACTCTTCAACCAGTTCTGGCGCGACCTCCCCGCGCGCACCGCGGCCGCTCCGGCCACGGCGTTCCAGGCCACCCAGACCGACGACGGCTGGCGGATCGATGTGCCGATGCCCGGCATCGACCCGCAGCACGTCACCCTCGAAGCCGTGGGCAACACCCTGAGCGTGCGCGCGCAGGAGCCGGGCGACGCGAAGACCGGTCCGCGCGTGCTCTTCGAGCAGTCGATCACGGTGCCGCAGTTCCTCGACCTCGAGAAGGTCAGTGCCTCGCACCGTCACGGCATGCTGCAGCTCGCTATTCCGGTGAAGGAGAGCGTGAAGCCGCGCCGCATCCAGATCGCCGTGCCCGACGAGCAGCCGCAGCTCGTCGGCGCCGGCCGCTAGGCCTCGCCGCCCGCGCATGCGGGCGCTCCGTCGCCATTCAGGCGGGCCCTTCGGGGTCCGCCTTTCGTTTGTACCGCGCCAGCCGGACGGCCCACCCGCGTGCGCTAAGATCGAAGGCGTCCGCATGTCCGACACCTCGTTTCCCCGTCATCGCATCCGCATCACCCTGCTCGAAAACGTGCACCCGAGCGCCGCCCAGGCGCTGACCGAACGCGGCTATACCGTGGAGGTGATCCCACGCGCGCTCGAAGGCGCCGAACTGGCCGAGGTCATCGCGGCTTCGCACGTCCTCGGAGTGCGGTCGCGGACCAAAGTGCGTGAAGACGTTCTGGCGCACGCCGGGAAGATGCTCGCGATCGGCTGTTTCTCGGTGGGCACCGATCAGGTGGCGATTCGCGACGCCGCCCAGCGCGGCATTCCCGTGTTCAACGCCCCGCACGCCTCCACGCGCAGCGTGGCCGAGCTCACGATGGGCGCGATGATCGCGCTGGCCCGCCGCCTGGGCGACAAGAGCAACGCGCTGCATCATCGCCACTGGGACAAGTCGCTGGCCGGTGCGCACGAGGTGCGGGGCCACACCGTGGGCCTCATCGGCTACGGGCACATCGGCCAGCAGGTGGGGCTGCTCGCCGAGGCGTTCGGCATGCGCGTGCTCTTCCACGACATCGTGCGGAAGCTGCCGCTCGGACTCGCGCGTCCCGTCGCCGACGTCGACGAGCTCATCGAGCAGTCGGACTTCGTGTCGCTCCACGTGCCGGAAACGCCGCGCACGCTCGCCATGATCGGCGCGCCGCAACTGGCGCGTATGCGCCGCGGCAGCTATCTGCTGAATCTCTCGCGCGGCAAGGTCGTGGACGTGGACGCGCTGCGCGCGGCCCTCGCGAGCGGCCATCTGGGCGGCGCCGCGCTGGACGTCTTCCCGACCGAACCCACGCCCACGGTGGCGGAATTCGATGTGGGCTTCGATGATCTCCCCAACGTGATCCTGACGCCGCACGTCGGCGGCAATACCGAGGAAGCGCAGCGCGCCATCGGCCTCGAAGTGGCGCACGCGCTCAGCGAGTTCATCGACCGCGGCTCCACGGAAGGCGCGGTGAACTTCCCGCAGGTGAATCCGCCGTCGATGCCCGGGACGCACCGCATCCTCAACATCCACCAGAACGTGCCGGGCGTGCTGGCCGCGGTGAACAACATCGTCTCGGAAGTGGGCGCCAACATCGAGGCGCAGCAGCTCGCCACGACGCGCGACATCGGCTACCTCGTGATGGACGTGAACCGCGAGCTCTCGGACGAAGTGCACGCGCGCATCTCGGCGCTGCCGATGAACGTGCGCACGCGGATCCTCTACTAGCGATGGCGCACGACCTCGAAGCGCGCGATCTGGCCGGGCCGGTCATGGCCGCGCCCGCCTGCGTGCGCGTGGCGCCCCAGCCGGCGGACGTCTCGGATCTGCTGCGCGATGAATCGCGGATGACCGCGCCGGCGGTGGCGAGTGTCGCCGAGCCGGCCACCCTCGCCGAGCTGCGGCAGGTGCTGCGCTGGCACGCGGCGGCGGGGCACCTCGTGACCGTCAGCGGTGCGCGCACGGGCGTGGCGGGGGGCGCCGTGCCCGGGGCCGGCACGCACCTCGTCTCTGTCGCGCGCCT
>JALHON010000435.1 GCA_022842985.1 Acidobacteriota bacterium | reverse complement strand
CGAGGCCGACGTCGCGCTGCTCGTCGTGCTGGCGGCGTGTGTGTGGACGTGGATGGCGCGCGGCCGGGCCGCGCACGCCCACTAGCGGCTACTCGTCGCTCGCGGGCGGCGTGCGGTGCTTCTGCTTCCGGAGCGGCCGCTTCGTCTTGTCTTCATGCCGGCCGCCGGTCTGGCGGGGCAGCGGCACCCGCGGCAGCTTCGGCTTGCGCGTGGCCGTCTTCGCGCGCGCCATCGTCAGTGGGCCTCGACCCCGGCGGCGCCGGCCGCGGGCGCGCGGTGCGGTTCGTGCGGCTGCCAGCCGAGCGCGCCGAGCAGGATGAAGAATCCGATGACGTAGGCGAGCGCTACGTGCCAGCCGTGCCGCAGCCACTGCGCCACCGACTTGCCCTCGGGGAACACGTTCGTCACGGCAACGCCGGCCGACGAGCCGAACCAGACCATCGAACCGCCGTAGCCGACGGCGTAGGCCAGCATGCCCCAGTCGTAGCCGCCCTGACGCAGGGCCAGTGCCGTGAGCGGGATGTTGTCGAACACCGCCGAGATGAAGCCGAGCCCGAAGGCCGTCTGCCACGAGGCCGCCGGCAGGCGTTCGACCGGCATCATCGACGCCGCGAGCACGAGCGAGAGCAGGAAGGCGGCGCCGGTGACCGCGCTCGGCAGCACCGCCCAGTCGGGCTTCCGGTAGGCGGCGGTCAGGAGGATGGCGGCCCAGAGCGCCACGCCGAGCACCGGGAACTGGTTGGCCAGATCGGGCGCCGTCGCGTTCACGCCGATGTTGGCGGCGAGCGCCGCGCCGAGCAGCACGGCGACGACGCCAATCCGCCCCCAGTCGACGGCGTGTGCGTGGTCGCCGGCGAGGCGCATCGGCGCGTGCGCGTGCTGCTGGCGGGCGGCGATGAATCCGCACACGGCGAGCGCCGGAAAGGCCGCGACATACGCGTGGGTGACGTCGAGCGGCGAGACACCGTCGATCCACATCATCGTCGTGGTGGTGTCGCCGACGACGCTGCCCGAGCCACCGGCATTCGATGCGGCGACAATCGCGGCCAGGTAGCCGATATGGACCGACGGGAACACGATCTTGGCCACCGTGGCGCCGATGAGGGCGGCGGCGATGTTGTCGAGGAACGATGACAGCACGAAGACGAGCCCGAGCAGGGCAAAGCCGCCGCCCCAGCCCGAAGGCAGCACCCGCGGCAGCGCCTCGGGCACGCCGCTTTCCTCGAACTGGCGCGCGAGCAGTGCAAAGCCGGTGAGCAGCAGGCCGAGGTTGGCGATGACGACCCACTCGTGCACGAGGTGCGTGCCGAGGCCGGCCAGGCCCGCGCCCTCGCGGAAGGGCGAGAGCAGCACCTTGTAGAGCGCGATGACGGCGAGGCCCGAGACCGCCACCTTCAGCGTGTGGTGGTGGAAGAGGGCGACGCCCGCGAGCGTCAGGGCGAAGAGCACGAAGTCGATCGGGATCTGAGGCACGCAGGCTCCGCGGAGGCCCGCCGGCAGGCGGTCAAGTGTGCGATTATACGCTTCAGGATCCAACCCATGACCGAACGACGGCTCGCCGCCCGCGAACGCGCGGCGCTCGTCGGGCTCGTCACCGGCGCGATGCGCCGGGCCGACGCCGAGCAATCACTCGAAGAACTTGCGGGTCTGGCCGACGCGGCTGGCGCCGACGTGGTCGTGCGCGCGCTCCAGGAACGGCCCACGCCCGACCCGGGCACCTTCATCGGCCGCGGCAAGGCCAAGGCGCTGGCGCTCGCCTGCGCCGAAGCGCGCGTCGACCTCGTCATCGTCGACAACGAGCTGACACCGGCGCAGCTGCGCGAGCTGCAGGACGTCGTCGCCTGCAAGGTCGTCGACCGCACACAGCTCATCCTCGACATCTTCGCGAAGCGCGCCCGCACCCGCGAGGGCAAGCTCCAGGTGGAACTCGCGCAGCTCAAGTACCTGCTGCCGCGCCTCGTCGGCGCCAGTTCCGCGCTGTCGCGCCTCGGCGGCGGGATCGGCACGCGCGGCCCCGGCGAAACCAAGCTCGAAATGGATCGCCGGCGCATCCGCACGCGGATCAAGGTCATCGGCGACGAGATCGAACAGGTGCGCAAGCGCCGCGGGCAGCTGCGCGAACGCCGCGACAAGGCCATGGTGCCCACCGTGGCGCTCGTCGGCTACACGAACGCCGGCAAGACCACGCTCTTCAACCGGCTCACCAAGTCCGACGCCGTGGCCTCCGACGCGCTCTTCGTCACGCTCGATCCGCTCGTGCGCCGCATGCGCCTGCCCGACGAACGCGAGCTGCTCGTGTCGGACACGGTCGGGTTCATCGATCGCCTGCCACACGCGCTCGTCGCCGCGTTCCGCGCCACGCTCGAGGAAGCGGCGGATGCCGACCTCATCCTGCACGTCATCGACGCGTCGCATCCGGAGCGCGAGCGCATGATCGCCGCGGTGATGCGCGTGCTCGAGGGCGTGCACGCGCTCACCGTGCCGCGCTTCGAGGTCTACAACAAGATCGACCAGATGACGGCCGACGAACGCGCCGCCCTCGAGAAAGCCGATCCGGCGCGCTTCTGCATCTCAGCGGCCACCGGGGAAGGCTGCGACGCGCTCGTCGAGGCGGTGGCTGCCGCCGTGGCGCTCGACCGCCAGCGGGTGAGCGTGGAACTCGACCCCGACGATCCGGCCGATCACGAGCGCCTGCGCTGGATCTTCCGGCACGGGCGCGTCGTCTCGCAGGTCACGATCGGCACCCGCACGCGCATCGAGGCCGACGTGCCGCGGCGCCTGGCCGGACAGCTCCAGCCGGCGGAGACGCCGCATGCGTAGCCGCCTTGCGGGACTCGCGGCCCTGCTCGCGGTCATGATCGCGTGCGCGCCGCCGCCGGCGGTCGTGACGACGTCGGCCGCGCCGCA
>JALHON010000434.1 GCA_022842985.1 Acidobacteriota bacterium | reverse complement strand
AGCTATGACCTCTGTGCTGACCCCGATGGCGGCCGCGGCCGCCGGCCTGGCCGTGCTGTTCGTCGTGCAGATCGTGCTGCTGTGGAAGCTGGCCCGATCGACACGCGTCACCGCCGACGCGACGGCCCGCGTCGCCCAGCTCACCGCCGCGCTCGAACTCCTGACGGATACCACTGAAGAAGGATTCGTCAATGTGGCCACGGAACTTGAACGCCTCGGCGCCAGGCCGACGGCCGCCGGGTCGACGCGCCGCGCCACGACGCGGCGGATCGCCGCCGCCGTACGCAAGGGCAAGGCGATCGAAGACATCGCCAGCGCCGAATCGCTCTCGGAAAGCGAAGTGCGGCTGCACCTCGGCCTCGAGACCGCGGCCGAACCCGTGACCGCGCGCGAAGCCGAAGAGACCGCCGAGGCCGGCCCCGGCGTGCTCGACGACCTCGAACGCTGGATGAACTCGCTCACGAAGTCCCGCCGTCCGCGGGGAGCCCGCCATGCCGCCGTGCGCGTCTGAGACCTGCACGCGGCCGTCGCGGTGGTGGCGCCTCGGCGTCGCGCGCGGCGCCACGCTCGATGGCCAGTGGCACTGCTCGCAGGGCTGTGTCGAGGCCGTCATCCGGACGCGCCTGCACGTCGTGCCGGCGAGCCAGGAAGTACGTCCGCGGCTGCCCGGCATACGCCTCGGGGCGCTGCTGCGTCATCAGGGCGCGGTGCCGCAGGAGCAGATTGCGGCGGCCCTCGAGGCGCAGACCGAGAGCCGGCTGCGGCTCGGCGAGCAGCTGCGCTCGATGGGCGCCGTCGATCCGCAGGCGCTCTTGCGCGCGCTGGCGGAACAGGCCGGCGTGAGTTATCTCGCCACCGTCGACGTGGCCCGTGTGCACGAGGCGCCGGGCGGCCTCAGCCTCGACGCCATACAGGCGCTGCGGATCGTGCCGATCGGACCGCCCGAATCGGGCCGCATCCGCGTCGCCTTCCCGGCGCCAGTGCCGCGTACGGCGCTCTCGATCTTCCGCCAGCAGACGGGCTGGATGCCCGAGCCGTACCTGGTCGGCGACGACGAGTGGCTGGCGCTGCTCGAACACTACGGCGCGACCTCGCGCGGTCGCGTCTCGCCCGAGGCGATCTCGATGGGCTTCGCGCGCGAACACGATCCGCAGGAAGCGGCGCGCCGTCTGGCGCAGGTCGTGATGGCCACGGGGGATGCGCGGATGCGTGATGCCCGCTGGGGCCATTACGTGTGGGTGCGGCTCCAGGGGGCCGGCGCGGGTTTCGATTTGTTGCTGGAACGGGCGCCCGAGGCCCGCAGCGAAGGAGCAGGACCATGGCAGGCGGCCACTACGTCGCGCTGAGCGGCATGCGCACGCGGCTCGACGAGCTGGATCGGCTGGCGTCCGATCTGGCCAACGTCGGCACCGCGGGCTACAAGGCGGAACGCACCGGGCACCGCAACGTGCCGCGGCCGGTGTTCGACGACGCGCTCGAGTCGGCGATCGACTCGTCGCTCGGCGCCCGCCGTCTCGACGCCCGGGCCGGTGCCATCGAGCCGACGGGCCGGGCGATGGACGTCGCCATCGAAGGCGCGGGGTTCCTCGCCGTCGATACGCCGGCCGGCCCGCGCTACACGCGCAACGGCCACCTGAGCCGCACCGTCGAGGGACAGCTCATCACCGCGGACGGCGCCGTCGTGCGCGGCGTGGACGGGCCGATCACGGTGGGCACGGGCTCGCTCAGCGTGGATACCGACGGCACCGTCATGAACAACGGCGCCGTCGTCGGCAAGCTCGCCATCGTGCAGTTCGCCGATCCCGGCGCGCTCGTGCGCGAGAGCGGCGCGCTGCTGCGGACCGACGAAACCCCGACGCCCGTCGCCGTCCCGACCATCCGCACCGGGTCGCTCGAGCAGTCGAATGTCTCGGTCGTCGATCGCGTCGCCGAGCTGACCGCCGTCAACCGCAGTTTCCAGGCCCTGCAGAAGGCCGTGACCGTGCTGATGAACGACGTCGACGGCCGCGCCATCGACACGTTCGGCCGCCGCTAGCTCTTTCGAGGAGTCGTTATGATTCGCGCCCTGTATACCGCCGCGAGCGGCATGAACGCCCAGCAGACGAGCATCGACAACGTCGCGCACAACCTGGCCAACGTCAACACCGCCGGCTACAAGAAGAGCCACGTCGAGTTCGAGGACCTGTTCTATCAGCACACCCGCGTGCCGGGGTCGTCGACGACGACCGGCGACTCGCCGACCGGCCTCGAAGTGGGGCTCGGCACACGCGTCGTGGCGACCTCGCGCGACTTCACGACCGGCACCTTCCGCGCCACCGGCAGCTCGCTCGACCTGGCGATCCAGGGTGACGGCTTCTTCCAGATCAACCGGCCCGATGGCTCGACCGTCTACACCCGCGCCGGCAATTTCCATCGCGACGCCCAGGGACTGGTGGTGACCGCCGATGGCTACGCGCTCGAGCCGGCCATCACGATTCCCGAGAACGCCACCTCCGTGACGATCTCGCGTGACGGTGCCGTCTCGGCCACCATGCCGGGGCAGAACGCCGCGCAGCAGCTCGGCGTCATCGAGCTTGCGACCTTCCAGAATCCGGCCGGTCTCAGCCCGCTCGGCGGCAACATGTTCCAGATCACGAGCGCGTCCGGAGACCCGCAGGTGGGCCCGGCCGGCAACGAGCAGCGCGGCATGTTGACCCAGGGCTACCTCGAAGACTCGAACGTGAGCGTGGTCGAGGAGATGGTCAACATGATCCTCGGGCAGCGCGCCTACGAGGCCAGCTCGAAGGTCATCAAGGCGGCCGACGAGATGCTGGCGCAGGTCAACAACATCGTCCGCTGACATGGTGACGTTCCTGCTGCTCGCCGCCCTCGCCGCCGCCGTGCCGTCGGCGGCCGTCCCGCTGCCGCCG
>JALHON010000433.1 GCA_022842985.1 Acidobacteriota bacterium | reverse complement strand
GAAGACGAAGGTGAAGCTCAGGAACGCCGCGTACAGCGGATCGTCGAACATCAGGCGGCGTGTGGCGCGCGGAGGGCGTCAGCCGACGGGGACGGCCACTTCCACGCCACGAGCGCGAGCGCGGTGAGCGCGCCAAGCAGCAGGCTCGACACGGTCAGGTGCGTCACCTGTGCCGGCGGCGGCAGCGCGAAGCCGGCCAGCACCATGCCGGCGGCGATCTGCACCACCACCGCGGCCAGCGCGGCACTGGCCGCGTGGCGCAGCGGCGCATGCGCGCCGTGGTGCAGCCAGGCCCACATCCACAGGCCCACGACGGCCAGCGTGACGACGGCGCCGAGCTCGCGATGCCAGGTGTCGACAGCGCCCACCGCCGCGAGGGCCTCGGCCCGCGGCACGGTCGGCAATGCGTCGTCGATCGCCCCGCGCACCTGCGTGCCGACGCCCACCTGCACGAGGAGCAGCGCCGTCACGGCCCAGGCCGCCCAGCCGAAGCGCCTGAGCGCGGGCGACGGCGCCGCGGCGGCCGGCCGCGCGCCGACGAACGATTCCACCGTGGCCCAGAGCAGCAGCTGCACGATGACGAGCGCCACGACCATGTGCGCGGTGACGATCCACGGCGCCAGTTCGTGCGCCACGACACGTCCGCCGAGCCAGCCTTCGTAGCCGGTCAGCAGCAGGGCGGCCACCGTGGGCCAGAGCACGCGCGGCTCACGCCGGTGACGGCGCCAGGCGGAGATGGTGGTCGCGAAGATGGCGAAGCCCACGCTCACGCCGAGCAGCCGGTTCAGATACTCGGTCCACATGAGCGTCGGGTTGAACTGCGACGCGTCGAACTCGGGGGGCAGCGCCGCCGCGGACATCGGCGGAATCCACGAGCCGAAACAGCGCGGCCAGTCAGGACAGCCGAGGCCGGCGCCCGACGCGCGCACGAGCCCGCCAACGGCGATGAGCAGATACGTCAGCGCCGTCGTCGTGATGGCGAGGCGCTGGAAGGGCGTGAGACGCATGGCGCGGCAACTCCACCGCCGATCGTACACCCACCGCGCGGAAGTCTGGCTGGAGCCAGAATGGGGACAGTCCCCCTCACATCTCAGGCGCGGGCGCCGGCGGGTTCGCCGGCAGGCGCCTCGTCGGTGTCGGCGTCGGCTTCGGTCGGCGGCGCGTCGTGCGCTTCGAAGACGGCGAAGTCGAGCTGGCCGAGCATCTTGCCGGTGATCGTGCCGGCCGTCATCGAGCCGCTGACGTTCACGGCGGTGCGGCCCATGTCGATGAGCGGCTCGACCGAGATGAGCAGTCCGGCGAGCGCCACTGGCAGGTTGAGCGCCGAGAGCACGACGAGCGCCGCGAAGGTGGCGCCACCGCCCACGCCGGCAATGCCCACGGACCCGAGCGTCGCCACGCCGACGACCGACGCCATGAACGAGAACGACGTCGGGTCCACGCCGGCGCCGGGCGCGATCATCACGGCGAGCATCGCCGGGTAGAGCCCCGCGCAGGCGTTCTGGCCGATGGTGGCGCCGAAGCTCGCCGCGAAGTTGGCGATGGCCGGCGACACGCCGAGGCGGCTCACCTGCGTTTCGACGCTGAGCGGAATGGCCGCCGCGCTCGACCGCGAGGTGAATGCGAAGGTCAGCACCGGCAGCACCTTCTGGTAGAAGCGCACCGGATTCAGGCCGGTGCCCGTGAGGATGGCGGCGTGCAGCAGGACGATGATGCCGAGCCCGATGTACGAGGCGACGACGAAGCCGCCGAGGTTGTAGATGTCGTTCACGTTCGACGTCGCCACCACACGCGTCATGAGCGCGAGCACGCCGTAGGGCGTGAGGCGCAGCACCATGCGCACGAGGCGCAGGATGAGCTGCTGCAGCGTGTCGATGCCCTGCTGCACGCGCTCGCCCACCTCGGGCTTGTCGCGCTTGAGCGCGAGGGCCGCGAAGCCGAGCATGGCGGCGAAGACGACGACCCCCATGATCGACGTGGAGCGCGCGCCGGTCAGGTCCGCGAAGATGTTCGTGGGCACCATCGCCGTGAGCAGCGACGGCAGATCGAGCTTGGCCGCCTCGGCCACGCGCGTTTCCATGTAGGTGCCGCGCTCGAGTTCGCGCGCGCCCTGCACCAGGCCTTCGGCGCGCAGGCCGAAGAGATTCGTCACGCCGATGCCGATGGCCGCCGAGAGCGCCGTGGTGAGCAGCAGCGTGCCGAGCACACCGGCGCTGATCTTGCCGAGGGCCTTGGCATCGGGCAGCTTCGTCACCGCCGACAGAATCGAGACGAGCACGAGCGGTGTGACCACCATCTGCAGCAGCCGCACGTAGATGCCGCCGACGACGCCCACCCACGTCATCGTGCCGGTGATGGCGGCGCTGCCGAGCCCGTAGGCCGTCTGCGCAAGCGCCCCGAGCACCACGCCGAGCAGCACGGCGAGCAGCACGTTGCTCGAAATCGACGCCCCGCCCTTGCGCCGCTGGTAGAGGTAGCCCAGCGTGAGCACGAAGACGGCCATGTTGGCGAGAACGGGTAGGTTCATACGAACTCCTGAAGCGGTGCCGTCTGTTGGACGCGGAGGCCGCGCCGCTGTTTCATCCCGAAAATGACAACGGCCCTCCCGCGGGCGAGAGGGCCGGTCTGGCTGTCGTGCGCGGTCGCCGTCGGGCGGGACTCACGGCGCACAGATGGCGGGCCCTCTGTCGCAGGTGCGGCGACAACAACAGACGCGGGCGCGAAGGAGCGTCGGGGCCAAGTGCGCGAAGTCTAATCCCGGGCGCCAACGGGCGTCAACGCCGGATCGGGCAGGAATCCTGCTGGTAGAGTGGGCGCGATGAGCTGCGTCTGCCAGGCCTGCCACCCCACTCCGGCATCCGATCCGGCTCCGGTCAGCCGCCGCGCCTGGCTGACGGGCGTGGCCGGGGCCGC
>JALHON010000432.1 GCA_022842985.1 Acidobacteriota bacterium | reverse complement strand
CCTCGAGGGCCAGCAGGCTTTCGGGCTGCCCGCGCCCTTCCACGTAGGCACGCGTCATGAGGGCGTAACACGCCGAATCGGAGCCACCCACGGCCGCCGTGCGCGCCCGCCAGGCGGTGACGCCAAGCGCGAGGCTGACGGCGATCGCCACGACGACCGGCAGGCGCCCGGCAGTCATGACCAGCGATACTTGACGAGCACCTGCAGCGCGCGCACACCGTCGCGCCAGCCGATCTTCTTGCCCTGGGCGCGGCTGCGCGGCTCGAACCTGACCGGCCGCTCGACGATCGTATGGCCGCGGCGCAGCAGCTTGGCCGTGATCTCGGGCTCGATGTCGAAGCGGTCGGACTCGAGATCGAGACTGCGCGCCACGCCCGTGTCCATGATCTTGTAGCAGGTCTCCATGTCGGTGATACGGGAGCCGTACAGCACGTTCGTGACCGCCGTGAGGGTGCGATTGGCGATCACCGTGACGAGCGGCGCGGCCGACGTGGGTTCGAGGAACCGCGACCCGTAGACCACGCGGGCGGAGCCCGTCGAGGATCGGCGCGACGAGGGCCGCCAGCTGCGCCGGGTCGAGTTCGAGGTCGGCATCCTGAATCGCGATGACGGTGCCGCGCGCTTCGGCGAGACCGATGCGCAGGGCGCGCCCTTTGCCGCCGTTCTGCGGTGCGTGGATGATGCGCACGCGGGCGTCGGCCGGCAGCGCATCGAGCACCTCGCGCGTGCCGTCGGTCGAACCGTCGTTGACGACGAGGATCTCGCGCGGCGCGGGCAGCGGCACCTCGAGCAGACGCCGGATCACGGCGGCGACGGTGGACGATTCGTTGAAAACGGGGACGAGGATGCTGACGAGCGGCGACACGGCCGCCCTAGTATCTCCCGGAGCGGGATACGATGGCGCATGTCCAGCCGCGAACTGCTGATGTCGGCCGCCCTGCGTGCCGTCACCTACCTCGATGGCGTGGCCGCCCGGCATGTGGGCGGCACGACATCGCATCAGGCGCTGCGCGCGGCGCTCGGCGGACCGCTCCCCGCTCTCGGCCAGGACCCGGCGCACGTCATCGCGACGATGGCCCGCGCCGTGGACCCGGGACTCGTCGCCACGGTGGGCCCGCGCTACTTCGGCTTCGTCACCGGTGGCGCCGTGCCGGTCACCGTCGCCGCCGAGTGGCTCGGCACGGCGTGGGATCAGAACGGCGCCCTCTACGTGATGGCGCCGGCCGTGGCCGTGCTCGAAGACATCGTCGCCGGCTGGGTGGTGGACCTGCTGGGGCTGCCGGCCGGTGCGAGCGTGGGCTTCGTGACCGGCTGCCACATGGCCAACTTCACCTGCCTCGCGGCCGGGCGTCATGAGGTGCTGCGCCGGGCCGGCTGGGACGTCGAACGCGACGGCCTGCAGCGCGCGCCCCGCGTCACGGTCGTGGTCGGCGACGAGGTGCACATCTCGACCGTGGGCAGCCTGCGCATGCTCGGCTTCGGCACGGACGAACTCGTGCGCGTGCCGGTGGACGGCCAGGGGCGGATGCGTCCCGACGGCCTTGCCACCGCGCTCGCCGGCATCGACGGGCCGTGTCTCGTGTGTCTCCAGGCCGGCAACGTCAGCACCGGGGCCTCCGATCCGATGGACGCGCTCATCCCGCTCGCACACGCCCGCGGCGCCTGGGTGCATGTGGACGGCGCCTTCGGGCTGTGGGCGGCGGCCGTGCCGTCGCTCGCGCCGCAGGTGGCGGGCGTCGCTACGGCCGACTCCTGGGCCACCGACGCCCACAAGTGGCTGAACGTGCCCTACGACTCGGGATTCGCCATCGTGGCGCACCCGGCGCCGCACCGGGCCGCGATGAGCCTGCGGGCGTCGTACCTGCAGCGCGGTGACGACGAGGAACGCGTCGGCATGGACTGGGTGCCGGAGTCGTCGCGCCGCTCGCGCGTGCTGGCCATCTACGCGCTCATCCAGACGCTCGGCGCCGAGGGCATCCGCGATCTCATCGACCGCACGTGCCGGCTGGCGCGGCGGATGGCCGACCGGCTGCGCCCCGAACCGGGCCTGCGCATCCTGAACGACATCGCGCTCAACCAGGTGCTCGTCGCCTTCGACCGCCCCGACGGCGCGCCATCGGCGGACCTGACGCGCGAGGTAATCGCGCGCGTACAGGCGGACGGCACGTGCTGGGCGGGCGGCGCGACCTGGCAGGGCCACGAGGCGATGCGGATCTCGGTCTCGAACTGGTCCACCACCGAGGCCGACATCGACCGCTCCGCGGCCGCCATCGTGGCCAGCTACCGCGCGGCGATCGCCTGAGCGCGTTCAGCGCTTCTTCGGCGGTGGCCCCGGCCGGTACTCGAGCATCACGTTGCTGATCGTGGCCACCGGGCGGCCGGGCGCCGTGAACTGTTCATTCCCGTCGGGCCGCACGACCGTGAGCCGCTCGCCGAGGATGCTCGCCTCGACCGTGCCCTCGGGCAGCGTGAACTGGACGTACTCGGCGCCAGTCGGCGCCACCGCCTTGACGCCACCGGGGCCGGCGCCACCGCCCACCCGGTCGTAGAGATCGCGCTCGGTGCGGAACTCCGAATCGACGACCGCGCGGTCGATGAGCGTGCCGTCCATGAGCAGCACGCCGATCGTGGCCGTGTAGTGACGGTAGCCCTGCTTCTTCTTCACGAGCTCCGCCGAATAGGTGTGGCGGTTGTGCACTTCGAAGGAAAGCGTCACCGGACCGCGATGTGGCGGCACGGTGATGACCACCCCTGCCCGCGGGTCGAGGCCCGTGAGCACGTCGCAGAAGCGGCGCTTCGTCGTGATGCCGTCGCCGAGCTCGGACGGACAGACGAGCGTGGCCGGCACGCGCGTGAGCGGCACGGGCGCGGGCGGGCGCGCCGGCGCCTTCCGGGCCGGGGCCGGACGGCGGGC
>JALHON010000431.1 GCA_022842985.1 Acidobacteriota bacterium | reverse complement strand
CGGCGCCGGGTCCGCTGACGCCGCCGGTGCGGCAGCGCTCGGGGCCGTCGCGACCGGCACGGCCACCGCCGGCGTCGTTGCGCGTGCCGCGAGGAGCTCGCGCCGCAACGCCAGGTTCTGCAGCAGCACGGCGCCGCTCACGATGAGCAGCAGCGCGGCCGCCACGGGCGCGAAGGCCAGCCAGCGGCTCCTGGCCGCGCTCGCGGCGGGTGCCGCGGCCGCGAGGCGCAGTGCCGGCGTCTCCTGCTTCAGCCGGCGGCGCAGCTGCAGTTCCAGGTGCGCCGGCGGATCCTCCGCCTCGAGACCGGCACCGAGCAGGCTCACGAGGTGCGACGCGCTGGCCGACCGTGCCGCGCACACGGCACATCCCGTGGCGAGGTGCGTCCGCATGTCATTCGCGGTGGCCGCATCGAGGCTGCCGAGCCACCAGGCCTCCCACTCATGTTCGTAGCGGTCACACGCGCTCATCGGAGACTCCATCCACCACACGAGCCGACCCCAGGCTGGTCCGCAGCTTCTCGAACGCCAGCCGCAACCGCGACTTCACCGTACCCAGCGGCTCGCCGAGCCGTCCTGCCACCTCGACATGCGACAGGCCTTCGAAATAGGCCAGTTCGACGGCCTGCCGCTGCTCGGCGGGCAGCGTGTTCAGGCAGTCGCGGACCGCCAGCATCGCTTCCACACCGCCTTCCGGCGCCGCCGTATGCAGGCGATACGCATGATCGTCGACGTCGGCCTGATCGCGCCATCGTCGATCCTTACGCAGCGCATCGAGCGCCAGATTTCTTGCCACCGTCGTCAGCCAGGCGGCCAGTTGCCCGCCTTCCGGCCGGTACTGCTCCGGCCGGTTCCACAACCGCACGAAGACGTCCTGCACGACCTCATCCGCCAGCCCGTCATTGCCGACGATGCGGCGGATGAGCGGATATACACGCCGCCCGTAGCGGCGATACACCTCGACCAGGGCCGACTCGCTGCGCCGGGCCACGAGCGGCATGAGATCGGCGTCTGCGAGCGACGTCAGGCTTGGCGTGACGCGAGGGTCAGTCATCCGTCTGTCTCATTAACGCGCCAGCCCGTCTGGTTGGATCACCGCGCCCCGCAGTCGAGCCGGCTCCCGTGCCCGCCGGAATTTCCGGCCCGGTGATCCAATCATCCATCCGGCGCCGTTATCCCCTGTCGACGACCGCGGTCATCGATGGCCGCCTCGCACGGAGGCACTGAGATATGCGCGCATACCGAGCCGCACTGGCAGCAGCGATGGCGTGGACGATGATCCTCGCCGGCACTCACGCGGCCACCGCCGCCCAAGTTTATGTCGTGCACGGGATCCCCGGGCAGGACGTGGGCGCGCCGGCGGCACTTCCCGTGGACGTCTGCCTCGCCGGCGGCGTCCTGGTCGGCAACCTCACCGGCGTGACGTTCGGCCAGATCGCCGGGCCGCTCGAGCTGCCGGCCGGCCGCTATGACCTCGAGGTGCGGCTCACGGGCGGTGCGCCGTGCAGTGGTCCGCTCGCCGTGGCCAACACCGTCTACGCGGCCCTCGGCGAGAACCTCACCGTCGTGGCGCACCTCAGCGAGCAGGGCAGCCCGGCGCTGACGAAGTTCGTGAACGACCTGCGGCCGCTGGGCGCCGACCGCGCCCGCCTCGTCGTACGTCATGGCGCCGCCCTGCCCGCCGTGCGCGTGGCCGTGCGCAGCCCGCGCTCGGTCGAGCTCACGGACGACGTGACGAGCGGCACGCAGACCTCGGCGCTGACGCGCCGCGCCGGTGAGTACCGCATCTCGGCCTTCACCGGCAGTCTCCTTCACCCGGCCCTGCAGCTCACGGCCAGTCTCGACGCCGGCACCGCCTACTTCGCCTACGCGGTCGGTTCGCGCGAGAACCGCACGCTGGCGCTCGTCGTTCAGGCCATTCCCGTTCCCTAAATCCCCTTGTCCTTGAATCCCCTACTCCTGGAGGCTCCCATGTTCCGTCTCGTTCGTATCGCCGTCGTCGCTCTGGCCCTCGTCGTGTCTGCTTCGGCGGCCGAAGCGGCCCGTGTCTTCATCATTCACGGCATTCCCGGCGTGCCGGTGGATGTCTACGCCACGCTCGCCGGCGCGCCGATTCCCGCCACGCCGACGATCGCCAACTTCCAGCCCAAGCAGATCGTGGATCTCACGGCCGGGCCGGCCACCGTCGACATCCGCATCTTCGCCGCCGGGGCCAACCCGCAGACCGCCGCGCCGGTCATCGCCGTGCTGGGCGCCGCCGTGCCCGGCCCCGGTGAGATCAGCATCCTGGCGCATCTGAGCGGCGCCGGCGCGCCGACGGCGACCATCTACCGCAACGACAACTCGGCGCCGCTGCCGGGCGCGGCGCGCGTCAGCGTGCGCCACGCGGCGCAGGCGCCGGCGGTGCAGCTTGCAGCCGGCGGCGTGCCGAAGCTGGCCCTGAGCAACCCCTACTTCGGCGACCTCGAAGTGCCGGCCGGTGTGGCGATTCCGCTGCAGCTGCAGGTGCCCTTCACCGGCGCCGCCATCACGCCGTCGGCCACGCTCACCTTCACCGCGGGCCTGCGCTACTTCGTCTACGCGATCGGGTCGGTGTCCGGCGGCACGTTCGACTTCATCGTGCAGGCCGTGCGGTAACACGCGCGCACATCCCGGCCGGCGCGGGTGGCCCTTGCCCCTCTGCCACCCGCGCCGCCGGCTACAATCTCCCGGCGCCCCCATGACGACGCCAGCGCCGCCCGGCGCGACACCGCCAGCGCCCGCGCTGGTCGACGTGTTCCGCCACCAGCTCGCGGCGAGCCGCCTCGCGGCAGGCGAGCGGTGTCTCGCCATCACCGACACGCGCTGGGATCCGGCCTGCGCGTCCGCGTGCGTCGCTGCCGCGCGCGCTCTCGGCGCCGAGGCGCAGGTGCTCGTGCTGCCGG
>JALHON010000430.1 GCA_022842985.1 Acidobacteriota bacterium | reverse complement strand
GCTTCCGCGACTGGCCGAGCGACTTGCGCGGCAACAACGACCTGCTGGTGCTGACGCAGCCGGCGCTGATTCGCCGGCTGCACGCCGAGTACCTGGCCGCCGGCGCGGACATCGTCGAGACGAACACGTTCAACTCGACGTCGATCTCGATGGCCGACTACGGCATGGAGAAGCTCGCGCGCGAGCTGAACGTGGCGGCGGCGCGCCTCGCCCGCGAGGCCGTGCAGGCGCAGGAGCAGGCCGACCCGTCGCGCGCGTGCTTCGTCGCCGGCGTGCTCGGGCCGACGTCCAAGACCGCTTCGATCTCGCCGGACGTCAACGACCCGGGATACCGCAACGTCACCTTCGACGCGCTCGTCGCCGCCTACCGCGAGGCGCTCGACGGCCTGCTCGAAGGCGGCATCGACCTCATCCTCGTCGAGACGGTGTTCGACACGCTGAACGCCAAGGCCGCGCTGTTCGCCATCGAGACCGAGTTCGAAGAGCGCGGGCTGCGGCTGCCGCTGATCGTGTCGGGCACCATCACGGACGCCTCCGGTCGCACGCTGTCCGGGCAGGTGACCGAGGCCTTCGTCACGTCGGTGTCGCACGCGCGGCCGCTGGCGATCGGCCTGAACTGCGCGCTCGGCGCGAAGGAACTTCGCACCTACGTCGAGGAGCTGTCGAACGTCGCGGAGACGCGCACGTCCTGCCACCCGAACGCCGGATTGCCGAACGCGTTCGGCGAGTACGACGACACGCCCGAATCGATGGCCGCCCAGATGGGGGAGTGGGCGCGCAGCGGCTGGCTGAACATCGCCGGCGGCTGCTGCGGCACCACGCCCGAGCACATCCGCGCCATCGCCGACGCGGTCGCCGGGCTGCCGCCGCGCGCCGTGCCGTCGCGCCCGCCGATGCTGCGGCTGGCCGGGCTGGAACCGCTGAACGTCGGCGACGATTCGCTGTTCGTCAACGTCGGCGAGCGCACCAACGTGACCGGCTCCAAGGCGTTCGCGCGGCTGGTGCTCGCCGGCAACTACGCCGAGGCGCTGGTCGTCGCCCGCCAGCAGGTCGAGAACGGCGCCCAGGTGATCGACGTCAACATGGACGAGGCGATGCTCGATTCCGAGCTCGCGATGACGACCTTCCTCAACCTGGTGGCCAGCGAGCCGGACATCTCGCGCGTGCCGATCATGATCGACAGCTCGAAGTGGAGCGTCATCGAAGCCGGCCTCAAGTGCGTGCAGGGCAAGGGCGTCGTCAACTCCATCAGCATGAAGGAAGGCGAAGCCGAGTTCCTGCGCCAGGCGCGGCTGTGCCGCAAGTACGGCGCGGCGGTAGTGGTGATGGCCTTCGACGAGAAGGGCCAGGCCGACACGCTCGAGCGGCGCAAGGAGATCCTCGGGCGCGCCTACCGCCTGCTCACCGAAGCGGTCGGCTTCCCGCCGCAGGACATCATCTTCGACCCGAACATCTTCGCCATCGCGACCGGGCTGGAAGAGCATGCCAACTACGCGATCGACTACATCGCGGCGACCCAGTGGGCGCGCGCCAACCTGCCGCACGTGAAGATCTCCGGCGGCCTGTCCAACCTGTCGTTCTCGTTCCGCGGCAACGACCCGGTGCGCGAAGCCATGCACACCGCCTTTCTCTACCACGCGGTGAAGGCGGGCATGTCGATGGGGATCGTCAACGCCGGACAGCTCGGCGTCTACGAGCAGATCGAGCCGCAGTTGCGTGAGCGCGTCGAGGACGTGCTGTTCAACCGCCGCGCGGACGCCACCGAACGCCTGGTGGAGTTCGCCAATACCGTGAAAACCGGCGGCAAGGCGGCCCGGCAGGACGACGCCTGGCGGCGCGGCAGCGTCGAGGAACGCCTGTCGCACGCGCTCGTCAACGGCATCACGACGCACATCATCGAGGACACCGAGGAGGCGCGCCTCAAGGTGGAGCGGCCGATCCAGGTCATCGAGGGCCCGCTGATGGCGGGCATGGGCGTGGTCGGCGACCTGTTCGGCGCGGGCAAGATGTTCCTGCCGCAGGTGGTGAAGTCCGCCCGCGTGATGAAGCAGGCGGTGGCGCACCTGATTCCGTACATCGAAGCCGAGAAAGCACGCACCGGCCAAGCCGGCCGTGCCAAGGGCAAGATCGTCATTGCCACGGTGAAGGGGGACGTGCACGACATCGGCAAGAACATCGTCGCGGTGGTGCTCCAGTGCAACAACTACGACGTCGTCTATCTCGGCGTCATGGTGCCGTGCCAGCAGATCCTCGAAGTGGCGCGCAGGGAAAAGGCGGACGCCATCGGGCTGTCGGGCCTGATCACGCCTTCGCTGGAGGAAATGGCCCATGTGGCACGGGAGATGGAGCATGACGGCTTCACGGTACCGCTGCTGATCGGCGGCGCGACGACCTCGCGGGCGCACACGGCGGTCAAGATCGCGCCGCACTATTCCGGCCCGGTGGTCTACGTGCCGGACGCCTCGCGCAGCGTCACGGTGGTGCAGAGCCTGCTTTCCGGCGAGCAGCGCGATGACTATCTGGCCGGCGTGCGCGCCGACTACGACAGGATCCGCGCGCAGCATCGCGACAAGAAGGGCCCCGGCCCGCTGCACCCGATCGCCGAAGCCCGCCGGCTGGGCCTGAAGACCGACTGGCGCGCCTACGCGCCGCCGCGCCCCTTGAAGCCCGGCATCACGGCGCTGCGCGACTACCCGCTCGCCGAACTGGTCCCGTATATCGACTGGACGCCGTTCTTCCAGGCCTGGGAACTCTCCGGGCCCTACCCGAAGATCCTGCAGGACCCGGTGGTCGGCGAGGCCGCGCGCAAGGTGTTCGCCGAAGCGCAGGCGATGCTCGAGCGCGTCGTCGAGGAAAAGTGGATCACCGCCAACGGGGTGATCGGGCTGTTTCCCGCGGCATCGGTCGGCGGCGACGACGTCCAGATCTATCGCGACGAGGGCCGC
>JALHON010000429.1 GCA_022842985.1 Acidobacteriota bacterium | reverse complement strand
CGGCACTGCGCAGACGTCGCTGCGCTCGATGGCCGCCGGGGCAGCATCGAGCGTCGTCAGGTCGATCGAACGCAGCGGCTGCATGAGCGTGGCGATCGGCTTCATGTGGCCGACCACACGGACGTCCTCGCCGTTGGTCACGCCGCCTTCGAGACCGCCGGCACGGTTCGTCGGCCGGCCGGGCCGGCCGTGCGCGTCGGGCGGCAGGATTTCGTCGTGCACCTGCGAGCCCGGGCGGTTGGCGCTGCCGGCGCCGAGGCCGATGCCCACGCCCTTGATGGCGGGAATGGACATGACGGCCTGCGCGAGGCGCCCGTCGAGCTTGCGGTCCCACTGCACGTAGCTGCCGAGCCCCACGGGGATCCCGGTCACGATGACTTCGAACGAGCCGCCGAGCGTGTCGCCGTCGGCCTTGGCCTGGTCGATCCGCGCCGTCATGCGCGCCTCGAGCGCCGCGTCCACGCAGCGCAGCGGCGCATCCGGGGCCAGCGCGGCCGCTTCGTCGAAGGTGACGACGTGATCGGGCGACAGGCTCAGTTCTCCGATCGCCGTCACATGACTCGTCAGGCGCGCGCCCAGGGCCTCGAGCAACTGGATGGCGAGGCCGCCGGCGGCGACGCGGGCGGCAGTCTCGCGGGCCGACGCGCGTTCGAGCACGTCGCGCACGTCCTCATGTTCGTACTTGAGCGCGCCGGCGAGGTCCGCATGTCCGGGACGCGGCCGCACCACGGCCGTGCGATTGGCGCCGGTCGCGCCGTCCGGCATCTCGGGCTCGACATGCATGGTGCGCTGCCAGTTCACCCAGTCCTTGTTCTCGACGATGAGCGATACCGGTCCGCCGGTCGTGCGCCCGCGGCGGACCCCCGAGAGGATGTCGGCGCGATCCGACTCGATGGCCATGCGCCGTCCCCGGCCGTAGCCGCCCTGGCGGCGGCGCAACTGGTCGTTCAGGCGACCGAGGTCGATGGGCAGTCCCGCGGGCAGGCCGTCGACGATGACGACGAGACCGCGGCCGTGGGATTCGCCGGCAGTGAGAAACCGCAGCATTACCCCGAAATTGTAAACGAAGTTTCTGCGGTCTTTCGCCGGGCGTCGACAAGCGACACAGGAACTGCACGGCCAAACCCTGACGGTCCGCCGCTTGCATTGGCCCGACCCGGGGCCTTACCGTGACTGCCGCCAGCGTCTACGACCACCGCGCCGTCGAGCGCATCTGCCGCCATCTGCGGGCGGCGCTCGGCGCCGATGGCGTGGCGGTGTGGCGCGACGATCCGCAGTCGGTGGTCGCCGCATGCGGCCTGCTGCCCGAACCCGGGCGGCGCGGTGTCGAGGCCACGCCGGTCATCTACGGCGACGACCCGGTCGCGCAGCTCGCCTGGTGCGGTCCGGGAAATATCGAGCCGCATCGAGGGCTCGTGCTGGCCGCCGCCGACGTCGTGGCGCCACTCGTGGCGTCGATGGCGCCGCCGCTCGCCCCGGCGCCACTCGAGCCCGCGCACGGACTCGTCGGCGTGAGCGCTGCAATCGTGAGGCTGCGCGAGCTGATTCCGCGCGCGGCGGCCGCGCTCGTGCCGGTGCTCGTCGAAGGGGAGAGCGGCGTCGGCAAGGAGGTCGTCGCGCGCGCACTTCATGCCGCCGGACCGCGGCGGCAGGCGGCATTCGTGGCCGTGAACTGTGCCGCGCTCTCGGACGAACTCGTGGACGCGGAACTGTTCGGCCATGCGCGCGGCGCCTTTACCGGCGCTGCGATCGAACGCCGCGGCCTCTTCGAAGAGGCGCACGGCGGCACGCTGTTCCTCGATGAAGTCGCCGATCTCTCGCCGCGAGCACAGGCCAAGCTGTTGCGGGCCCTCCAGGAGGGGGAAGTGCGGCGCCTCGGAGAGAACCAGCCGCGCCGCGTCGACGTGCGCGTGGTGTCGGCGACCAACCGGCCGCTCCGCGACGAAGTCGCCGCCGGCCGCTTTCGGCTCGATCTGCGCTTCCGTCTCGACGTCGTGCGACTGGTGGTGCCGCCGCTGCGGGAACGGCGCGACGACATCCCGCCACTCGTCGAGCACTTCTGGCGGCAGACGATGCTGCGCCTGCGCCGCACCGCCCGGCTCGCCCCGTCGCTCGTGACGGCCCTCGCCGCTCACGACTGGCCGGGCAACGCACGCGAGCTGCAGAACGTGGTCACGGCGGTAGCGGCAGCGGGACCGGCGCGCGGCCTCGTCACCCGCGACGACGTCGGCACCATCTGGACGGGCCCGATCCGCGACCGCCTGCCGACGCTCGATGAGGCGCGGCGCGCGTTCGATACGCAGTACGTGCACGCGGCGTTCGAGCGCTGCGGAAGGCGTCCGGCGGCGGTGGCACGTGAGCTCGGACTCTCCCGGCAGGGACTCGCGAAACTGACGTCGCGGCTTGGCCTGGCCCGCGACGGTGGCCCGGTCCTTGGCCGGACGGGGTGACGCGGTGGCGGATCGGCAGCCGGGTCTCAGCGTCGCACGGGCACGGGCGGGGCCGGACGATCCAGGGTCTGCTCGAGCGCGCGCAGGGCGGCATGGCCGGGTTCCATCTCGAGCCCCTCGCCGACGAGCTGCCGCGCCCGGTCGCGGTCGCCGCGGCTCAGGTCGGCCTCCGCCCGCTTCAGCAGCAGGCTGGCCGACGGGCCGAGTTCCGCCGTCGCACGTTCGTACCAGTAGGCGGCGCCATGCGGATCGCCGACGCGCATCGCCAGATCGCCGAGGCGCGGCGTGACCGCGCCGGCGGCGGGCGTGCCGGCGGTCAGGGTTGCGAACTTCGCGAGTGCTTCGAGCGCCTCGCCGGGCGCGTTGCGCCGCTCGAGCACGTCGGCGAGCGCGCGATACGCCTCGGGGCGCACCGGGACGCGCAGCACCGCCGCCCGCAGGTCGCGCTCCGCGCCCGTGAGATCGCCGGCGCGGAGGCGAGCCTGCCCGAGCAGCGCCAGCGTCTCGCCGTTGGC
>JALHON010000428.1 GCA_022842985.1 Acidobacteriota bacterium | reverse complement strand
CGGGCGGCGGCGCCGCCGCCTCCGGTGTCGTGCCGCGACGGAGCGATTCCTCGAGGCGCGCGCGCGACTGGCTGCGCACGATGATCGACACGCGCCGGTTGCGCGGGTCCATGGGCGCCTCGGGCAGGCGGAGCTGGGTGGCGGCAAAACCGCGCACCCCCTGCACCTGGCCGGGATTGAGGCCCACGGCCTCCATCACGCGACGGGCGGCGTTGGCGCGGTCGGCCGAAAGTTCCCAGTTGGAGTAGGACTGGCCGGCGCCGAAGGGCCGGCTGTCGGTGTGCCCTTCGACGACGATGTCGTTCGTCATCTGGCCCAGCTCGCGGCCGATGATGCCGAGGATGCGCACGCTCTCGCCGCGCAGGGCGGCGCTGCCGCTGTCGAAGAAGCTCGACGCGTCCTTCTCGAGCAGCTCGATGCGCAGCCCTTCTTCCGTGACCGAGAACTCGATCTGGTCGCGCAGCTGCTCGAGGCCGCCGGTGTCGGCGAGGCTGTCGCGGATCGACGCGGCCGCCTCCTCCATCTTCTGGCGCTCCACGGTGAGCGCCGCCGCATCGGGCTGCTGCACCGTTTCCGGCGCGCGGCCTTCGTCGATGCCGGTCATGCCGCCGGCCATCATGCCGGTCGACCGCTCGAAGTCGAACACGCCCGGATCGCGGAAGTAACCGGCCACCGACTTCTTCACGTCGGGACTGGCGCCGACGAGCCACATCACGAGGAAGAACGCCATCATGGCCGTGACGAAGTCGGCGTAGGCCACCTTCCAGGCGCCGCCATGGTGGCCGGCGTGGCCGCCGCGGTTCTTCTTGATGATGATGACCGGCTGTGTGGGCTTCATGGCTTATGCCGCCGCCGCTTCGGGCTTGCCGGCGGCCTTGCAGAACTTCTCCGTCTCTTCGAAGCTCGGGCGCACCTGGTGCGGCAGCACGCGGCGCGCGAACTCGATGGCAATCGCCGGCGGCAGGCCCTTGAAGGTGGCCAGCACGCCCGCCTTGATGCACTTCTCGTAGTTGCCTTCGTCGTCGACGCGCGTCTCGATGATCGTGGCGAGCGGCCCGAAGATGCCGTACGAGAGCAGAATGCCGAGGAACGTGCCGACGAGCGCGGCGCCGACCTTCTCGCCGATTTCCGACGGCGGGCCGTCGATCGACTGCATCGTGATGACGACGCCGAGCACGGCGGCGACGATGCCGAGGCCGGGGAACGCGTCGGCCATCTTGGCGAGCGCGCCTGCGGGCGCCTTGGCCTCGTGATGGTGCACGTAGAGGTCCTCGTCCATCAGCGCGTCGAGGTCGTGCGGCGCCATGCCGCCGACGATGATGACCTTGATGGAGTCGGACAGGAAGTCGAGCGACTCGTGTCGCGCGAGGAACTTCGGGTACTTCGAGAGAATCGTGCTCTCCTTCGGATTCTCGAAGTGCCCTTCGAGCGCCATGATGCCGGTCTGCTGCGAGAGCCGGAAGAGCTGGTAGAGCATGGCCAGCAGGTCGGCGTAGTCGCCCTTCGCCAGGCCGGGCTTCATCACCTCGCCCATCTGCTTGAGCAGCTTCATCACCGTCGACATCGGCGTGCCGATGAGCAGCTGGCCGATGGCGGCGCCGAAGATGATGAGGAACTCGTTCGGCTGGTTGAGCGTGGCCAGGTTGCCGTGGTGCATGACGTAGCCGCCAAGCACCGAGCCGATGACGATGAGCGTACCGATAATGACGAACATGTCGTATCTGGTGGTCCGGGGAAACGGCCGGGACTCAGGGGGGCAATCGGCCCGCCCCGGAATTCCTTGAAAGTCCCGTGCCAGCCGGCGCGGACCTATAATCGGCCGTCGTCACGATGTCTGTGCCCATCCTGCACATCGCACCGTTTCTCTGGAGCGGCGCCGGCCGCGTCATCACCGCGCTTTGCCTCGCGCAGGCGAGACGGGGCCCCGTGGTGCTTGCCACCACCGGCCGTCACGGCGATCTCGGCGACTGGCCGTCGTATCGCCGCACGCTCGCCCGCGCCGGTGTGCGGCATCTGACGCTCGACACCTTCCATCGCGATGCCGCGACGGTGTGGACGAGCGCGGCCGCGCTGGCGTCACACCTGTCAGCGCTCCGGCCGCGCGCCATTCACGCGCATGCCGGTATGCCGACAGGGGTGGCCGCCCTGGCGCGCGACATCGCCGGGCTGCGGGTGCCGCTCGTCGGCCAGATGTACAGCTGGGGGCCCGCTCGGCCCGGCTGGATGAATACACAAGACCTGTGGGCGTTCCGCCAGGCCGATGTGGTCGTCAGCTCGGCCCACGCCTACAGCCGCCTGCTGCGTGACGGCGGTGTCCCGGCGCGCCGGCTCGTCTACCTGCCGTGGGGCCTCGATCTCGCGGCGCTGCCCGTTCGCGGCGCCGCGGAACGGCCGCACGGCCCGCCCGTCATCGGCTTCGTCGGACGCATCGAGCCGCGGAAGCAGCAGCGCGCCCTCGTCGCGGCCTTCGCCCGCCTGCGACGTGCCGTGCCCGCGGCGCGCCTCGAGCTCGTCGGCCCGGTGGCCGACGAGGCCTATGCCCGCGCGCTCGCGGCCGACATCAGCCGCCTGCGCCTCGGCGATGCGGTGCGGTGCACCGGGCGTGTGCCCGACGTGACCCGTTACGTGCGCCGCTGGTCGCTGTTCGTGTCGCTCTCGGCCGATGAAGGCCAGGGCCTCGCCGTGCTCGAAGCGATGGCCCTCGGCGTGCCGGTGGCGGCCCGCGCCGTGCCCGGCATCGAGGACTTCCTCGTCGACGGATACACCGGATGGGCGCTGCCCGATCGCGGCGTGGCCGCCACGGCGGCCGCGATGCGGCGCGCGCTCGAGGCACCCGGCGCGGACACGGTCACGCGGCGGGCGCGGCGGATGGTGGAGCGGCGCTACGACTGGGTCACGATGGTCGGCGCCTTCGACCGGCTCTATCGGGCCTGAGCGGCGTCATCCGCGGCCTGGCCGACGAGTCGTGCCGCCAACCCCGTGC
>JALHON010000427.1 GCA_022842985.1 Acidobacteriota bacterium | reverse complement strand
CGAGGTCCGCGGCGAGCGCCTCGTCCGCCGCGCCGAGCTTCACCGCGCAGACCCCGGCGGACGTGGCGGCCACGAGCAGCCGCCCGAGGGCCGAGGCCACGACCGCGTAGGTGATGACGGCGCCGGGCGCGCCCCTGCGGTAGGCCGACGGCGAGAGGCCCGCGCCGGTGGGCTTGCGCGCCGAGACGCGGCTCGGCGAGCCATAGCCGGCCTCGTAGGTGGCGGTCGTTACATCCTGCCCGCGGCGCAGCGCCGTGCGGAAGTGGTCGGCGCGGCAGGCCGCCTGGAACTCGCGCGGCGACACGCCGGTGTGCGCGGTGAAGGCGCGCTGCAGATGCGACGCGCTCAGTCCGACGCGGGCAGCCAGGTCCGCCAGCGCGACCGTATCGGTGGCATGTGCGCGCAGATACGACGCCGCCTCGGCCACGGCGCGCGCGGCGGCTGACACCGGACGCGCACCGGCCGGAGCGCAGCGCAGGCAGGCGCGGTAGCCGGCGCGTTCCGCCTCGGCGGGCGCGGTGAAGAAAGCGACGTGTTCGCGGCGCGGCCGCCGGCTCGGGCAGGAGGGCCGGCAGAAGATACCGGTCGTGGTCACGGCGTAGACGAAGCGGCCGTCGGCCTCGCGATCGCGCGTGAGCACGGCAGACCAGCGGCGATCGTCGGAACGGGGCGCGGGCATCGGGTCGGACGTGGCGTGGGCAAGCATCATGGCACGAGGGTATCGGCGGCCCGCACGCGCACGCGATCCGGCCCGTGCGCCCAAACTCGGGGACTGGGGGCTGGTCCCTGGTCCCTAGTCCCTAGTCCCTGCCCTTAGAATCCCCTCATGCGTCAGTTCCTCCGCTTCCTCGTGTGGATGACCGCGCTCGTCGTCGTGGGCGCGATCGTCGTCGCCGTCGGCGCGCGAGTGATGGTGGGGCGCAGCCTGCCGATGCTCGAGGGCTCGCTGGCGCTCGGCGGGCTGTCCGCGCCGGTGACGGTGACGCGCGACGCCCTCGGCATCCCCACGGTCACGGCGGCCTCACGTGTCGATCTGGCGCGCGCGATGGGCTTCCTGCACGGGCAGGAGCGGTTCTTCCAGATGGACCTGCAGCGGCGGCAGCCGGCCGGTGAACTCTCCGCGCTCGTCGGCGCCGCGGCCTTGAACGCCGATCGCGCGCAGCGCGTGCATCGTTTCCGCGCCGTGGCGCAGCGCGCGCTGGCGCTGGCGCCGTCCGACTACCGCGCCGAACTCGAGGCGTATGCGGCCGGGGTGAACGCGGGCCTCGCCGCGCTCGAGGCCGAGCCGTTCGAATACCTCGCGCTGCGCATTACGCCCGAGCCGTGGACGCCGGAAGACTCGATGCTCGTGCTCATCGCGATGTCGGTGACGCTGCAGGGCTCGCAGTGGGAATACGAACGCACGCTCGGCACGCTCGCGGAGCTGCCGGCGCCGGTGTTCGAGTTCCTCGCCGGACGCGCGAGCGACTGGGAAAGTCCCATCGTCGGCACGCCGCACCCGGTGCCGCCCGTCCCCGCGGCGGATGTGTTCGAGATCCGCAGCGGCAAGACGTACTTCGGGAACGACGCGGGCGTGCAGGCGCCGGCGAAGGTGGCGCGCGCAACGGCCGTGCCCGACGTGCCGCCGGATCCGTCCACGCCGCTGCCCTGGTGGGTGCGTCTGCCGCGCGAAGAAGAAGCCACGCTCGGCAGCAACAACTGGGCGGTGTCGGGCGCGCGCTCGAAAACCGGGAGCGCGATCGTCGCAAACGACATGCACCTGCGCCTGGCCGTGCCGAACATCTGGTACCGCGCCACCTACGTGCTGCCCGACGATCGGCGGCCGGGCCAGACGCGCACACTTTCGGGCGTGACGCTGCCCGGCGGCCCGCAGATGGCCGTGGGCACGAACGGCGACATCGCGTGGGGCTTCACGAACTCGGCGGGCGACTGGTCGGATCTGGTGATCGTCGAGCCGGTGCCCGGCGATCCCACGAAGTACCAGACCCCCGATGGCCCGCGCGCGTTCGAGGTCGCCACCGAATCGATCGCCGTGCAAGGTGCGGCGCCCGTGCCCTTCGAGGTGCGCTCGACGATCTGGGGGCCGGTTGTGGCGCGCGACCACCGCGGCCGCGAACTCGCCAGCCGCTGGGTGGCGCACGATGCCGCGATCATCGCCACCGATCCGGCGCGCATCGCCCATGCACGCTCGGTGGATGAAGCGCTGCAGGCGGCCGTCGGTGCCTCGCTCGCCGCGCAGAACCTCGTGGTGGGCGACCGGAGCGGCCGCATCGCGTGGTCGATCTACGGCGCCATTCCCCGCCGCGTCGGTTTCACGGGCGACGTGCCCACGTCGTGGGCCGACGGCACACGCCGCTGGGACGGCTACCTCGGCTACGACGAACATCCGCGTGTGGTCGATCCGCCGGACGGGCGGCTGTGGACGGCCAACGCGCGCACCGTGGACGGCGCGATGCTCGACGCGATCGGCGACGGCGGCTACACCGACGGCATCCGCGCCTGGATGATTCGCGACCGGCTGATGACGATCGACACGGCGGATGAACGCGCCCTCTTCGACATCCAGCTCGACGATCGATCGCTCTTCCTCGATCGCTGGCGCGACGTGTTCCTGAAGACGCTCGATGCGCAGGCCGTGGCCGGCTCGCCGCTGCGCGCCGAAGCCGCGCGCCTCGCCCGTGACGCATGGCGTGGACGCGCCGCCGCGGATTCCGCCGCCTACCGGCTCGTGCGCACGTTCCGCCTCGTGGTGTCGCGCATGGCGATGGAAGCGCTGACGGCGCAGGTGCGAACCGCCGCACCAGACTTCGACTACACCACGATCCGCCGCCTCGAAGGTCCGCTCTGGCGGCTCGTGCACGAACGCCCGGCGCACCTGCTCGATCCGGCGTATGCGTCGTGGGACGCCTTCCTGCTGGCCGCCGTCGACCGCACGCTGCAGCCGCTGGCCGCCACCGGCGCCCTGGCCGAACGCACGTGGGGCGAGG
>JALHON010000426.1 GCA_022842985.1 Acidobacteriota bacterium | reverse complement strand
GGTTGGTTGCTCGCGGCCGCGGCCGGCGCCGCCATCCGGCGCGCGGCCCGTGCCGTCCCCGCTTTCCTCCGCGCACGTCCACGTCGTTCCTCCTGCGAGTTCCCGTTTCATGAAGACCCTCGGATATGCCGCCCAGCGCGCCGACGCGCCGCTGGCCCCGTTTGCGTTCGACCGTCGCGCCCTGCGCCCCAACGACGTCGCCATGGAGATCCTCTACAGCGGCGTCTGCCACTCGGATCTGCACCAGGCCCGCAACGACTGGGGCTGGACTACCTACCCGATCGTGCCCGGCCACGAGATCGTCGGCCGTGTCATCGAGGTCGGCGCCGAGGTCGCGCACTTCCGCGTGGGCGATCACGTGGCCGTCGGCTGCATGGTGGACAGCTGCCAGAGCTGCGATCAGTGCCTGCAGGGCGAAGAGCAGTTGTGCCGTGACGGCAACACCGGCACCTACAACAGCCCCGACCGCATCACCGGCGAGCTCACGCGCGGCGGCTATTCGAAGCACCTCGTCGTGCGTGAGGAGTTCGTGCTGCGGGTGCCCGACGGCCTCGACCTGTCGCGCACGGCGCCGCTGCTCTGCGCCGGCATCACCACCTATTCCCCGCTGCGCACGTGGGGCATCGGGCCGGGCAGCCGCGTGGGTGTCATCGGCCTCGGCGGGCTCGGCCACATGGCCGTGAAGCTCGCCGTGGGCCTCGGCGCGGATGTCACGGTGATGAGCCGCTCGATTGACAAGGCGGCTGATGCGCTCGCTCTTGGCGCCGATCGCCTGCTCGTGTCGACCGACGAGGCGGCGATGGCGGCCTCAGCGTCCACCTTCGACCTCATCATCGACACCGTGCCGGTCCGTCACGCGCTCGACCCGTACCTGCCGCTCCTCGACGTGGACGGCACGCTCGTCATCGTCGGCCAGATCGGGCCGATGGAGGGCACGAACACCGTGCCGCTGCTGCTCGGCCGCCGCCGCATCGCCGGGTCGCCCATCGGCGGTATCGCCGAAACGCAGGAGATGCTCGACTTCTGCGCGAAGAAGGGCATCCTGCCCGACTGCGAGATGATCCGCATGGACCAGATCAACGACGCGTTCGAACGCATGGCGCGCGCCGACGTGCGGTACCGCTTCGTCATCGACATGGCCTCGCTCACGCTCTGACGTTCGCCGCCCTCAGGCCGCTGGCCGCCGGGCGTGCGCACGCTGCGTGCTAGACTGCCGCCGATGGCCCGTCAGCGCTGCCCGAGCCCTGTCCGGGCGCGCTGACTCCCACCGGCCATGACCGACGCGCCGCCACCGTCCACCCGCTCGTTCCGCGCCGCCCTCGCCGTCTACACGGAGCGGTCGTCGCTCGTCATGGTGGCGCTCGGCTTCTCGGCGGCGCTGCCGTACTTCCTCGTCTTCGACACGCTGTCGGCGTGGCTGCGGGCCTCGGGCCTGTCGCTCGAAGTCATCGGCTTCTTCAGCCTGGTCACGCTCGTCTCGAGCTTCAAGTTCCTGTGGGCGCCCTTTGTCGATCGGGTGCGCGTGCCCCTGCTCGACGGCTGGCTCGGCCATCGCCGCGCCTGGATGCTCGTGTGTCAGGCGCTCATCATCGCCGGCCTGTGGCTGGTGGCCGGCTTCGAGCCCACGGCCAGCCTCGGCGCCATCGCGGTGTGTGCCACGCTCGTCGGCTTCGCGTTGGCGACGCAGGACATCGCCATCGATGCCTGGCGCATCGAGGCCGCGGACACGTCGCGGCAGGGCGCGATGGCCGCGGCCTACCAGTGGGGCTACCGCGTGGCGATGATCATCGCCGGCGCCGTGCCGCTCATCCTCGCGCAGACGTACGGCTGGAACTTCTCGTACGCAGTGATGGCCGGCCTCATGCTCATCGGCGTGGCCGGCGTCCTGGCGGCGCCACGTGAGGCACAGCACGTCGTGCGCCCGATCGCCACTGCGGGCCTCGCGGCGACGCCCGGCCGTGATGCCGTCGAGTGGGTCGTGCGGCTTGCGGTGCTCGGCACGGGCGCGCTCGTGCTCGGTTCGGGCCTCGCGGCCAATGCCGGCATCCTCGGGAACGTCGTGGCGGCGCTCGGTCTGCCGGGGCTGCGCGACGCGCTCGTCGCCGCCTGGCAGTCGGACGTGCGGGTGTGGGTGCACGTGGGCGCGGTCGTGGCCGGGCTCGTGACGATCGCCGTGGCCGCATCGCCGCTGCCCGGCGCGCGCACGCGTCCGGGCGTTTACCTCGCCTCGGCACTCGCCGATCCGCTGCGTGACTTCTTCGCGCGGCATCGCTCGACCGGCACGCTCGTGCTCGCGCTCATCTGTCTGTACCGCATCCCGGATTTCGTGCTGAACATCATGAATCCGTTCTATCTCGATCTCGGCTACACGCTCGTCGAGATCGCCGAGGTGCGGAAGATCTTCGGCGTGGCGATGACGATGTTCGGGGTGTTCGTAGGCGGGGTCGCCGTGGCGCGCTACGGCCTGCTGCGGGCGATGGTCATCGGTGCCTTCGCCGGACCGATCAGCAACCTGCTCTTCATCTGGCTGGCGCTGCAGGAGCACAGCCTGTGGGCGCTCTTTGCCGCCATCGGGCTCGACAACGTGGCCGGCGGTTTCGCCGGCACCTGTCTCATCGCCTACATGTCGAGCCTGACGTCGGCCGGCTTCACCGCCACCCAGTACGCACTCTTCTCGTCGCTCTACGCCATTCCCGGCCGACTCATCGCGTCGCAGTCGGGACGGATCGTCGAATACGCCGCACGGCTGGCCGATGGCGGCGGACTCACGGCACTCACCGGTCTCTTCGCCAACCGGCCGGCGCAGAGTTTCGCCACCGCGCTCGAGAAGTCGGGCGTGTCACCCGAAGCTCTTGGTGCGGGCTACGTGCTGTTCTTCCTGTATTCGGCACTCATCGGCGTGTTCGCGCTGGGGCTCGCCGTGATCGTGCAGCGCCGCACGCCCGCTCCCGCGCCCTGAGCCGTGAGCGGGCCCGCCAGGCCCGGCGGCGCGTACCGGTGCCG
>JALHON010000425.1 GCA_022842985.1 Acidobacteriota bacterium | reverse complement strand
GTGTTCTCGACGACGCTCGCCGAGCACAACCGCAACGTCTTCGAGTGGCAGGTGAAGTTCTTCCGCGAGCGCCGCGCCCGCGAGCGGGCGGCGGCGCGCCAGCCCTGAGGCTCAGCCCTGACCGGGCGCGGCGACGTTGCGCGGCCACATCGGCTCCGGCCGGCCGCGCCAGATCCACGCGATGTAGTCCACGAGCGGCGGCTCGGCGCCCAGTTCACGCAGCCGCGCGTTGACCTGGCCGCGGTGGTGCATGCTGTGCATCGCCACCTGCCGCGCCGTTTCGGCCATCGTCGGATGGCCGATGGCGGCATGGCGTTCGATGGCGCGGCCCGCCCACGGCAGCACGATGGTGCGCCCGAGCGCCTCGGCGTCAGCGCCGGCCAGGTAGGCCTGCAGGCCGGCGTGGGCACCGCGGCCCCAGGCGGCGAGGGCCGGCGCGTCGGTGAACGAGGCGACGTTCACGAGATCGGGCGCGGCGTTGGTCCAGATGGCCGTGAACGCCCGCTGCACCGTGTGGATGTGGTGCAGCCAGCCGCGGATGCGCTCGTCGGCGCGCGCCGGTCCCGACTGCAGCGTCGTGCTCCACACGAGCGCGTCGGCCCATTCCATGTGGGCGGCGAGCTCGAGCAATTCCTCCTGCAGGGCCATCGGTGTCTCCTTGTCGGTCGCGGTCGCGGGGCGGCGGGTGGTCAGCGGGGGATCAGCGTTCGCCCCACTTGAGCTTCTGCCGCAACACTTCGAAGTAGGTGCGTGTGGTCGCCCGCACGAGCTTCACGTGGCGCGCGGCGCGGCGGATGACCACGGCGTCGCCGGTACTGAGCGGGCTGCCGGTCTGGCCGTCGAAGGTCACATACACGTCGCCGCCGTTGTCGGTGCTGACGGCGACCTTCACGTCGCGGCTGGCCGGCACGACGATGGGCCGGTTGCTGAGCGTGTGCGGGGCGATCGGCGTCAGGATGAAGGCATCCATCGCCGGATGCACGATCGGGCCGCCGGCCGCGAGATTGTAGGCGGTCGAACCGGTCGGGCTCGCCACGATGAGGCCGTCGGCCTTCACGTTGGTCACGAACTGATCGCCGACCCACACCGAGAGATCGATGATGCGCGAGAGCGCCGTGCGCGTGAAGACCACGTCGTTCAGCACGATGGTGTCGTCGGTCGTGGCGTCGCCGCGCTGCACGTGCGCGTGCAGCATCATGCGCGCGTCGAGCTGGGCGCGGCCGTCGAGCACGTCGGCGAGCGCCGTGAAGAGCTCGGGCCGCGTGATCTCGGTGAGGAAGCCCAGACTGCCGAAGTTCACCCCCAGGATCGGCACGTCGCGCGGACCGCGAGCGATGCGGTCGGCCATGGCGAGCAGCGTGCCGTCGCCGCCGAGCACGACGATGAGATCGGTCGCGCCGGGCATGTCGTCGCGCGACACGATGACGCCGGCGGGCTCGGGCAGCAGCGCCGCCGCCTCGGGCGACCAGCACGCCGTGGCGCCGCGGGCCGCGAGCCAGGCCCGCAGCTGGCTCAGGGTCTCGCGGGCGTCCGCGAGATCGGGTTTGGCGACGATGCCGATGCGCATGGTTACGGCCGCGGTCCGGGCGTGAAGTGCATCAGGAACTCCCGATTGCCTTTCGCGCCGACAATCGGCGAGGGCGTCACGGCCAGGCGCGACCATCCTATCGCAGCCGCCTTCGCGGTGACGTCGGCCTGCACGCGGGCGTGCACGTCCGGATCGCGCACGACGCCCTTCGGCGCATCGCGCCGTCCGGCCTCGAACTGCGGCTTCACGAGCGCGATGAGATCGGCGCCCGGGCGTACCACGGCGAGGAGCGGCGGCAGGATGAGCGCGAGCGAGATGAACGAGACGTCCACCGTGACGATGCCGGCGCCCTCGCCGAGGTCGGGCAGGTGGGCGGCGGTGAGGTGCCGCGCGTTCAGGCCTTCGATGACGGTGACGCGCGGGTCGGTGCGCAGGCGCCAGTGCAGCTGGCTGTGGCCGACGTCGACGGCGATGACGCGGGTCGCGCCGCGCGCGAGCAGTACGTCGGTGAAGCCGCCGGTCGAGGCGCCGATGTCGAGCCCGAGCCGGCCGGTGACATCGATGCCGAAGGTGTCGAGCGCGTGCGCCAGCTTCACGCCGCCGCGGCTCACCCACGGGTGGTCCGGACCGATCACCTTGACGTCGGCATGTTCCGACACCATCGTGCCGGCCTTGGCCGCCGCCCGGCCGTCGAGGTCGACCTGGCCGGCCATGATGAGCGCCTGCGCGCGTTCGCGCGACTCGACGAGGCCGCGGCGCACGAGGAGCTGATCGAGACGGAGCTTCATCGGCGGCCCGGCGGCTACGAGCGGCGGTGGATGATCCACTGGGCGATGGCGTCGAGGTGCGAGGGGCGCAGGCCGCCCTCGGCGAGCGCGGCATCGGCGCGTGCCGTGGCGTCGGCCGCCATCCGCTTCGACGCCTCGAGGCCATAGAGCGCGGGGAAGGTGGGTTTGCCGTCGGCGGCGTCCTTGCCGGACGTCTTGCCGAGCGCGTCGGAGGCGCCTTCGACGTCGAGCACGTCGTCCACGATCTGGAAGGCGAGGCCCACTTCCGAGGCCCAGCGATCGAGATGGGCGAGCTGCGCGTCGCTCGCGGCGGCCATGATCGCGCCGGCCGCGGCCGCGGCGCGGATGAGCGCGCCGGTCTTGCGGGCGTGCATGTCGGCCAGTGACGCGCCATCGAGCGTCGTGGCCGCGCCGGCGCCCTTGCCGGCGGCCTGCAGGTCTATGGCCTGGCCGCCGACCATGCCGGCGGGCCCGGCGGCCCGCGTCACGACGTCGAGCACGCGCAGCTTGCGGGCGATGAGGGCCGGGTCGTCGGTGTGCGGCTCGCGCACGATGAGATGGAAGGCTTCGGCCTGCAGGCCGTCGCCGGCCAGAATCGCCTGGCCTTCGCCGACCACCGTGTGCAGCGTGGGCCGGCCGCGGCGCAGGTCGTCGTCGTCCATCGCCGGCAGGTCGTCGTGGATCAGCGAGTACGTGTGAACCATTTCGACCGCGACGGCGGCGGGCGTCGCCAGTTCCGCCGCGCCGCCCGCC
>JALHON010000424.1 GCA_022842985.1 Acidobacteriota bacterium | reverse complement strand
GCCTTGTGGCGCGCGCGTCTGGCGATGGCCGCCGCCGCGGGCGACCTGGCGCCCTTCGTTGCCGAGGCCGCGGCCCCGACGGGCCCGCCGGTGGTGCCGTGACATGCGTCTGACCCTCGCCGCGCTCGCGCGCCCCATCACCGTGCTCGTCGCGCTCATCGCTCTGGCCGTGGGGGCCACGGTGGCCGTGCGCCGCATGCCCGTGGATATCTTCCCGGTGGTGGGCGACCCTGCCGTCTACGTGGCCCAGCCGTACGGCGGCATGGACCCGCAGCAGATGGACGGGTTCCTCACCTACTACTACGAGTACCACTTCCTCTACATCTCGGGCATCGAGCACATCGAGTCGAAGAGCATCCAGGGCGTGGCGCTCCTGAAGCTCGTGTTCCACCCCGGCACCGACATGAACCAGGCGATGTCGCAGGTGGTGGGGTACGTGAACCGCGCCCGCGCCTTCATGCCGCCGGGCGCCGTGCCGCCCTTCGTCACACGGTTCGATGCCGGCAGCGTGCCGATCGGACAGCTCGTGTTCAGCAGCAACACGCGCCTGCCCGCCGAGATGCAGGACATCGCGATCAATCGCGTGCGTCCGCTCTTTGCGACGCTGCCAGGCGTCTCGGCGCCGCCGCCCTTCGGCGGCAACCAGCGCACGATTGTCGTGCGCCTCGACCCGGATCGCCTGCAGTCGTATCGCGTCACGCCGGAAGAGGCGATTGCAGCCGTGAACCGCGCGACGGTGGTGTCGCCGGCCGGCAACGTCCGCACCGGCGATCTCAGCCGCATCGCCACGAGCAACGCCACACTCGGCGGGAATCTCTCGGAGCTCATGGACGCGCCGGTGCATGCCGAAAGCGGCGCCACCGTGTACCTGCGCGATCTCGGGATCGTCGAGAGCGGCACCGACATCGTCACGAGCTACGCGCACGTGAACGGGAAGCGCACGGTCTACATCCCGGTCACCAAACGGTCGGATGCGAGCACGCTCGCCGTCATCCAGGCCGTGCGCGACAACCTGCCGGCGATGAAGGCGCTGGCGCCGGAAGACGTGGACATCCGTCTCGAGTTCGATCAGTCGCGCTATGTCACGAGCGCGCTCCGGAACCTGGCGACGGAAGGGCTGCTCGGCGCGCTCCTCACCGGCGTGATGGTGCTCCTCTTCCTGCGCGACTGGCGCAGCGCCGCCATCGTCGTGGCGACGATTCCGGCGGCCGTGATGGCGGCGGTCGTGGGCCTCTGGGCCGCGGGGCAGACGCTGAACCTGATGACGCTCGGCGGCCTCGCGCTCGCCGTCGGCGTGCTCGTGGACGAAGCCACCGTGGCGATCGAAAGCATCCACGCCCACCGCGAACGTGGCCGTTCGCGCATCGACGCCGTGATCGAGGCGAGCCGCGTGACCGCGGTGCCGCGCCTGCTCGCGATGCTCACGGTGCTCGCCGTGTTCCTGCCGGCGCTCTTCCTCGTGGGTGTGCCGCGGCAGCTCTTCGTGCCGCTCGCCCTGGCCGTGGCGCTCGCGATGGCCGCCTCCTACGTGCTCTCGAGCACGCTCGTGCCGGTGCTGGCGGCGTGGTTCGTGCGCGGGCATCCGATGGGAGCGACCCGGATCGCTGTGTTGACGCCGGAAGAGGCGCGCGCCGCCGAACGGCGGCCGTTTGCGCGGTTCCTTGGCCTGCTCGCCGGCTGTATCGAGCGCCGCGTCGTCGTGGTGGGCGCCTACGTGGTGATCTGCGGCGTCGTGCTGGCGCTCCTGCTGCCGCGCCTCGGCGTGGAGCTCTTCCCGGTGACGGGCGCCGACCAGCTGCAGATGCGGATTCGCGCCGCCACCGGCACACGCATCGAGCGCACCGAGCCACTCACGCTCAAGGTGCTCGACGAGGTGAAGGCGGAGGTAGGCGCGGAGAACGTCGTCATCAGCACCGCGTTCGTGGGCGTGCAGCCGGCGAGTTATCCCATCAACACGATCTATCTCTGGACGTCGGGCCCGCACGAAGCGGTGCTGCTCGTCTCGCTCACCCCCGCCGCGGCCACGGACGCGTCCGCCCTGCGCGAACGCCTGCGCGCGCGGCTGGCCAGGGCCGTGCCCGAAGTGTCGATTGCCTTCGAAGCCGGCGACATCGTGTCGCAGGTGATGAGCTTCGGTTCGCCGTCGCCCGTGGAAGTGGCCGTGCAGGGCCTCAACCTGCAGCAGAACCGCGAGCACGCGGACAAGGTGCGCGCGGAGCTCGCGAAGCTGCCGGAGCTGCGCGACCTCCAGATCGCGCAGCCGCTCGACTATCCCACGCTGGCCGTGACCATCGACCGCGAACGCGCCGGGCAGTACGGGCTCACGATGAGCAGCGTGTCGAAGTCGCTGCTGACGGCCACGGCGTCGAGCCGTTTCGTCGAACCGAACTACTGGCGCGATCCGGTGGGGGGCAACGGCTTCCAGATCCAGGTCGAGATCCCGCAGAACCGGATCCAGTCGGCGGCCGATCTCGAACGTGTGCCGGTGGCCTCCGGCGGCGCGGCGACACTGTCGGACGTGGCGACGGTGGCCAACGGCACCATGCCGGGCATGATTGAACGCTACAACGGCCAGCGCGTCGTGAGTATGACGGCGAACCTCGAAGGCACGACGCTCGGCCAGGTGCTGCCGTCGATCCGCGCGGCGATTGCCCGCGCCGGCGAGGCGCCGCGCGGCGTCACCGTGGCGGTGCGCGGCCAGGTGCCGGTGCTCGAGCAGACGTTGACCGGGCTGCAGAGCGGCCTCGGGCTCTCGGTGCTCGCGATCGTGCTGCTGCTCACGGCCTACTTCCAGTCGCTGCGCCTGTCGCTCGCGGTCGCCGCCGCGGTGCCGGCGGCGCTGGCCGGCGTGGCGCTGATGCTCTGGGTGACCGGCACGTCGCTGAACGTGCAGAGTGTCGTTGGCGCCACGATGGCCGTGGGCATCGGCGTGGCCAACGCGATTCTGCTCGTGGCCTTCGCGGAGGCGGCGCGTCTCGGCGGCCTGTCGAGCGTGGAGGCGGCCGTGCAGGGCAGCGCCGGACGTCTGCGCGCGGTGCTCATGACGGCCTCGGCGATGGTCGTCGTCATGGTGCCGATGGCGCTCGGCCTCGGT
>JALHON010000423.1 GCA_022842985.1 Acidobacteriota bacterium | reverse complement strand
AGGCGACGCTCGCGATCGACCGGCGCATGCTCACGCTCGGCATCCGTGCCGCCGCCGCCGCGGAACTGGCGCGGCTCGGCCCCTCCGCCCGTGCCGCACTCACGCGCTACGCCGAGGGAGTGAACGCCGCTGCGGCTACCGTGCGCGGCCGGCAGCGTCCCCCCGAGTTCCAGCTGCTCGGCATCGAGCCGGCGCCCTGGACGCCGGAGGATTCGCTCGCCATCGGCCGTCTGCTGGCGTTCCGACTGGCCGAGAATCACGGCGCGGAGCTGGTGCGCCACGCGCTCACCCGCGCGCTCGGGCAGACGGCGGCCGACGCGCTCACCGGCCGGTATCCGGCCTCGGCGCCCACGGTGCTCGGGGAACTCGCCGAGATGCAGGCGCCGCCGGCGCCGCCCGTGGTGCCGCCGGTCACCGCCACGCCTGCGCCTGCCGCCGCGGTGACGGCGCCGTCGCCGTCGCCGTCGCTCATGGCACGCGCCGGTCCGGTGTATCCGCCGGCGCTCGCGTGGCTCGATCCCTCCGCCCCGCGCGGCAACAGCAACGCCTGGGTCGTGGCCGGCTCGCGCACCGCCACCGGGCGTCCGATCCTCGCAAACGACCCGCACCTCATTCTGGAAATGCCGTCCGTCTGGTACGAGCTGCATCTCGTGGCGGCCGGCCTCGACGTGCAGGGCGTGACGGTGCCCGGCACGCCGTTCGTGGCCATCGGCCACAACGCGCGCATCGCCTGGGGCATCACCAACACCGGTGCCGACGTGCAGGACTTCGTCGTGCAGACCTTCGACCTGGCGGCACAGCGCGTGCAGGGGCCGCAGGGCTGGACGGCCGTGACCGTCGAGGCCGCCGCGATTCCCGTGAAAGGGCGCTCCGCGCCGGTGCCATTCGAGGTGTGGAAGACACCGCAGGGCGTCGTGTTCGCCGATGAATCGCTGGAGTGGGAATCGGCGCCGTCGTGGCTCACGCCCGATGTGCCGCGGACGGGACAGCAACGCGCGCTCGTACTGCAGTGGGAAGGCTTCGATGGCGGCTACGGCGATGCGTTCGAGGCCGTGAACCGGGCCGGCAACTGGAGCGACTTCCAGGCGGCGTTCGATCAGCTCTCCGCCATCTCGCTCAACACGGTCTACGCCGACATCGACGGCAACATCGGCTATCTCATGACCGGGCAATTGCCGGCGCGGGCCGGCAGCGACGGCGCGCGGCCGGTGGCGGCGGCCGGACGCGGCGCCCCGATTGGCGGGGCCGGCGTGCTGCCGCGCCTGCTGAACCCGGCGCGCGGGTTCCTCGCCAGCACCAACAATCCCGTGCTGCGCGGCGACACGCCGTACATCACGCGCGACTGGATGGGCGCTCACCGCGCGATGCGCGTGACCGAGGTGCTCGCGGCCAACGACAAACTCGACGTGGCCGCGACCACGGCGCTGCAGCTCGACCGCGAGAGCGGCGCGGCGCGGGCCGTGCTGCAGGGGCTCGAGAGCGCGCTCGGCCGCGCGCAGCAGACGAGTGGCGATCCCCGGGGCATGGCGCTGCTCGAGCGGCTGCGCGGCTGGAATTTCGTCGTGGACAGCGGCGAAGTGCCGGCCGTGTTCGAGGCCTTCGAGGACCGCCTGTGGCGGCGCACCTTCGGCGACGAACTGCCCGCCGACCTCTTCCGCCGCTACTACCAGTGGGCCGGGGCCGAGCGCATTGCCGGGCTGTATTCGATTCTCGATGACCCGGGCGCGCGCTGGTGGGACGACATCGGCACCGTGGATCGCCGCGAGTCGCGCGACGACATCTTCCTGCTGGCCGCGACCGATGCCGCCGGCGACGTGGCGCAGTGGTCGAGCGGCGCCCGCGGCTGGGACCAGGTGCACGGCGCGCTCTTCAGGCACACCCTGTCGCAGGGCGGCCGGGTGCTCGGCTGGTTCTTCAATCGCGGCCCGGTGCCGGTGACGGGGGATGGCACGACCGTGATGCGCATCAGCCACCGCCGGCTCGAGGGCTTCGGCGCGTGGGAGTTCCCGTCGTGGCGCCAGGTGTTCGATGTGGGTAGTTGGGACAACTCGAAGGTCGTGCTGCCGGCCGGTCAGGCCGGCCATCCGATGAGCCCGCACTACTTCGACCAGAACGAGATGTGGCGCCAGGGCGCCTACCGCCCGCTCGCCTTCTCGCGCGCCGCTGTGAACGGCGCCGCCACGCACCGCCAGCTGCTCACGCCCTGAAGGCAGGGAACAGGGACCCGGGAACAGGGAACAGCCACGCCCGGACTGTTCCCTAGTCCCTAGTCCCTAGTCCCTGTTCCCTGCTACCCTGAACGTATGAGCAGTCGCTCAGATGTCAGGGCGCGGACGAAGGCCTCGGCGCGCACGGCGGCCGCGGCGGGGCCGGCCGAGGCGTGCGACGTCTTCCACATCGATCCGTCCCGCGTGGCCGGGTTGCGCGGGGCGCTCATCACCCCGTCGTCGGTCGACGCGCTGGCCGAGATCTTCCGCGCGCTCGGCGATCCGACGCGTGTGCGCGTGCTCGATGCGCTGTCGCACGGCGAGCTGTGCGTCTGCGATCTCGCCCAGCTCATCGATCTCAGCCAGTCGGCCACCTCGCACCAGTTGCGGCTGCTGCGCGCGCTGCGGCTCGTCCGCAGCCGGCGGGCCGGCCGCATGGTGTTCTATACGCTCGACGATCGGCATATCGTCACGCTCTTCCGTCAGGGGCTGCGCCACGTCGAAGAAGCGGCGGTCAGGCCGCGGAGACGCCTCGCGTGAGCACCGCCGTGTCGCCCGTCGTCTGCACACGGTGTGCGGTGCACGCCGAGTCGGTGTTCCGCGTCGCCGGGATGGACTGCGCCGAGGAAGCGCTCATCCTCGAGCGCCGGCTCACGCCGCTTGCCGGCGTGGAAGCGCTGCAGGTCGACGTGCTCGGGCAGAAGATGCGGGTCTCCTACGACGCCGCCGTCGTGAGCGCGGCGGCGATTGCCGACGCGGTCGCCGAAACCGGCATGAAGGCGTGGCTCGAACACGAGCGTCCCGTCGAGACACCCTCCGCCGACGCCGCCACCTGGCCGCTGGCGGTGTCGGGCGCGGCCGTCGCGCTCGGCCTCGGCGTGCAGTACGTGGCCGCCGACCCGCGCTGG
>JALHON010000422.1 GCA_022842985.1 Acidobacteriota bacterium | reverse complement strand
GGCCGAGGTAGCGCAGGCACAGGCCGAGCAGGTAGTGGGCCTCGGCGCGATCCGGATTGAGCGCGACGGCTCGACGCAGTGGCTCCACCGCCGCACCGGCGCGGCCTTCGCGGTAGTAGGCGACGGCGAGCTTGTAGTGCACGTCGGCCTGACGGTCGTCGAGCCGTACACTCTGCTCGAAGCGTTCGGCGGCTCGTGCGTAGCGTCCGAGGTCGAGGTTCACGTCCCCCTGCCACTCGAAGACACGCGGCACCGACGGGTCGAGCTCCGAGGCGCGCCGCAGGTCGCGCAGCGACGCTTCCAGCTCGCGGCGCTGCCGGTAGGCGAGGCCCCGCTTCAGATGCGCAGCCATGGAATCCGGGTTGAGCGTGATGGCGCCGGTATAGGCCTCGATCGCGGCGCCGAGGTCGGTAGCGGCGAGCGCCGTGTCACCGGCGGCGACCAGCCGGGTGTATTCACGCTCGGTCCTGAGCGACACCACCGCCAGCACGGCGGCCACGGCCACGATCAGGGTGACAGCCAGCGCCAGCGGCCAGCCCAGGAACCTCGACACCCGCCGATGGTAACAAAGGGAACCTTTCGGCGGCGGCGGGTTCTAACGTTCTACGCGCCACCTCTTTCGCGGGTGCTACACTGACATGGGACGATTCTTCGCTACCCCAGCTGTGAAGGACGCACGAGCCCTCGGATGGTCGGATGTCGGCGCGGACGAAGCCGACCTGCTGCGGCGCTGTGCCGCCGGCGATGAGTTGGCGTGTGCCGAGCTCGTGACCACGCACGAGCGGATGGTTTACCAGCTCGCCTTCCACCTGCTCGGCACCCGTGAAGAAGCGCTCGACCTCTCCCAGGAGGTATTCCTGCGGGTCTTCCGCATGATGGGCACCTTCCGCGGCCAGTCGTCGCTGCGCACCTGGATCTACCGCATCGTCATCAATCAGGCCCGGAACCGTCAGCGCTGGTGGCGCCGGCGCCGGCAGAGCGACCAGGTGTCACTCGACCAGCACGTCGAGACACATGGCGAACTGCCGCAGCGCGGGGATGTGACCGCGCCCGACCGGCTGCTCGCGCGCAAGGAGGCGGCGGCGCGCCTCTGGCGGGCCATGGACCGTCTGCCGTTCGACCAGCGCACCGCGGTGGTACTGCGCGAGTTCGACGGCCTCAGCTACGAGGAAATCGCCTTTTCGCTGGATATCGCCGTCGGCACCGTGAAGTCGCGCCTGACGCGCGCCCGGCAGGCGCTGCGCGCCGACCTCGTCGAGGACCGCACATGATGCTCGTGCCCTGCGAGGGCGTGCGTCAGCACCTCGAGGCGTTCCACGACGGCGAACTGCCGCTCGAGACGCATCTCGCCGTCCGCGCCCATCTCGATGAATGCGCCGGCTGTGCCTACGAGGCCGAAGCCCTGCGCAGCCTGAGCGCCGCGTTCCACGAGGCGCCCCTCAGCCGCTCGCTCGCGCCGCCCGACGGCTGGGCCGGCAACCTGCTGGAACAGGTGCAGGTGGAACGGCAGCTCTCGTGGCACACGTGGCTGGCGCACGTCTTCGACGACATGCATCTCGTGTGGCCGGCCATCGGTGCCACGACGGCCGTCATCGTGTGCCTGCTGGCGTCGGCCGGGGTCATGCAGGCGACCGCCGTGCAGCGGCCCGACTCGCTCGCCGGTGTCATCGACTACCTGGCGAGCCCCGGATCGAACGTGAATCCGGCCCGCATCGACGAATTCACGATGGTGCCCCGCCGGCACGAGTCGTCCGACTGGCCGCTCGCCGGGGAAGATGCCGTGCTCGCGCTCTCGGCCGTGGTCACCCGCGAAGGCCGCATCCAGAACATCGACGTGCTCGCCGCCGAACAGGCGCGGGCGCTCAAGGTGAAGCCCGAAGTGGTGCTGGCGATGATCGAGGCCGCCTCGCGCGCGCAGTTCGAACCGGCCCGCGCCGGCGGCGCGCCGGTGGCGGTGAGCCTCGTGTGGTTGCTCGCGCACACGACGGTCGTCGGCAGCGCCGCGGACGTGGAACGCCTGATGCGGCCGCTCTCGCCGTCGCCGGTATCCGGGCTCGGTCCGCAGATGCCGCCGCGCCCGAAGCCGGTGGCGCTCGCCGTGCCGGAGACCGTGGCGGCTCCCGCCGCCAGCGTCTCGTTCTCGGGCTGAGCCCGGCTCAGCTCACCGCAACGCCGCGTCGCCTACGCCCACGTTGTGGAGCGTGTCGGTGGCCCGCACGACCAGCATCCTGCCCTTCGCGCTCGCCGGAAAGCTGAGGGTCAGGGTTTCGGTGCGGCTGTCGACGAGGCCATCGGCAGGGTAGGCGGGCAGCCACGCCGCGCCATCGAGCGAGTACTCCACGCGCGCGATCGGCGAGTGCTGATCGCGAACCTCCACGGTGACAGAGAGCCGGTCCCCCGTGGTGGTCGCCGGCCGGACGGAGACGACCGGCGCCACCGCGTCCACGTCGACGACGGACGATTCCAGTTCGCCGACGAGCGCCGCATCCGCCGGCTGCGACAGCGCATCCGACGCGGCGATACGCAGCACGTAGTGGCCGCTCGGCACCGAGGCCGTGTCCCAGACGTAGATGGCGTCGGTGAGGCCCGTCGCCAGGGATGTCCAGGCCGTGTCGCCTTCGCGGCGGAACGAGACATCGAAGGTGAGGTCGTCGCCGTTGGCGTCGTCGCCCTTCCACACGATCGTCTGCAGGCCCTGCTGATACGTGCGCCGGCCCAGGGACGGGGCCCCGGTCGAGGGCGGCGGCTGGCCCTGGTTCGAGAGGCGCCGTTCGACGGCCTCGGCCCGATAGCCCGCAATCTCCGTTTCGCCGGTGGAGAACGGCTTCTGGAAGACCACGCCAGGCGGATGCACGACCAGGCCGCTCACGACCGGCCGCTGATTGCGCTGCAGGTAGGCAGCCGACACCGACGTCACGACCGGACTCGCGTCCTTGCCGATGAGGGTGACGCGCCACTGCAGATACCGCGCGGTGGGGCTGGTGATGGCCGTGCCCTCGGCGTTCGTGGCGGCCGCGCTCCACGCGCTCCAGCCCTCGTCGGGCGTCGCCGTGTTGCCCGAACGCGTCGCCACCTCCACGCGCGCCCCGGCCGGCGTGGTGGCGCGCCAGGCGAG
>JALHON010000421.1 GCA_022842985.1 Acidobacteriota bacterium | reverse complement strand
CGAGGCCGCTGACGACCGCCGTGGCGGCGACGATCGGCGCTCGGGCGACGAACGCCGCGGCGCCGCCGCCGACTCCTCGCTGCGCGTCGATGTCGTGCTGCTCGACAAGCTGATGAACCTCGTCGGCGAGCTGGTGCTGGCGCGCAACCAGATCCTGCAGTTCACGGCGACGCAGAGCGACAACTCGTTCACCGGCGCGACGCAGCGCCTGAACCTCGTGACGTCCGAGCTCCAGGAAGGCGTCATGAAGACGCGGATGCAGCCGATCGGCAACATCTGGAGCAAGTTCCCGCGCATCGTGCGCGACCTCTCGGTGCAGTGCGGCAAGCAGGTGCGCATCGAGATGGAGGGCAAGGACACCGAACTCGACAAGACGATCGTCGAGGCCATCAAGGATCCGCTCACCCACGTCGTGCGCAACGCCGTCGACCACGGCATCGAGGCGCCCGAGCTCCGGGCGCAGCGCGGCAAGGCCGCCGAAGGGGTGCTGCGCCTGCGCGCCTTCCACGAAGGCGGGCAGATCAACATCGAGATCTCGGACGATGGCGGCGGCATCGACCCGGCCCGCGTGCGCGCCAAGGCCGTGCAGCGCGGCCTCGTCGCGGCCGAAGCCGCGGCCCGCATGAGCGATCACGAGATCGTGCGGCTGGTCTTCATGCCCGGTTTCTCGACGGCCGAGCAGGTGTCGAACATCTCCGGCCGCGGCGTCGGCATGGACGTCGTCAAGACGAACATCGAGAAGATCGGCGGCCAGGTCGACATCCAGAGCCGGGTCGGCGAGGGCACCACCCTCAAGGTCAAGATTCCGCTCACCCTCGCCATCATCCCGGCCCTCATGGTGGCCGGCGCCGACGGCGAGCGCTTCGCCATCCCGCAGGTGAGCCTGCTCGAGCTGGTGCGCCTCGAAGGTGACCAGGCGCGCGCCGGCGTCGAGCGCATCCAGGGGGCGCAGTTCTACCGCCTGCGCGGCAACCTGCTGCCGCTCGTGCACCTCGACGATGCCTTCGGCGCGCGCCGCGGCCCGACCGGCAGCGGCGTCGTGAACATCGTCGTGCTGAAGGCCGACGACCGGCAGTTCGGCCTGGTCGTCGATGCCATTCACGACACCGAGGAAATCGTCGTCAAGCCGCTCGGCAAGCAGCTCAAGGGCGTGGACGTGTTCGCCGGGGCCACCATCATGGGCGACGGGCGCGTGGCGCTCATCCTCGACGTGATGGGCATCGCCCAGCGCGCCTCGGTCATCTCGTCGCTGCGCGACCGCCATCTGGCCGACGCCGATGCCGCGGCCGCCGCCGACGAGGCCGCGAAGGGCGACCTGCAGACGATGCTCGTCTGCCGCGTCGGCGCATCCGACCGCATGGCGATTCCGCTGTCGCTCGTCGCCCGCCTCGAGGAGTTCGCCGAGGCCGCGATCGAGATCTCCGGCGACGCCCGCGTCGTGCAGTATCGCGGCGAGATCATGCCGCTCCTCGATCTCGGCCGCATCTTCAAGGGCGTCGAGACGCCGCGCGGCGACACCTACCAGGTGGTCGTGCACTCCGACGGCCAGCGCAGCGTGGGCCTCGTCGTGGCCGAGATCCTCGACATCGTGAACGAACGCATCGTCGTGCAGCGGCGGGCGTCGCGCGCCGGCGTGCTCGGCTCGGCCGTCATCCAGCAGCGCGTCACCGACCTCATCGACGTGCAGGCGGTCGTGGCCGCCGAAGAGCCGGCCTGGTCGCCACGGTCCGTGGCGGCGTGAGTGAAGGAGACATCATGACCACCGCCCAGGCTCCGGCCGGCACCATCCAGTACGCGACGTTCCTGCTCGACGGGCTCTACTTCGGCATCGAGGTGCTGAACGTGCAGGAGGTCATCCGGCACCAGGACATGACGCCGGTGCCGCTGGCGCCGCCGATGGTGCGCGGCCTCATCAACCTGCGCGGCCAGATCGTGACCGCGCTCGACCTGCGCACGCGGCTGGGCCTCTCGCCCCGCACCGGCGGCGACATGCCGATGAACGTCGTCGTCCGCACGCCCGACGGCGTCGTCAGCCTGCTCGTCGACGAGATCGACGACGTCGTCGAGGCGCCGGCCGAACAGTTCGAAAGCGCGCCGGAGACCGTGCGCGCCGGTCTCGCGCAGCTCGTGCGCGGTGTCTACAAGCTGCCGAACCGGCTGCTGCTCATCCTCGACGTCGAGCAGGCCGTCTCGGTTGGTCCACGCGACGGCGGCGCGCTGGCTGCGGTCAGCTGACGCGCGGCGCCCCTTGGGAAGTTCGATTACTGGACGGCGTGACGGAAAAGAGTGAGGCAACGACGATGAAGAAGGCACTGGTGGTGGACGATTCGCGGGCGATGCGCACGATCCTGTCGCAGTCGCTCAAGGAGGCCGGCTTCGCGGACGTGTCGCAGGCGGCCAACGGGCGCGAGGGTTACGAGTTCCTGGTCGGGCATCCCGACACGGAGCTCTGCCTCGTGGACTGGAACATGCCGGAGATGACGGGCATCCAGATGGTGGAGGCCGTGCGCAAGGAGCAGGCCCTCGGCAGCGTGCGCATCATGATGGTCACGACGGAAACCGAGGCCGCGCACATGCAGCGCGCCATCGAGGCCGGCGCGAACGAATACGTGATGAAGCCGTTCACGAAGGACGTGATCGCGCAGAAGCTCCGCGTCCTCGGGTTCTAGGCGGCGGCCCTCGTGGCCGGAGTCGTTCATGAAACGCATTCGTGTCCTCATCGTCGATGACGCCGTCGTGGTGCGGCGGATGGTCAGCGACGTGCTGGCGGCCGACCCCGAGATCGAGGTCGTCGGCACGGCCGCCAACGGCCGCATCGCCCTGCAGAAGATCACCCAGGTCAATCCCGACATCCTGACGCTCGACGTCGAGATGCCGGAGATGGACGGCCTGCAGACGCTGAAGGCGCTGCGCGAAACCTGGCGCGACCTGCCGGTCATCATGTTCAGCACGCTGACCGAGCGTGGCGGCACGGCGACGCTGACGGCGCTCTCGCTCGGCGCCACCGACTACGTGACCAAGCCGGCGAACGTCGGCAGCGTGGCGCTGGCCCAGCAGCGGATCACGGACGAGCTCATCCCGAAGATCAAGGCGCTCTGCGGCCGCAGCCAGCCGGTGGCCCCGCCGCCGCGCCCGGTCAGC
>JALHON010000420.1 GCA_022842985.1 Acidobacteriota bacterium | reverse complement strand
GGCGCGGCCGCGGCAGCCGGCGTGGCGGCGTCGGCGGGACGCGGACGCATCAGGCGGATCTTGTCGTCGCGATCCTTCTGGTCCTGCTCGCGCACGAAGTCGAGCGTGTTCTTGAGCGCGTTGATGATGGCTTCGACCGAGGTCTCGGTCTCGCGGCGGCGGGCGCGGAGCCCGTCGATCTCGCGCTGCAGGTCTTCGTGGCGCGTCTGCGCCTTCTGCACGAGCAGGTCGGCGCGGGCCTCGGCATCGCGGATCACCCGCTGGGCGTCGCGTTCGGCGCTCTCGCGCATCTCGTCGGCCAGACGCTGCGCGCTCACGAGCGTGTTCTTGAGGCTCTTCTCTTCGGAGCGGTGCTCGGCGAGCAGGTCCTCGAGCCGCGCCACTTCCTGGCGCAGGCGGTCGGCCTCGCGGATGGCGCCCTCGTAATCGTCGGCCACCTCGGTGAGCAGGGCATCGACCTCGCCGCGGTCGTAGCCGCGCATCGCGGTCTTGAACTTCTGCTGACGGAGGTCCAGAGGGGTGACGTTCATGATTCTCGGTTCCTCGCGGCGCCGGCGCGCCCGCGGTCAGCGCCGTTCGCCGAATATCGCGCTGCCGACCCTGACGATCGTCGCGCCTTCCTCGATGGCCACTTCGAAGTCGTGGCTCATGCCCATCGACAGTTCGGCCAGCCGCCCGGCCGGCACGCCGGACGCCGCCAGCTGGTCGCGCAACGCCACCAGCCGCCGGAACCACGGCCGCGCGTCGTTCGGGTCGTCGACGGCCGGCGGCAGCAGCATCAGCCCCACCAGGTCCACCGCCCGCAGCCCGTCCGCCGCCGCGAAGATGCCGGGCACCTCGTCCGGAGAGGCGCCGAACTTCGTCGCCTCGCCAGCCAGGTCCACCTGCACCAGCGCCCTGGGCCGCCGCCCTGCCGCGGCCGCCCCTTCGTCGATCTTCGTGAGCAGATTCACGCTGTCGACCGCGTGAATCCAGTGGAAGGCTTCGGCCGCCTTCCGCGCCTTGTTCGACTGCAGGTGGCCGATGACGTGCCACCGGATCGTAGTGTCGGCCGTCTCGATGATCTTCTGCAGGCCTTCCTGCACTTTGTTCTCGCCGAAATCCTGCTGGCCGGCGGCAATGGCGGCCCGGACGTGGTCGGCCGGGTAGGTCTTCGAGACCGCCACCAGCCGGACCGTGGCGACGTCGCGCCCGGCCCGGGCGGCGGCAGCCGCGATCCGGCCACGGACGTCGGCCAGCCGGGCCGCGATCGTAGCGGCGAGGTCGCTCACCGGACGGGCGGCTTCAGCTGCGACAGCATCGCCTTCGCCTGGGCGGCGAACTGCCCGGTGGGGGCCATCTTCATGTAGGCCTCGAAGCTGGCCACGGCGTCTGGGATCTTGCCTTCGTTGAGCAGCGCCATCCCGAGCTGGAAGTGCGAGTCGGCGTGCGCCGGGTCGGCCTTCACGGCCTCCTCGAACTTCACCTTGGCATCGGCGATCTTGCCGGCGTTCCACAGGATGATGCCCTGGTTGTAGATGGCGTCGGCGTTGCCGCCAGGCGCCGACGCGGCCGCCCGTGCGCCGATGGCGGCGGCTTCGTCGAAGCGCTTCTGCGTGTTGTAGAGGTTGGCCAGCCCGTTGAGCGTCTCGGCGTGATCGGGCTTCTGTTCGAGGCCCTTCTTCCAGTTCTCCTCGGCCTGCTTCTCGTCCTTCTTCTGCAGGTAGGCGAAGCCGATGTTGAAGTAGCACTCGTGACAGGTGGGCTGCGCGGCGAGCGCCGCCTGGAACTTCGCGATGGCGGTGTCGTAGTCCTGCGCGCGGCTGGCCGCCACGCCTTCGTCGAAGGCCACCTTGAGCGCCGCCATCTTCGGGTCGGTGCCGGGAGGGACGGGCGAAAGCGTGATGAGGACTTCGGAGGAGTTGCCGATGCGCACCCGCACGTCGGCAAAGCCCGAGCCGAGCTTGCCGGCCGTGGCCGTGACGCGGTAGCCGCCCGACTGCAGGCCGAGCTGGACGAACTCACCGCGCTTGTCGCTCTTCGTCGTGAGCTTGCGGTTCGAGCCTTCGACGGCCTCGATGGTGACGGCGGCATCGGCCACCGGCTTGCCGTCGGGACCGACGACCTTGCCCTTGACGAGTCCGGTCTGCGCGGCGGCGGGGGCCGCGAGGGCCAGCACGACGGCGGCGGCGAGGAACCGGGTGATGGTGCGCTGGATCATGGGACGAGAGACTCCTGACGTCCAGTGTAGCGCGACGGCGCACCAGCTGGCAGGGCGGGGCTCAGTCACCGAAGAAGCGCCGCACCTGCTCCATGTCGTAGGTGACCGGGGCCGGCGGCAGGGACGCCAGGAAGCGCCGCCCGTAGCCCATGGACCGGATGCGCGGATCGAGCACCGCCAGCACGCCGCGGTCGTTCCGGTGGCGGATCAGGCGTCCGAGCCCCTGCTGCAGGGCCAGGATGGCGAGCGGCACCTGATAGGCCTCGAACGCGCTCTGCCCCTGGGCCGCCAGGGCGTCGATGCGCGCCGCCACGATCGGATCGCCGGGCGAGGCGAACGGCAGCTTGTCGATGATGACGGCGCTCAGCTGGTCGCCCTGCACGTCGACGCCCTGCCAGAACGACGAGGTCGCGAAGAGCACCGCGTGCGGCGTGCGGCGGAACTCGGCGAGCAGCGTCGAGCGCGGCGCCGTGCCCTGCACGAGCACCGGATACTCGAGCTCGGGTTCGAGGCGCTGCACGACCGCCCGCATCGACGCGTAGCTCGTGAAGAGCACGAAGGCGCGGCCGCGCGAGCAGCGCAGCAGCTGGCCCGCCTCCCACGCCACGGCCTCGGTGTAGCGGTCCTCGCGCGGCAGCGGCATGCGGCGCGGCAGGTAGAGCAGTGTCTGGCGTCCGTAGTCGAACTCCGACGGCACCGAGAGCACCTCGGCGTCCTCGAGGCCGAGCCGCTCCTTGATGTAGTCGAAGCGGCCTTCCACCGTGAGGGTGGCCGACGTGATGATGGTGGCCCGGCGCTGTCCGGTGACCAGATCGCGCACGATCCGCGACACATCGATCGGCGCCGCCCGCAGCTGCACGGCGCGGCCCCGCACTTCGAGGAAGTAGACATAGGCCGGATCGGCGCAGGCCAGCAGGAAGCGCAGGTCGGCCGCCATCTCGCCGGCCCGGC
>JALHON010000419.1 GCA_022842985.1 Acidobacteriota bacterium | reverse complement strand
ACGATGGTGCCGAAGCCCTGCCCCGAGGCCGGCATGGCGCGGTAGGCGTCCATCTCCTTGCCGTCCTTGGTCTTCACCTTGACCGTGCCCGCGGTGAGCCCGTCGGTGGGAGTAGTGATCATCGTCTGCGCCTGGACCGGCTGGACCGACAGAGCGAAGGTGGTGCCCAGCGCCGCGCCGGTCGCCGTCGCCTTCAGCGCCCCGCGCCGCGACAGGCCGCCCTCGGCCAGGGAAATCATGCGATCGCCGTCCATGTGTTGCCTCCTGCTTCTGAAAAACGTCGCAGAGCCTATGCTGCGGCAGCACCCGTCAACAATCACAATTAGGCGATGTGCTCCAGGTTCAGATACTCCGGGCTCTGCATTTCCATCAGCCGCGACACGGTGCGCTGGAACTCGAAGGAGCCGTCGCCTTCGGGATAGAGGCTGTTGGGGTTCGCCGCCGCCGAGCAGATAAACTTCACCTTCTTCTCGTAGAAGGTGTCGATCATCGTGACGAAGCGGACCGCCTTGTCGCGGCTGTCCGGTCCCATCTTCGGGATCTCGGCCACGATCACCGTGTGGAAATTGTCGGCGATGCAGAGGAAATCCGCCGCGCCCATCGGCTTCGCGCACCAGTCCATGAAATGCGCCATGGCGACGCCGGGCGCCGCGCGCGGCACGTCGACGTCGCGCCCCTGGGTCCGCAGCACGCGCGGCTCGCCGTTGGAGCCGTTGCTGAGCGCACGGAACGCCTCGTCGAGCTTCTTCGTGGCCCAGGCGCCGAGCGGCGTCAGGTAGAGATCGAGCTCGCGCAGGCGGCCCATCCGGTAGTCCTGCGAGCCTCCCAGCTCCAGCACTTCGAGCCGCTGCTTCACCAGCTCGATGAAGGGCAGGAAGCGGTCGCGCTGCAGGCCGTTGCGGTAGAGATCGTCGGGCGCGCGGTTGGAGGTGGCGATCACGGTGATCCCCTCCTCGAACAGCGTCTCGAACAGCCGGCCGAGAATCATCGCATCGGCGATGTTGGTCACCTGGAACTCGTCGAAGCAGAGCAGGCGCGTCTCGGCGGCGATCTCCTTGGCGATGGGCACGATGGTGTCGGATTCCGGCGGCGCTCCCTTCGCCGCCAGCTCCTCGCGGCGGCGATGCAGGCGCGCCTGCACCTCGAGCATGAACTCGTGGAAGTGCACGCGGCGCTTCCGGGCGACCGGCGCGTCGGCGAAGAACAGGTCCATCAGCATGGACTTGCCGCGGCCGACCGAGCCCCAGATGTAGAGGCCGTGCGGCCCTTCCGGCGGTTTCGGCGCGCTGCCGAAGCCGAGACGGGCGAGGAAACCGGGCTTCGCGGGCTGCGCGGCCGCCATCGCGCCGAGCTGGTCGTGGATTGCCTGCAACCGCAGAACGACCTTTTCCTGCACGGGATCGGCGTGGATTTCGCCGGCGGCGCGGCGTGCGGCGAGATTGGCGAGCGGGCCCTTGCCGGTCGAGGGGGAACTGGACTCCATTGCGGCGGCATACCTAGCTCACAGCCGCCCCGCTGCCTATAAGGTGCGGCGATGAAGATTGCGTTCCTCGGCACCTCCGCCTTCGCCGTTCCCGCGCTCCGCGCGCTGGTCGAAGCCGGCCACGACATCGCCGCCGTCTATACGAGGGCGCCCAAGCCCGCCGGCCGCGGCCAGCAGGAGCGCAAGACGACGGTCCACGAACTCGCCGACCAGCTCGGCCTGCCGGTCCGCACGCCTCGCACCCTGAAGACCGACGAGGAGGCACAGGCCTTCAGGACGCTCGACCTCGATGCCGCCGTCGTCGTCTCCTACGGCCACATCCTGCCGAAGAGTTTCCTCGACGCGCCTGTGATGGGCTGCCTCAACATCCATGGCTCGCTGCTGCCACGCTGGCGCGGCGCGGCGCCGATCCACCGCGCGATCCTGGCAGGCGATGCGGAGACAGGCGTCACCACCATGCGCATGGACGAGGGCCTGGACACCGGCCCGATGCTCCTGGCCGAAAGCACGCCCATCTCCGCCGCCGACACCGCGCAGACGGTACACGACCGGCTGGCCGATCTCGGCGCGCAGCTCATCGTCTCGACCCTCGACGGGCTGCTGCGCCGGAGCATCGACGCCGTCGACCAGCCGGCGGAGGGCGTCACCTACGCCCACAAGCTCGGCAAGGAGGAAGGCGTGCTCGACTGGCGCCGGCCCGCCGCGGAACTCGAGCGCAAGGTGCGCGGCTTCAATCCCTGGCCGGGCACATCGTTCGATGCACCGAAAGATGGCGGCGTCGAGCGCATCAAGGTCCTCGCGGCCGCACTCACTTTGGCCGGCGGTCCGCCGGGCAGCGTGACGATCGCGCGCGACGGCTTTCCGGTCGTGACCTGCGGCGTCGGCGGCCTGAAGCTCCTGAAGCTGCAGCGGCCGGGTAAGTCGGCACAGTCCGCGGATGCCTTCCTGCGTGGATTCGCGCTGGGCAACGGAACGGTGCTGCCCTCACCCGCCGTCCTGTCGCTGCCGACCTGACCCCGTGCCGCGGTACAAGCTCACGATCGAATATGACGGCGAACCCTTCGTGGGATGGCAGCGCCAGCCCAACGGCCCCTCCGTTCAGGCGGCGCTCGAGGAGGCGGTCTTCGCCTTCACCGGCGAACGCCCACCGGTGCAGGCCGCCGGCCGCACCGACACCGGCGTGCATGCGCGCGGCCAGATCGTCCATCTCGACCTGTCGAGCGAGCGGCCGGTCGAAACCATCCGTTCCGCCATCAACTTCCACCTGAAGCCGCAGCCGGTTTCCGTACTGGTCGCGGAGCTGGCGCCGCCGGGTTTCCACGCGCGTTTCTCGGCGACGTGGCGGCGCTACCGCTACCGCATCATCAACCGACGGGCCCCGCCCGCCCTCGATCGCGGCCAGCTCTGGCACGTGCCGGGATCGCTCGACGTCGACCTGATGGCCGATGCAGCGAAGGTTCTCGTCGGCCGGCACGACTTCAACAGCTTCCGATCGACATCGTGTCAGTCGCCTTCGGCGCTGAAGACGCTCGACCTGCTGGAGGTGACTCGCCACGGAGAGGAGATCCATGTGGACGTCGGCTCGCGTTCCTTCCTGCACAACCAGGTGCGCATCATGGTGGGAACGCTGCATCTCGTCGGGCGCAAGCAGTGGACCCGCGGCGACGTCG
>JALHON010000418.1 GCA_022842985.1 Acidobacteriota bacterium | reverse complement strand
ACACACACGAAGGGCCCGGCGGGTGACCGCCAGGCCCTTGTTCGAATCGTGTTCTCCGGGCCCCGAGACCCGGGTCCCGAGCCCCGCCTATTCGACGTAGCTGTAGCCGCAGTTGTCGCACACCCACATGCGGCCCTGCTTGTACATGTTGTAGGCGCACTGCGGGCAGATGCGGTAGGCGCGGCCGTCTTCGTCGGTGTAGGTCTTCTGCGAGCTGCCGCCGCTCTTCTTGTCGTCGCTGCCCGACGAGTTCTTCTCTTCCTTGGGCTTCTGCTGATCCAGTTCCTGCGCCGCGGCCGGAGCCACGACCGTCAGACCGACCGCGGCGGCAAAGAGCGCCGACCCACGCAAGAAGTTCCGACGATCCAGATTGGTCTCGAACATGTCCGCGCGCCTCCTCGTGGCGAAACCCAGGAATATGCCTGCAGAGAGTGTAACCGATATCCGACCGTTACGGTCGTGCCGGCCGCGGGAATTCTGTCTCCAAACGTCAGCGCGAGGCAACCTCTTCCGTAGATTCAACACCAGAGCTTATGGCACCGAGCGAATCTCGACATGCCCCGTAATCCGCCGCGACACCGGGCAACGCCCGGCAATCTCGGTCAGCCGCGTGCGCTGCTCGTCGGTCAGCGGCGCGCCGAAGTGCAGGGCGCGCTCCACGATGAAGACGCCGTCCACGTCGCGGCCGCTCAGATCGATCTGCAGGTCACCCAGGTCCCAGCCCTTGCGGCTGGCGTACATCTTGAGCGTCATCGCCACGCAGGCGCCGAGCGCGCCGAGCAGCAGCTCGGTGGGACTCGGGCCGCGGTCTTCTCCCCCGACGTCAGCGGCTTCATCGCACACCACGCCGTGATGGCGGACCTGGATGTTCTGGGCGAACGGACCGCCCGCGGATGCGATGTGCACACTGGTCATGCGGAGTGAACCTCGGGCGCCCGGTCAGGCGCGGTTGATCATGAACGACGCCATGTGGTGGAAGAACGGCGTCAGCACGGCGGCGGCATCGGCCGGAATCTCCGCCTCGACGAGCGCGCGGTCCATGAGCGCCACCCAGCGATTGCGGCCGGCGGCGTCGATGGCAAACGGCATGTGCCGCATGCGCAGCCGCGGATGGCCGCGCTGCTCCATGTAGCGGGGCGGCCCGCCGAACCGGCCCACCAGGAAATCCCTCAGGCGCGCTTCGGCGCCGTCCATGTCGTCGGCCGGATACATCGGGCCGAGGATGTCGTCGCCGGGCACCTGCGCGTAGAAGGCGCGCACGAGGCGCGCGAACCCTTCCTCGCCGATGCGGGCGTAGACCTGACCTTCGTCGAGCGGCGTGCTCATCCTTCGATCATACCGCCGGCACGGCCGGCACTAGAATGACGGGATGAACGACGACGCTCCGAAGAGTGCGCTCGAACTCGCCATGGCCCGCCTGAAGCAGAAGGACGCCGAGGCCGGAAGCGTGGAGGCGCCGCTCACCGACGCCCAGAAGGCCGAGATCGCCGACGTGCGCCAGCTCTACGCGGCGCGGCGCGCGCAGGCCGAGATCATGCACAAGGCCAGCCTCGCGAGCGCCTTCGATGTGGACGGGCTGGCGCGCCTGCATGAGGAGTTCCGCCGCGACACCGACCGCATGCAGCGCGAGCTCGAGGAGAAGGTGGCGGCCATCCGCCGGCGCTCAGAGTAGCCGCAGCAGACACGTCTGCAGGTAGCGCGCGTCGACGTCCGCGAGTTCGGTGGGATAGTCGCCCGGCAGTCCGCCCTGCCCGACGAGCCGCGGCTGACGCACCGCCGGCACGGCCACCTGCACCGCGCCCACGAGCGAGTAGCCGCGGGTGTTGCTCGCCAGCCACAGATCGCCGCCCGGCGCCAGCAGGTCGCAGGCCGCGCGGATGATGGGCGCATAGTCGCGGTCGATGGCGAACGCGGCGTGACGCGCCGCCGAGAAGCTGGGCGGATCGATGAGCACGACATCGAAGCGGCGCCCGTCGCGCCCGGACTCCGCCAGATACGCGGACACATCCGCCGCCACCGTCGTGTGTGATCCGGCATCGAGCCCGTTGAGCGCGAAGTGATCGCGCGCCCACGCCAGCACACCTTCCGAGAGATCCACGCTCGTCACGTGCGCGGCGCCGCCGGAGGCGGCCGCCACCGACAACGCGCCGGTGTAGGCGAAGAGGTTCAGCACGCGGCGCCCGGCGGTGAGGCCCGCGATGCGCGCGCGTTCGGCGCGCATGTCGGTGAAGAGGCCCACGTTCACGCCGGTCGTGAGATGCACCTCGAAGCGCCACGCGCCCTCGTGCACGACGAGCTTCTCGGGCGGCGCCTCGCCGAGCAGGGCGACATTGGCCGGACCGGCGGCGGCGCGGCCGCGGCCGCGATGTTTCACCACCACGCCGCGCGCCATGCGGCGATCGAGCAGCCCCTGCGCGACCAGTGCCGCCACGGGCACGAGCGCGTCGGTCAGCGCCGAGACGACCGCCCACGCGCCGTAGATGTCGGCGAGCACGCCGGGCGTGCGATCGCCGGCGCCGTTCAGCAGACGGTAGGCGCGGTCGGGGCCGGTGAGGCCCTGCGCGGCCCGCAGCGCCATCGCGTCACCGATGCGGGCATCGGCCCAGGTTCGATCGATGGCGGTGGCCTCGCCGGGCGCGAGCAGCCGGAAGCAGCCGGCGGCGCGGTCCACCACGGCGAGCCCGACACTGGCATAGACGTGCGACTGCAGCCGCACGATCTCGCCATCGGCGAGCGTAGGCGGCGCGGCGAAGAGCGAGAAAGGCACGTCGCTCGCGCGCGCCGCGCGGTCGATGACGCGCTGCGGCACGGTCACGTTGGTCACGACGCCGCCTCCGCCGTCCACTGCGCATCGAGCCAGGTGGTGAGCGCGCCAAGGTCGGCCGGCCACGGCGCCGTGGCCGTGACACGGCGGCCGCCGCCCGCCGGATGTGGCACGTCGATCGACGCGGCATGAAGCGCCAGGCGCGGCACCGGCACGCCGGCGAGCAGCGCGGCGCTCGCGCGGCCGTAGACGGCATCGCCCAGGATCGGCGTGCCGATCGCGCGCATATGCACGCGGATCTGGTGATGGCGTCCGGTGCGCGGCGTCGCAGCCACGGCGGCAATCCGCTGCGCCTGGTGCGCCCAGGCGCGCGTCACGGCGTAGTCGGTCGTGGCCGCGCGCGCCCCCGGCTCATCGGCCCGCGCGGGCCGCGCTTTGCCC
>JALHON010000417.1 GCA_022842985.1 Acidobacteriota bacterium | reverse complement strand
GCTCTTCCGATCTCCTCGGGCCGCCGCAGCGATGCGCTCACGACGGCGCGCGAGGCGGCGCGTCTCGCTCCCGGGGATCCAGCGCCGCTCGAACAGGTGGCATCACTCGCGGCCGACACCGGCGACGGCACGGCCCTCGCGGCGGCCGTGGACGACCTCGCGCGCGCGTTCCCGGACCGGGCGTCCACCAGCTACTACCGCGCCGTCCGGGCCATCCTCGCCGGCGACGCCGCCGCTGCCATGGCTCACGCCGAGCAGGCCATCGCCCGCGACCCCGCCTACGCGCCCGTCTACGACCTGGCCGGGGCCGCCCTCACCTCGCTCGGCCAGCCGGACCGGGCACGCGCCATGTTCGAGCGGTCGCTCACCTTCGATGCCCACGACAGCACGGCCTACACGAACCTCGGCGTGCTGGCGCTCGAGGCGGGCGATCGGGCCGCCGCCGCCAGCCGGTTTGCCGAAGCGCTCTGGCTCGACCGTGACGACGCCACCGCGCGGGCGGGGCTGCGGCAGGCCCTCGGCCGCTGACAGTTCCGGCGCCGATTGGCGCTATGCTCCTGAAGCCCGTGGCATCACGCGGGCGTTGCTGTGACAGCCCTGGAGGTCACCCACATGACACGTTCCATCCTGATTGCCCTGGGCGCGTTCGCCGTCGCGACGAGCGCCTACGCACAAGCCAATCCCGAAGTCGACAAGGCCCTGCTCGCCGCGCCCCGCAACCAGCGCGACACCACCACGGTCATCAAGTGGAAGGCCGACGGCACCTACGACACGCTCAAGGCCGGCACCAACAACCTCGTGTGCTACGACCAGTCGGGGCAGCCCACCGAGCAGCCCTTCTCGGTGCAGTGCACGAGCAAGGCGAATCTGCCGCGCGTCGCGCAGAACAAGAAGTTCGAAATGGAGCCCGATCGCGACAAGCGCACCGCCGCCATCGCCGCGGCCGAAAAGGACGGCTCGCGCATCAAGCCCGAATACGGCTCGGTGTTCTGGAACCTGAGCGGCAAGGATCAGGAGACGGCCCGCGCGCACATGACGATCGCCACGCCCGGCGCCACGACCGCCTCGACCGGCCTGCCCGACAACAACAAGCTCGGCGGCGCCTGGATCATGGGCGCCGGCACGATGGGCGCGCACATCATGATCCCCGGCTCCTAAGCGCGGGGCTCTGGTCCCGGGCCTCCGGGCGCGGGCACAACTCGACGGGACACGGGTGGCGCCTTCGGGCGCCACCACCTGTGTACGGCGTCCTCCGTGGCGCGCGCTAGCCGCCCAGCTCGCGCTTGAGCGTCGCCATGTCGAGTTCGTTCTCCCACCGCGACACGACGATCGCCGCCACGCCGTTGCCCACGAAGTTGGTGAGCGAGCGCGCTTCCGACATGAAGCGGTCGATGCCGAGAATCAGCGCGAGACCCGCCACCGGAATCGTCGGCACGACGGCGAGCGTGGCCGCCAGCGTGATGAAGCCGGCGCCGGTCACGCCCGACGCGCCCTTCGACGTGAGCATCGCCACGCCGAGGATGGTGAGTTCCTGCTTGAGCGTCAGGTCGATGTTGAGCGCCTGCGCCACGAAGAGCGACGCCATCGTCAGGTAGATGTTGGTGCCGTCGAGGTTGAACGAATACCCCGAGGGCACGACGAGGCCCACGACCGACTTCGAGCAGCCGAGACGCTCGAGCTTCTGCATGAGCGGCACGAGCGCCGATTCCGACGACGACGTCCCGAGCACCGTCAGCAGCTCGTCCTTGATGTAGATGATGAAGCGCACGATGCTGAAGCCCGTGAACCACGCGATCGTGCCGAGCACGAAGAGCACGAAGAGCAGGCACGTGAGGTAGAAGCTGCCCATGAGCGCGGCGAGCGGGCGCAGCGCGTCGAGCCCGTAGCGGCCGATCGTGAAGGCCATGGCGCCGCCGGCGCCGAGCGGCGCCACCTTCATGAGCGTGTTCATCATGCGGAAGAACACGTGCGAGCTCGTCTCGATGACCTGGTGGACGATGCTGCCCTCCTGGCCCATGTGCGTCATGGCATAGCCGAAGAGCACCGCCACGAAGAGCACCTGCAGCAGGTCGCCGGAGCCGGTGAAGGCGTCGAAGAACGTCTTCGGGATGATGTGGAGCACGAAGTCGGTCGTGCTCTGGCTGGCGGCCGTCTTCGCGTAACTCGCCACCGCGGCGCCGTCGAGCGTGGCCGGGTCGGCGTTGAAGCCGGCGCCCGGCTCGAGCACGTTGGCGACCACGAGGCCGATGACGAGCGCGAAGGTCGAGACGACCTCGAAATACAGGAGCGCCTTGCCGCCCACCCGCCCGACCTTCTTCATGTCGCCGGCGCCGGCGATGCCGAGCACGACCGTACAGAAGATGATCGGGCTGATGAGCATCTTCACGAGCGCGATGAAGCCGTCGCCGAGCGGCTTGAGCGCGACGCCGGTGTCGGGCGACACGGCGCCGATGGTGCCGCCGATGAGGATGGCGAGCAGCACCCAGAAGTAGAGATGACTGGTGAGACGGGTCATGCGGGCGTCATCATCGCTGATTCCGCGGGAAGTGCAAAACCCGTGGGACCGCTGCGGGCGCCTCAGCGCGCCGTCGGCGGAACGGCGAGCACGACGGCGTCCTTCGTCTTGAGGACGGCCGTCGCCACCTGGCCGCGGGCGCCCTGCTGGTTCAGGCCCATCACGACGAGGCCGGCGTGTTCCTCGATGGCCACGAGATCGATCGACTCGACCACGCGGCCCTGGCGCACGAGACACTTGCTCACGGGGGCCGGCACGACCTCCGCCACGCGCGCACGGAGCGCCTGCTCGGCGGCCGCCAGGTCACCACCCGGCGGCACGACGGTGAGCGCCACGAGCGGCTGCCCGGCGTGCGCCGCGCACTGGCTGGCCAGCGCGAGTTGCCGTGGGTTCCGTTCGGCAAGGTCGATGGCCACGAGCACGGCGCCCGGGCGCAGCAGCGCGCGTTCGGGCTCGAGGCGTACGATCTCGAGCTGCCCCTGCGGCACGAGCAGCGTCGCGCATGTCGTTTCTTCGAGGATGGCTGCGCTCGTCGAGCCGAGCAGCCAGCGCGACAGTCCAGACTTCGAGTGCGTGCCGGTCACGATGAGGTCCACGTCGGGCCCCGCCGCATCGATCAGCACGTCGACGACCGTGCCGAGCGCGAGGCGCACCACGCGCACCTGCAGGTCGGCCGGATACGCCGCGCCGGGCGGCACGGTGTCGCG
>JALHON010000416.1 GCA_022842985.1 Acidobacteriota bacterium | reverse complement strand
GCGCGGCGCAGGTGTTCACCGGCGACGGCGGCGGCGCGGTCGCCGTGGCCTTCGGCTCGGTCTGGGTGGCCGCGGGCCCCGCCGTGACCTGGCGCCTCGACCCCGCGCTCCTCGCCGCCCTCCGCCCCTGAACTTGTGAGGGGGACTGTCCCCATTCTGGCCCTGGCCAGACATCCGGGCGGATTGTCAGGGCCGGCCCAGATTGGGGACAGTCCCCCTCACGGATGCGCGGCGCAGTAGCTCGAGCCGGTGCAGCGCGTCGGCACGAAGACTTCCGCCTGGATACGCCACGTGCCGCCGACTTTCCGCCACTGCGCCAGGTACGTGCCGCCGACGTCCACGATGCCGTCGGGTTCGGTCCAGCGGCCCGTCCACTCGCCGCGTTCCGACGCCACGTCCCACGCGCGGAAGACGTCGATCGTCGTCGGCGTGCGCACGTAGACCGTGTCGGGCCGGCGGGCGAACTGCGCCGTCATGCGCGCCGCGTTCGCCTCGCGCGTGTCATTGTGCGCGCCGGTCGACGTCACGATCGAGACGTCCGGCAGCCAGTGCGCGGCGATGCCCGGCACGTCGTGACGGGCGATGGCGGCATTCGACGCGGCCCGCGCCGCGCGAATCGCCGTGGCGTCGTCCGGTGGCGCGGCCTGCCCGCCGGACGCGGCCATCGCGACCGCCACCGGCACCACGATCGCGCCCGAGAGCGCCAGCCACAGGAGTTCGGTCGTCGTCCGCATGATCACCTCCGCCGCGGCACCCGTGCCCGCGCGACGACATCGTAGACTGTCGGGCATGCTCCGTCGCGACTTCCTCGCCCTCACGCCGCTGCCGGCCCTGCTTGGGGCGTCGTCGCCCGCCGCCGCGCAACGCGCCGCCGCCGCGCCCGCCGACCGGCGGTTCGAGGCGATCGCCGCGCTCGTCCGCGAGAAGATGCGCGCGTACCGTGTGCCCGGCGTGGGACTCGGCGTGACGGTCGACGGCGCCACCACGCTGCGCGGCTTCGGCGTGACGAGCGTCGATGACCCGCAGCCGATCACGCCCGACACGCTCTTCACCATCGCGTCGATCTCGAAGACCGTGACCGCCACGGCGGTCATGCGGCTCGTCGAACTCGGCACGCTCGACCTCAAGGCGCCCATCCAGCGCTACCTGCCCGACTTCCGCATCGCCGACGACGACACCAGCCGGAACGCGACGCTCTGGCACTGCCTCACACACACGCCGGGGTGGGAAGGGCAGCTCACGACCGAAGACCGCGGCGCCGAGGCGCTCGCGCACTTCGTGTCGACGATCATGCCGACGCTGCCGGCTCTTGCCCCGGCCGGGCGCGTGTGGAGCTACAACAATGCCGGCTTCGCGCTCACGGGCCGCGTCATCGAAACCGTGACGGGCAAGTCGATCCATGACGCGCTGCGCGACCTGGTCTTCGCGCCGCTCGGGCTCGAACACACCGTCACGCGTCTCACCGACGCGATGACCAGGCGCCTCACGCTGGGGCACCGCGACCGTGACGCCCGTGTCGAAGTGATCCGGCCGTTCCAGACCACGTCGAGCACGACGGCCGGCGGCGTGCTGACGTCGATGGCCGACATGATGCGCTACGCCCGCTTCCACATGGGCGACGGGAAGGACGCGCAGGGCGCGCCGCACATCAGCCGCCGGCGGCTCGACCTGATGCAGACGCCGCAACTGCGCAAACACGCCACGACCGACGAGATGGGTGTCGGGTGGCACGTGCGTGGTGTGGGCGGTGTCACGACGCTCGCGCACGGCGGCACGCTCAACGGCCACTGCCTGCTGCTGCAGCTCGTGCCCGCGAAGGCGCTCGCCTTCACCGTGCTCACGAATCACGTGGACGGCTGGCGCCTCGTGCAGGACGTCGAGGCCGCGATCCTGAAGGCCTACGCGGGCGTCGCGCTCGCACCCGGACAGGCGATTGGGCACCGCGGCGTGAACGAGGCGATGACGTTCCACAGCACGGCGCTCGTGCCGCAGCCGCGCCTCGACGATTACATGGGCACCTTTCAGCGGCCGCCGGTCGGCACCGTGCAGGTGCGCCCGGAAGGCGGACGCCTCGTGGTCGCGGTCGGCAGCGGTCAGGCCGAAGCGCCGATCGCCTTCTATGGCCCTGACGTCGCCTACGCGCTCTCGGGGCAATACGCCGGCATGCCGTACGAGTTCATCCGCGACGAGACCGGCATCGTGCGCTGGATTCGCGTGAACGGCCGCATCGCCAGGCGTACGCCGTGACCGCCGCCGGCTAGCGCGGTGCCGCCACGCATCCTGGCAGGCGCACGGCGGCGATGCGTGTCGAGTAACTCGCCGCGCCGCTCTTCAGGTAATCGCCCACGTACCAGATCGTGCAGTCGTCCACCGGATCCATCGCCGTCTGCGTGTAGTCTTCCCAGCGCAGCGTGGACGTCTGCGCCGCCTGCCCTTCGACCAGCACCGTCTCGCGGAACGTGAGCTCGCCCTTCGGGTCGTCGGCAAGCCGGGCGGCAAGCCGCTGCCCCGGAAAGTGCGCCGCGCTGCCGAACGAGTAGCCGATCGCGATGTTGCCCAGGCGGTCGATGGCCGGGCTCGCCATCCAGCGATACGCGCCGTCGGGCGCGTAGGTGCCCTGCTGGTGCAGCACCGGGTCACCCGCGGCATTCAGCCGGAATTCGTACCAGCGCACGCCGCCCCCGCCGGCCGCCGTGTCCACCGAATGCACGGCGACGAGCGACGCGCGCGCGCCGATCTGCCGGTAGACCAGGCGCGCCATGATCTTGTCGCCCTGCGCGTCGAGCCGGCGCTCGACGCCAGGCTGCGGCACGCAGTTCGTGAGCTGTCCGCCGCACAGGTACCGGTAGGGCGTGACGTCGATCGTCGCAGGACCGGTGAGCGTCGTGTTCGCCGGCCGCTGCCAGTCCACGTGCATCTTCCAGACGTAGATCGCGTCGTCGTCGACGTCACCGTGGAGCTGTGAGCCGCCGGTGGCGAGCACGAGGTTCGGCGCGCCAGCGGGCGGAAGCGCGGTGCCGTCGAGGTCGGCGGTGCTCAGGAAGTTCACGTCGTTCACGACCACGCACTGTTCGGTGGCCGGCAACCCGGCGAGCATCTTCGCGCGGTCCACGACGCAGACGTGTTTCTGGATGACGTCGTCGCCCGTGCTCGTGGGCAGGTAGTAGCCGTCGGGCCACACCGCCGGCCGCGGATAATCGGGGAAGAGCACGCGCTCGAACACGT
>JALHON010000415.1 GCA_022842985.1 Acidobacteriota bacterium | reverse complement strand
ACGGCAGCCTCGATCTAGAGCGCTTCCGTGCCCTGCTCGATTTTCACGTGCGCGAAGGCACCGACGGCATCGTCGTCGTCGGGACCACGGGGGAGTCTCCCACCGTCGACTGGGACGAGCATCGCCTGCTCATCCGGACGGCGGTCGATCACGTCGCCGGGCGAATTCCCGTGATCGCGGGGACCGGCGCCAACTCCACGCGCGAGGCGATCGAGCTGTCGGCATTCGCCAAGCAGGCGGGGGCCTCGATGACGCTCTCGGTCGTGCCCTACTACAACAAGCCGACGCAGGAAGGCCTCTACCTCCATTTCAAGGCGATCGCCGAGGCCGTCGATCTGCCGATGATCCTCTACAACGTCCCGGGTCGGACCGTGGCCGATCTCGGCAACGACACCACGCTGAGACTCGCGCAGATCCCGAACGTGGTCGGCCTCAAGGACGCGACCGGGAATCTCGAGCGCGGCGCCGATCTCGTGCGCCGGGCCCCGAAGGATTTCGCGGTGTACAGCGGCGACGACGGCACCGGGCTCGCCCTGATGCTCGTCGGAGGCAAGGGCGTGGTCTCGGTGACCGCCAATGTGGCACCCCGTCTCATGCACGAGATGTGCGCGGCGGCCGTGCGTGGCGACGTCATGGCGGCGCGCGCGGCCAACGACCGGCTCATGCCTCTGCACAAGTCCCTCTTCGTCGAGGCGAACCCGATCCCCGTGAAGTGGGCGGTCGAACAGCTCGGCCTCATCGGCGGCGGGATCCGCCTCCCGCTCACGCGTCTTTCTGCCTCGCACCACGCCGTCGTCCGGGATGCATTGCGGCAGGCGGAACTCGTTCGATGACCCGCCGTCGAACCTTCGGAACGAGAGTCCCCGATCGATGAACAGGTTGCCGTCCCTCTTGCTGCTCCTCGGCGCGTTGCTCGCCAGCGGGTGTTCCACCGTCTCCGACGTCCTCGAAAGCCGCAAGGTCGACTACAAGTCGGCCGGCAAGCTTCCGCCGCTCGAGATTCCGCCCGATCTGGTCCGCCCCGCGACCGACGACCGCTTCGTGGTACCCGACGCAGCCGGCAGCGGCAGCGCGACGTACTCCGCATACTCGCGCGAACGGGGAGGGGGCACCAGGACCGCCAACGCCAATCCCGAGGTGCTGCCGCCCGTCGCCGAAGCGCGGATGGAGCGCGAGGGCAGTCAGAGGTGGCTCGTCGTGAAGGGCTCGCCGGACCAGCTCTGGCCGGTGGTGAAGGACTTCTGGCGCGACCTCGGCTTCGTCATCAACGTCGAAGTGCCCGAGGCCGGCGTGATGGAGACCGACTGGGCCGAGAACCGGGCGCGCATTCCGGACAGCGGCATCCGTGGGGCGCTCGGCAAGTTCCTGAGCAGCGTGTCGTCTACCTCCGAGCGCGACAAGTTCCGGACGCGCATGGAGCGCGGCGGTCAGGGCGACTCCACCGAGATCTTCATCAGCCACCGCAGCATGGTGGAGGTCGTCGAGAGCGCCACGTCCGACCGCATGATCTGGCAGCCGCGTCCGGCCGACCCGGAGATGGAAGCCGAGATGTTGCGCCGGCTCATGGTTCGATTCGGGGTCCAGGAGGCCCGTGCCAAAGCCGACGTGGCCACGCAGGCGTCCGCCGTCAGGGCGCGCCTGACCAAGGCCCCGGACGGTTCCGGTCAGCTCTCGGTCAACGACCAGTTCGATCGCGCGTGGCGCAGGGTGGGGCTGGCGCTCGACCGGGTCGGATTCACGGTCGAGGACCGCGATCGGTCCAAGGGCCTCTATTTCGTCAGGTACGTCGACCCCGACGCGGACAACAAGGGCAAGTCCACCGGCATGCTGGGGAAACTGGCCTTCTGGCGCAGCGACGAGACGCCGCGCAAGGAGCAGTACCGCATCTTGCTGAAGGATGCGAATGCCGTCACCGAGGTGAACGTCCTCGACAAGGACGGCAAGGTCGATCGCTCGCCGACGGCCAATCGCATTCTCACCCTGCTGCTGGAGCAGTTGCGCTGATCCCCGGTTGCGCCGTCGGCCTCCAGTCGCCCCCACGGACGCGATGACGCCCAGGGCCGAACCCCTCGTCTCCTGATCGCCGCCCCATGCGTTTTGCGAGCCTGGGCAGCGGCAGCCGCGGCAACGCACTCGTGGTCGAGGCGGGCTCCACCCGCGTGCTGCTCGACTGCGGTTTCTCGACGGCGGAGACCGTTGCGCGGCTCGGTCGCCTCGGGCTGCGTGGCGAGGACATCTGCGCGGTGGTCGTCACGCACGAGCACGACGATCACGTGGGAGGCGTGGCACGGCTCGCGGGGCGGTTCGGGATGCCGGTCTATGCGACTGCCGGGACACTCGCGGCGGTGGGCGGTGTGCCGGCCGGGATCGACGCGAGAATCGTCGATCCGCACTCGTCGTTCGCGGTGGGCGATCTTTCGATCGAGCCCTTCCCGGTCCCGCACGATGCGCGCGAGCCGGCGCAGTTCGTCTTCGGCGATGGCGTGCGGCGCCTCGGCGTCCTGACAGACGCCGGAATGGCGACTCCCCACATGCGAGCGATGCTGGGCGGCTGCGATGCGCTGATGCTCGAATGCAACCACGATCCGGCGATGCTGCAGGACAGCGGTTATCCGGCGACGCTCAAGCGCCGGATCGCATCGCCCTACGGCCATCTATCGAACCCAGCGGCAGCCGCACTGCTCGCCAGTCTGGACACTTCGCGTCTGCGACGCATCGTCGCCGCGCATCTGTCGGAGAAGAACAACACGCCGGCGCTGGCGCAGGCCGCGCTCGCCGGCGCGCTGGGATGCTGTCCGGCAGACGTCCTGGTGGCCGACCAGAACGAGGGCTGCCGCTGGCAGGAGTTGACGGCCTGACCGCCAGGAAGACCCGGGGGCGTCCGGCAGCCCACCGGACCCGCGCGAACTGCAGGGCCTGAAACGAAAGAAGCCGGCACGAGGCCGGCCCGAAATGAACGAAACCGGCGCGAGGCCGGCCCGAAATGAACGAAGCCGGCGCGAGGCCGGCCCGAAATGAACGAAGCCGGCGCGAGGCCGGCTTCGGGTTCGACGCGCCGCGAACGGCGCTGCCGATTACTTCTTCATCATGTCCTTCGCGGCGTCCTTGGCCATTTCCTTGGCCTTGTCGACGGCCTGACCCGCTGCGTCCTTCGCGGCATCCTTCGGGGGCTCGGCGGGGGCCGGGGCTCCGGCAGCGGGCGCAGCGCCGGCCGCAGGGGCGTCGGCGGGCTTCGCATCACCAGCAGCG
>JALHON010000414.1 GCA_022842985.1 Acidobacteriota bacterium | reverse complement strand
CCGGTCCACGGCGGCCACGGGCCGCGGGCCCCGCGCGGCACACGCCGCGGCCAGCGCCGCGACGACGAGCACGCTCACGGCACGGCCGGCGAATGGCGCTAGACTCAGACGATTCGGTTCCCCGTTCCCGGAGGTCTTGATGCGGTTCACGCGCACTCTCTGTCTCGGTATCGTCGCCGTCGCGATGGCGGCCCCTTCGTTCGCGCAGACCAACCCGGCCACGGCCGCGGCCAAGGCCCAGTTCGGCATGATCAGCAGCGTACTGGCGCGGACGGCCGAGAAGGTCCCCGAGAATCTTTACACCTTCAAGGCTACGCCGGAAGTGCGGTCGATCGGTCAGCTCCTCGGCCACATCGCCGACAGCCAGTTCGGGATGTGCGCCACGGCCGCCGGTGAGAAGCCGCCGCAGAGCGGCATCGAGAAGACCAAGACCTCCAAGGCCGATCTGACCAAGGCCATCATCGACTCGAACGCCTACTGCAACCAGGTCCTCGACGCGATGAACGACCAGAAGGGCCTGGAGGTCATCAAGTTCTTCACCGGCCCGTCGCCGCGCCTCTCGGTGCTCGGCTTCAACGTCGCGCACAGCTACGAGCACTACGGCAACCTCGTGACCTACCTGCGCCTCAACAAGATCGTGCCGCCCTCGAGCGAGGGCAAGTAACACCCGCACGCGGCCCGATGACGCCGTCACCTGTGCCTTCAGGGACATCGCATGGGCCGCGCGGCACGCGCCGCGGTCAGGGACGCCTCGTCGCGCTCCTGCTCGCGGCGGTGTGCGGTCAGGGATGCGCGCCCGTCTACTGGGTGGGCGCGCGTCTGCTCTACAACACCGCCCCCAATCCGCCGTCGGTCACGCTCGACGTCTCGTACGATCCGGCCGCGCCCGACGATCCCAAACGCCAGCTCGATCTGTACCTGCCCGGTGGCCGCAACTTCCCCACCGTGGTCTTCGTGCACGGCGGCGGCTGGGCGTGGGGCGACCGCACGCAGGCTTTCGGCGGCGCCGACGTCTATCGCAACATCGGCCGCTTCCTCGCGAGCAGGGGCATCGGCGTGGCCGTGATCGGCTACCGCCTCGTGTGGCCGCTCGACTGGCAGTCGCAGGTGGGGGACGTCGCCCGCGCCGTGGCCTGGGTGCAGCGGGAGATCGGCGCCCGCGGCGGCAGTGCCGACCGCATCTTCCTCATGGGCCATTCGGCCGGCGCGCAACTGGCCGCGCGTGTCGCCACCGACCCGGCCTGGCTCGCGCGCGAGCAGGGCACGGGCGCGCCGCTCTGCGGCGTGGTCGCGGTGAGCGGCGCCGGCTACGACCTGGGCGACATCGAGACGTACCGGGCCGGCTTCGATCCGCTCTACTTCGCGGAACGTTTCGGCGGCAGCCGGCTCGACGGCGCGTGGTGGCATGACGCGTCCGTCGTGCCCTTCCTCGACGCGGCGGATCCGCCGTTCCTCGTCATCTCGGCCACGGGTGAATCACGCGGCCTGCGCCGCCAGTCCACGCTTCTTCACGAGCAGCTGCAAAAGGCCGGCGTGCCCTCACGGTTCGTGACCGTGAAGGGCTCGAGCCACGAGCGGATCATCCTGGAGCTCAGCCGCGAGGACAAGACGGCTGGACCAGCGGTGCTCGAGTTCCTGACGAACACGCCCTGCCCGCGCACTGGGGGCTAGGGACTGGGGGCTGGGGGCTCGGGCGTATCAGAGGCGACGAATCGCTCCGAGCACCGCACGCGATTCAGAAGCGTCGCCCCCGACAGCGTGACAGTGTGACAGTGTGACAGCGAGACAGCGAGACAAGAGTTCTTGGCACGCCCTAGTCCCTAGTCCCCAGTCCCCAGTCCCTAGTCCCTGTTCCTAGTCATGCGGCTTGTCGCCCGGCGGGATGAACGTGCTGTGCCCCTCGGCGAAGCGCCGCGCGTAGTCGTCGACGAGCGCCGCCACGCGCGCGCGATCGGGCGAGGCCACGATGAGGCCGGCGTGATACGGCTTCTGCAGCCGCCACACGACCTCCGGCGCGTCGAAGGCGGACAGATCCGGTGTTTCGTCCTTCGCGAGCGACGTCACGAGTCCGGCGTAGTCGCGGCGCATCGGCGGCAGCGCGTACGGGGTCTTGCCGCCGGCCAGTTCCACGCGGGCCCACTCCGCCCAGAGGTTCATCCCGGTGGCCGCTTCGACGAGCTCGACGATGTGCGCTCCACCGACCCGGGCCGAAGTCTCGAGGAAGTACAGCTGCCCGTCGTGGCCCTTGATGAACTCGGTGTGGGACACGCCGCGCACGAGCCCCAGCGTGCGCAGGACCTCGCGATTGAAGGCCTGCAGGGCCGTGTCGTCGGCCGAGCCGCGCTCGAGGAGCTGTGTCGTGAAGACGCCGCCGGCATGCGAGACGTCGAACGGCGGCCGGCCGTACTGGCTAGCGACCGCCACGAGCACCTCGCGTTCGTAGACGATGCTGTCCACATGGCAGACGTCGCCGGGCACGAACTGCTCGAGCAGGTGTGACGAGGCGCGGTCGCCGAGCGCGTCGATGAGCGGCCACAGTTCCGCCTCGGAGGCCACCTTGCGGATGCCGATCGTGCCGGCTTCCATGCGCGGCTTGAGCACCCACGGCGCCGGCACGCGCGCACAGAAGGCGCGCAGCTTCGCCTCGTTCAGCACGTGGACGAAGGCCGGCACGCGCACGCCGTGTTCCTCGGCGCGCATCCGCATGGCCAGCTTGTCGCGGAAGTAGCGCGTCGTGGTCTCGCCCATCCCGGGCACGCGCAGGTGCTCGCGCAGGGCGGAGGCCTTCTCGAGGTCGAAGTCGTCGAGCGCCACCACCCGGTCGATGGCCACCGTGCGCGCCAGGTGGCTCGCCCCGAGCAGCAGGTCCTCCAGCCGCCACTTCTTGTCGTCGTCGTGTACGAAGAAGATGTCGTCGAGGCACTCGCGCGGCCAGTCGGCGTCGCGCAGGCTCTCGGAGGTCACGAGATAGACCCGGGCCCCCTGCCGCTTCGCCTCGCGCAGGAAGGCCTGCCCCTTGTGATACGACGCGATACAGAGAATTGACAGCGGCTCGGGCATCAGCGTGGACGGCTCCGCGGACCTGCATGCTACCATCTGCCGCGTGAGCGTCTTCGACGAGACTCCCAAAGAGCCGTCCAGCCGCACGCCCCTCGTGGTCGGCGGTCTCGCGGTCGTGTTGCTCCTCATCGGCGGCGCGCTGTTCCTGACGGGCGGCGAGGACGAGGCGCCGGCCACCACGGCGGCGCCAGCCCCGGCCCCG
>JALHON010000413.1 GCA_022842985.1 Acidobacteriota bacterium | reverse complement strand
TCTGCGTCTGGCCGCGGGAGAGAGTGTCGACGGCGGTCGCGCGAGCGCGCGCCGAACGCCCAGCGGCAACCATCGACATACCTTTGGCAATAGATGCAAGTCCGGCTCCGGCCAGGCCGATTCCCAACAGGCCCGCCCCGGGCGCCGATGCGACACTGAAAACGCCGCCCGCGACCATGAAGCCGCCAACCACGCCTTTTGCACGGCCGGCTGCCTCGATACGGCGCGCCATTCTGGACGATGTCTTCAGTGCCATCTCAGCCGTCCTTCTTTTTCGTCCCGCCGTCGTCCTTGCCGTCGCCGCCGTCGGCTTCGGCCGGGACCATGCCCATCATCATCGGCGCCGGCAGGCCGCGACTCTCGAAGTCGAGCTTCTCGCGGGCGAGCTGATCGAGCATGTCGAGGTAGTCGACCCCGCGCTCGGCGCAGGCCTGCTGGATGGTCGTGACGCCGAGCATCAGCTCGTTCTGCAGCGCCTGGATCTCTTTCAGCGGATCCAGGTTCGGCGCGCCCTGTGTCAGGAACTCCCCATGGATCAGCGCATGCCGCGCTTCGAAGTAGTCGAGCGGGTTAAGGCCCTTCGGCAGCTTCATGCCGCCGCCGAGCACCAGCTCGTCGAGATGTGCGCCCACACAGTGCATGCCGACGCCCTGCGTCAGGCGGCGACGGCGATCGGCGTAGCTGCGGTAGTTGATGGCCGCGGCCATCTTGGCCGAGGAATAGTTGACGTTGGCGAAGTCCTGGCTGACCGCGATCGGGTCGGTGCCGGTGCCGGCCGCATACTGCTTGACCTGCGAGCTTTGGAAGTCGGCGTAGCCGGCCATGTGCTGGCCCGGGCTTTTCAGGTCGAGCGTGTCGCCCGGCGCCAGGTGGTGCACCTTGGTGCCGGCGATCATGAAGTTGATGCCCTCGGTGCCGTAATAGCCGGCCATCTTGCGCAGATGGTCGAGGGCGTAGTCGGTGATGCCGTTGCCGGTCGACTCGTCGGTTTCGATCGCGTCGATCATGTCGGCGATCTGGTCGGCGGGCGCGGCGCTGGTCAGCACGGCGGCGAACGAGGCCTGCAGCGCGGCAGCGGCCAGCGCCAGCTCGCCATACTCCTGCCCCATGCGCATGGCACGGATGACGGGAGCGAACACGCTGATGCCGCGCGTCTGTCCGGCGCGGTGCACCTCGTAGGTGTGGCAGACGTTGGCGCGGCCGTAGGCCGACCATCGCGGAATGTAAGACCAGGTCAGCGACGGCACGACGTTGTTGAACAGGCCGATGTCGGCCGGGTGGCCGTTGCGGATGTAGTAGCCGATCGGCGACGAGCGCTCGTCGAGCGCGATGCCGGCCCGCAGGTAGGTGCTGTCCGGCTGGCCGGTCGGGTTCTCGAGACGGTCGACGTCCACGATCTGCCAGCACGAACGCCAGCGCCGCGCCTCGTCCCACTCGAAGGCGCACAGCGCTTCGCCGTCCATCACGTCGGCGTCGTGCACCAGGCCCATCAGGCCGGTGAAGTCGAGACGGCGGCCGGCGTCAATCCAGAAGTTGGGCGAGTGCGCGTAGGCCTCCCACACCCGCTCGAATTCCTGCGCCCAGCGGATCGCCTCCTCGGCGTCGATGCCGAGAAAGCGCCAGTCTGGGCGGCACGAATACTTCAACCGCGTGCCGATGGTGCCGAGCCGGCTCATGCGGATGGTCTGGCGGGCGTAGGGATGATTGCGCTCGAGGTCGCGAGCCCGCGCGCGCACCGTCTTGTGGTCGCGCAGCAGGTCCGCGTCGGCGGAACGATTGGGCGGACGCCAGAGCGCGATGTCGCGGTTGACGTGGCTGCCGCCGACGTAGGCGTGGCGCGTCGCGTCCTCGATCATGGCGCGCGCTCGTCGCACGGCCGGAGACGGCATTCGGGGGCGGCCCGACGAAGAAACCGAGACGGCGGTTGTCATGGGCTAGCGTCCGGCTCCGAAGGTCACCCGCGTCGGGCGCAGGCGCCGGACGGTCGATGTGCCGAGTTCCTGCAGGTCCGGCAGGCCGCTGGCGGCCCACCAGAGCTGACGATAGAGCTTGATCATCTCGGCCAGCGGCAGCGCCGCGAACGAGGTCTGCTTGTCCTTGTGGCCGGCCTGCGTGACCTGGCGCCCGGACGAGCGCGCAATGATCGCGCGGTAGAGCGCGGTCAGATCGGCGAGCTTTTCGGCGTCGGTCATCGGAACATCCGGCCTATGGCCGCAGGATCGCGGCCGTGGTGCTTACCGTCGGCGCCGGGTGGCGCCATGCGCGGACGTGGCGGCAGACGCACCAGCCGTGGCCGTCCGGCCGGAGCCGGCGGCACGACGGGCAACAGTCCGGTCTCGGGCGGGCTCTCGTCGGGCGCGTCGGCCTCGGCGACGATCGGCGCGCGATCCAGTTGCCGGGCCCGAAGGCTCATCCGGGCTGCCATCGCGTAGACGAACGTGTCGAGTGCCTCGTTGCGCGCCTTCCGGGGGTTTTCCCAGACGCGGTAGGGCTTGCCGAGCTTGTACTTCGTCACGCACACCTCGGCGGTGAGCTGCGCGAAGTACTCCTCGGTCACGAGTTCCGTGCCGGCGTCCTCGTCCGGCAGCGGGAAATGGATGCGGCCCGGGTGCGGCTCGTCGATCCGCTTCGGGTCGGTGCGCGGCGAAATGCGCAGGCGGCCATAGACCTGGTCCTTGGCGGTGTCGACGCCGACGATAAAAACCTTGTCCTGGCCGTGTTTGGTGCGGCTCGCGCGATGCGGCCAGATCAGGCGCGCGCCCTCCGCGCCCTTGATCGCGTAGATGCGCCTCGGCGACTTGCCGCGGCAGAATTTGTGCACCATGGCGGAATGGTTGCCGCCGGAGTCGACGGTCGTCGCCTTGATCCGCACCTGGCGGCCGTCGGCGCGGGTGTAGCGCGCCGTGCGCAGCCAGTCGTCGAGTTCGTCCCAGACCTCGCGCTGCGCCGGGTCGCCCCGGAAGATGCGATATTCGAGCACCCAGCACTCGTCGCCGGCGCCCCAGCCGAGAACTTGCGCCTCGAGGCGGTCGCCCTGCGTGTCGACGCCGCACGTCGCGACCAGCACACGGTCGGGCACGTCGTTGATGCCGTAGGCCTCGGCGCGGCCGGCGAGGCCGGTGCCGTCGACCGATTCCCCTTCCTCCTCCCACACCTCGGCGAGGACGGTGTTGACCCAGACCTTCTGCAGCTCGATCGACGCCGTGGTGCCGGGCAGCTTGCCCCAGGCGGTCAGGAATTCCGTCACGACCTCGTGCAGCTTGACGGCCGTCGAGCAGAACTGCGGCAGGTGGAAGCCGGCGA
>JALHON010000412.1 GCA_022842985.1 Acidobacteriota bacterium | reverse complement strand
GTCCGGCGGCCGTGGGCGCCGCGGCAGTACGGCGCCGCGGCCGCGCCGGGCGCCCGAGGTCGAATACGAGCTCCCGCTCGACCTCGCCAGCACGCTCGGCGGCCATGTGGAACGGGTGCAGATGCAGCCGGAGGACGGCTCGCCGCGCACGCTCGAGGTGCGCATTCCGGCCGGCGTGACCGACGGGACGCGCCTCAAGGCCGGCGACATCTACCTGCGCGTGCGGCTGCGGCCCCATCCGCGCTTCGAACGCACCGGGCGTGACCTGCAGACCACGCTCCCGGTGCCGCTCACGACCGCCGTGCTCGGCGGCAGCGCCGAGGTCGTGACGCTGAGCGGCAGCCGCCTCACCGTGAAGCTGCCGCCCGGCACGCAGCCAGGACAGCGGCTGCGGCTGCGCGGCCACGGACTGCCCTCCCCCGGCGCCGCCGACGACCGTGGGGATTTGTTCGCGAAGGTGGAGGTTCGCGTGCCGGCGACGCTCACCGATGAGCAGAAGGCCCACTACGAGGCCCTGAGGGCGTTGGAATCGAAATAGCAATGGCAGGTACGGCCCGCGGCGTGCGGGCGCACGGCAGGAAGGACGGACGGTCATGAATCTCAACACGTTCACCGAGAAGGCCCAGGAAGCGATCGTCGCCGCCCCGCGGCTGGCGGCCTCGCTGTCGCACGCGCAGGTCGAGCCCGAGCATCTGCTCGTGACGCTCGGCGAGCAGCCGGGCGGCATCGTGCCGGCGCTCTTCCAGAAGCTGGGCCAGCCGGCCGCGCCGATCGCCCTGGCGCTCAAGGACCAGCTCGGCCGCCTGCCGAAGGCGCATGGCGGCGCCGAACCCGGCGTCTCGCCGCGCCTCAGGGCGGTGCTCGAACAGGCCCAGGCCGAAGCGACGGCCATGCAGGACCAGTTCACCAGTACCGAACATCTTTTCCTCGCCATCGTGAGCGAGAGCGGGCGGGCGCCGGCCGCCGAACTGCTGCGCGGCCGCGGCGTCACGCGCGACGCCGTGCTGAAGGCGATCGCCTCGGTGCGCGGCACGCAGAAGGTCACCGACCAGAACCCCGAGGGCAAGTACCAGGCGCTCGAGAAGTACGGCCGGGATCTCACCGAACTCGCGCAGCGCGGCAAGCTGGATCCGGTCATCGGGCGCGACGAGGAAGTGCGGCGCGTCATCCAGGTGCTGGCGCGGCGCACCAAGAACAACCCGGTGCTCATCGGCGAACCCGGCGTCGGCAAGACGGCGATCGTCGAAGGGCTGGCGCAGCGCATCGTGCGCGGCGACGTGCCCGAAGGCCTGAAGGACAAGCGCATCGTGGCGCTCGACATGGGCTCGCTCATCGCCGGCGCCAAGTACCGCGGCGAGTTCGAGGAGCGGCTGAAGGCCGTGCTGCAGGAGATCGTGCAGGCGGAAGGCCGCATCGTGCTCTTCATCGACGAACTGCACACGGTCGTCGGCGCCGGCGCCTCCGAAGGGTCGCTCGACGCCTCGAACATGCTGAAGCCGATGCTCGCGCGCGGCGAACTGCACACGATCGGCGCGACCACGCTCGACGAGTACCGCAAGTACATCGAGAAGGACGCCGCCCTCGAGCGCCGCTTCCAGCCGGTGACCGTCGGCGAGCCCACCGTGGAAGACACGATCAGCATCCTGCGCGGGCTGCGCGAGAAGTACGAACTGCACCACAAGGTGGGCTTCAAGGACGCCGCGCTCGTCTCGGCGGCCGTGCTCTCCCACCGCTACATCGCCGACCGCTTCCTGCCCGACAAGGCCATCGACCTCATGGACGAGGCGGCCTCGCGCCTGCGCATGGAGATCGACTCGATGCCGGCCGAGCTCGACGAGGTGCAGCGGCGCGTGATGCAGCTCGAGATCGAGCGTGAGGCGCTGCGCAAGGAGACCGACAAGGCGTCACAGGACCGGCTGGCGAAGCTCGAAAAGGAGCTGGCCGACCTCAAGGAGGAGCAGCGCACCCTCACCGCGCACTGGACGCAGGAGAAGGACGCGATCCAGCAGAGCGCGAACCTCAAGGAAGAGCTCGACGCCCTGCGCCGCGATGTCGAAGCCGCGCAGCGGCACGGCGACTACGCGAAGGCCTCGGAACTGCAGTACGGCCGCATTCCGCAGCTCGAAGCGCAGATCAAGGCGCAGGAAGCGCCGGTGGCCGGCGGCACCCGCCTGCTCAAGGAGCAGGTCGACGAGGAAGACATCGCCGAGGTGGTCGGCAAGTGGACCGGCATTCCGGTGAGCCGCCTGATGGAAGGCGAAGTACAGAAGCTCATCCAGATGGAGGCACGTCTGCACCAGCGGGTCGTCGGCCAGGACGAAGCGATTCAGGCGGTGGCGAACGCGATTCGCCGCGCCAGGGCCGGCCTCCAGGATCCGCAGCGGCCGCTCGGCAGCTTCATCTTCCTGGGGCCGACCGGCGTCGGCAAGACCGAGCTCGCGCGCGCGCTCGCGTCGTTCCTCTTCGACGACGAACAGGCGATGGTGCGCATCGACATGTCCGAGTACCAGGAGAAGCACACGGTCTCGCGCATGATCGGCGCGCCGCCGGGATACGTCGGCTACGAGGAAGCGGGCCAGCTCACCGAAGCCGTGCGGCGGCGCCCGTACGCAGTGGTGCTCTTCGATGAAGTCGAGAAGGCGCACCCCGAGGTACTGAACGTCCTGCTGCAGCTGCTCGACGACGGCCGGCTCACCGACGGCAAGGGCCGCACGGTGGACTTCCGGAATGCGGTCGTCATCATGACGTCGAATCTGGGCAGCCAGTTCATCGCCGACGCGGCAACGCGTGGCGGCGGGCTCGACGAGGGGGTGCGCCGGCAGGTGACGGAGACGCTCCGCGGCCATTTCCGGCCGGAGTTCCTGAACCGTGTGGACGAGATCATCTTCTTCCACGCGCTCGATCGCGGGCACATCGCCCAGGTCATCGACATCCAGCTCGCCGGACTGCTGAAGCGGCTCGCCGACCGGAAGATCGGCATCACGCTCAGCGAGGCGGCCAGGCAGGCCCTCGTCGAGGAAGGGTACGACCCGATCTACGGGGCGCGGCCGCTCAAGCGCACGATCCAGCGGCGCGTGCTCGACCCGCTGGCGCTGAAGGTGCTCGAAGGCGCCTTCGCCGAGGGGGATCACGTGCTCGTGGACGTCGGGCCGGACGGGCTGGCGTTCTCGAAGCGCGAAGCGGTCAGCGCCTAGGTGGCGGCGGGCTCCGGGGGGCACCCGGAGCCCGGCGTCCCGCGGCTACTGCGCCGGCTTGTCGGCGGCGTCGGGCCCGAGCGCCGCTTCAGCGGCGGCAAATCCCAAGCGGCTGTGCGAGCC
>JALHON010000411.1 GCA_022842985.1 Acidobacteriota bacterium | reverse complement strand
CGCGGGCGTCGCCGGCGCGGCGGGCCACCATCTGCTCATCGTCGACGACAATCCCGGCAACCTGCGGGTCGTCGCCGACTTCCTGCGCGCCCGCGGGTACCGGGTGGATCTGGCGGCGTCGGCCGCCGAGGGCATCGAGATGGCGCGTGCCACGCGCCCGGCCCTCATCCTGATGGACGTGCAGATGCCGACGACCGACGGCCTCGAGGCGACGCGGCGGATCCGTCAGGACCCGGCGCTCGCCGGCACGCCGGTCATCGCGCTCACGAGTCTGGCGATGAAGGGCGACCGCGAGCGCTGTCTCGCGGCCGGTATGGACGACTACATCAGCAAGCCCGTGAAGCTCACGGAGCTGCTGGCGACGCTCGAACAGCGGCTGGCCGCCCCGGCCGTGCCGTAGCCGGCGCTACCGGCCGGCGAAGCGCACGCGCAGCCCGGCGTTCACGAGACGCGGTGTGCCGATCGTGGACGGGTTCGTCTGCACGAAGTAGGTCGTGTTGAACACGTTCTGCGCGCCCACGAACACTTCGAACATCCGGCCGATGGCGCGCGAGGCGCTGACATCCACGGCCGTGAAGCCCGGCAGGCCCGCGCCGAAGTCGGCGTCGTAGCCGGCGTCGGCCAGCGTGGCGGCCGGAATGAACTGCACGTTCTGATCGTCGTTGAACTGCATGCCCTGGAACTGCACGCTGACGGCCAGGCTCGCGAACTTCGGGTGCGCGTACGAGACCTGCACCGAGCCGCGATGCTCGGGCACCTGGGCCAGGAACTTGCCGACGAGCGCCGCGTTGGCCACGCCGCCGTCGGTCACCCGGGCGTCGTTGTAGAGATACGCGCCGGCCACCCGCAGCTCCGGCGTGATGCGGTACTCCACGTCGGTCTGCACGCCGCGGATGCGCGTTCGCCCGAGGTTCTGCTTCTGGGCGAGCGTGGGGCTCAGCGTGACGTTCGAGACCGGGTTCTTCACGCGGTTGTCGAACCAGGTCACGCGGGCCGTGAGGTTTCTGGCCGGCGCGATGTTCACGCCGAGCTCCGTGCCGACGAGCCGCTCGGGGCCGAGTTCGGCGTTGGGCCGCGTCGTCACCGCCCCCACCGAGAACTGCCGGTAGAGCTCGGTCAGCGTCGGCGCGCGGAAGCCCGAGTTCACCGCGCCCCACGCCGTGAGGCGGTCGGTGAAGTGGTAGAGGGCAGCGACGCGCGGACTGAACACGGTATCGGTGCGCTCGGGCAGGTCGTCGCGGAAGTTGGCGGTGGGCAGGCCCGTGGCGACCGACGTCTCGAGGTTCCGGCCACCGTAGTTGCGCCAGCGGTCGGCGCGCGCGCTCAGCGTGAGCACGAGCTTCGTCGTCGGCGTGATGATGTCCGACACGAAGACGCCCATGCTGCGCTGCGTGCCGCCGGAGATGCGGCGCAGCGACGGCACCGCCGCCTGGGTCACGCCGGTGATGACGGTGGGCACGGCGGCCACGTAGGCGTCTTCTTCGCTGTCGCCGTCGACCCAGCGGTAGTCGGTGCCGGCGCTCACGACGTGCGTCGTGCCGAAGACCTTCGTCCACTGCATCATGCCGCCGACGCCGTTCGTGGGCACGCGCTGGTCGGTGGCGAGGCGCACGGCGTTGCGTGTGGTGGCGGCATTGGTCACCGCGAGGAAGTTGAACTTCGAGCGCTGGCGGTCCACGAACGTGTGTGCCTGCAGGGTGCTGCTGTCGGGCAGCTGCGCCTGCAGGCCGAGGCTGCCGGCCAGCCATTCGGTGCTGTTGATTTCGCCGACCTTGGCGTTGGTGCGGTCTTCGTTGAAGCGGCTCACGCGCATGAACGTGTGCAGGCGGTCGGACGGGTCGAACTCCAGCTTGCCGGTGATGTTGGCGAAGGTCACGTCGGCGTTGTTGTCGATCGGGCCGCGCTCGCGCTCGGCGACGATCGGGAACCCGTCGGTATCGAAGGCGCTCGCTTCGATGGCGGCGCCGACCTTGCCCCAGCGGTCGCTGGCGAAGAGGTCCACCTTCGGGGTGCCACGGGTGCCGTACTGCGACTGCAGCTGCAGCGTGCGCGCCGAGGGCCGGGCGGTCACGATGTTGATGACGCCACCCATGGCGATGTTGCCGTAGAGGCTCGAGGCGGTGTCTTCCGTCATCTCGATCTGATCGACGCTCAGCAGCGGCACGCGCGTCCAGTAGACCCAGCCGCCGAAGGGATCGTTGAACGGTATGCCGTCGAGCAGGACGAGCGTGCGGCTCTGGCCGCTCGGGCCGATGCCGCGCAGCGACACGCCCTGCGTGGTGGGCTGGGCGGCGATGGCGCTCGTGCGGCGGAACAGGCTGAAACTCGGCACCTGACGCAGGATGTCGTCGGCGATGACGGCCGGCGAGGCCTTGATCTGCTCGCTCGTCACGACGTTGACGCTGGCCGGAATCGTGCCGAGACGCCGTTCGGTGCGGGTGGCGGTGACGACCACCGACTCCAGAACCGAGGCCGGTTCGAGCGCGAACGTGGTATCGCCGCCGAGCGGCCGCTGCTGGTCGGCGAAGCCGGCCGCCTTCACGATGATCGTGCCCGACGCCGGTGGCGTGTCGAGCGAGAAGCGGCCCTCGTCGTCGGTCACCGTGCGCTGTTCGCCGCCCGAGGGCGACCGCACGATCACGGTCGCGCCGGCGACGGCCTGGCCGTTCGAATCGCTGACCGTGCCGGTGAGCGGGGTGAGGGCCTGCGCGAGGGCCAGAAGTAGCGCGAGCACCATGACGAGCTCCGTTTCTGAGGGCCCGGAGGCGGCGTCCGCGCCGCGTGAGATCGGGCCGTCAGAAGTATAACGTGCGCGCCTCGTCGCTCCCGCCTGCCGTGACGAACGGAGACAGCCGCTACGTGATGGGAATGGGCGGCACCTTCGTCGAGGTCACGCCGCCGTCGCGGATCGTGCACGTCGAGATCTTCGATGTCGACTGGACGGGCGGCGAGACGCGTGTGACGACGGAGCTCACCGAGGCCGGCGGTGTGACGACCATGACGATGACGGTGCGGTACTCGTCGGAGGCGGCGCGCGAGGCCGCCCTCACGACCGGCATGACGTCGCGCATGGAGATGAGCTACGCCCGGCTCGACGCGCTGCTCGCGGCGTAGTCCGGGCACACCACTTGCAGCGCCGGGCCCTGATGTCCTGGGCCCGCTGCCTGCCGGTCGTGCCACGCGTGGCCGCACTGGCGTGTGTCGCCGTGGCGCTGGTGCCTGAGGGCGCCGCGGCCGCGCCGGCGCCGCCGGTGGCTGCCTCCTGCGCGATGGCGGAACTCCCGGGCCTTTCCGCGCAGTTCTCACGGGCGCGGCGGGAGTCGCG
>JALHON010000410.1 GCA_022842985.1 Acidobacteriota bacterium | reverse complement strand
GGCGGCAAGACGGTGGCGGAACTCGAAGGCGAGATGCAGGCCGCCGCCGAGGTCAAGCGCGAGCCGGGCCGCGCGCCCACACTCACGAAGTCGATCGCCGCCAAGGTCGACGCCGAACCCGAACACGTGGCGCAGCTCGTGCGCGCCATGATCGCGCAGGACGAGAAGTAAGCCGTGGCGCCACACGCAGGTCCGCCCATGTCCGGCGCCCGCAAGGCGGCCATCGTCATGATGGCGCTCGGCGAGGAGAAATCGGCGCAGGTATTCAAGTACCTCCAGGAGGGCGAACTCGAGCTCATCGCCCGCGAGGTGGCGTCGGTCGGGAACGTGTCGGCCGACGTCGGCGAGACCGTGCTCTCCGAGTTCAAGGACATGACCGAGGCCGTGGACCACATCGCCACGGGCGGTGTGGAACAGGCGCGGCGGCTGCTCGTGAAGACGCTCGGACCCGAGGCCGCGCGCCGCATCATCGACCGCGTCGTCAAGTCGTTCAACGTCTCGGCCGGCTTCGCCTCGCTCGAGAAGGCCAACCCGCAGCAGCTCTCGAAGTTCATCCTCGGCGAACATCCGCAGACGATCGCCGTCATCCTCGCGCACCTGAACGCCGGTGCCGCCGCGCAGCTCGTCTCGCAGCTGCCCGACACGCTGCGCGCCGACGTCATCGTGCGCATGGCGAGCATCGACGAGATCCTGCCCGAGGTCATCGGCCGGATCTCGAGTGTCATCGACCAGCGCCTGAAGTCGCTCGGCGGCCCGTCGCGCGAGCAGCACGGCGGCGTGAAGGCCGTGGCCGAACTCTTCAACCGCATGGACCGCAGCCTCAGCCAGAGCGCCCTCGAGATGGTGGAGGAGCGCTCGCAGGATCTGGCGGTCCAGATCCGCAACCTGATGTTCGTCTTCGACGACCTGGCCACGGTGGAAGACACCGGCATCCGCGAGATCGTCAACCGCGCCGACAAGAAGGCGCTCACCGTGGCGCTCAAGGGCGCCAACGAGGAGATCCGCGGCCGCTTCTTCAACAACATGTCGAAGCGCGCCGTCGAGATGCTGAAGGAAGAGATGGAGATCATGGGTGCCGTGCGCCTGCGCGACGTCGAGAAGGCGCAGCAGGAAGTGGTGGCCATCGCCCGCAAGCTCGAGGAAGAGGGCGTCATCACGACGGGCGCCGGCGCCGGAGAACCGTATGTCGTCTAGAGCCCGCCGTGTCAGCGCACCCGGACGGCCCGAGCGCTTCACCTGGGGGGCGTCGGGCGCCGAGGCCGAGCCCGAGGTCTATTTCGGCGGCACCGGCCTGCCGCCGGTCGCGGCGCCGCCGCCGGTGGCGGCCGCGCCGGACCTGGCCGCGCTCGAACGCGAGGCCTTCACCAAGGGCTACGCGCAGGGCGAACGCGCCGGCGCCGAGGCCAGCGCGGCGCGGGCCGAAGCGATGCTGCGCCGCCTGGCGCAGACGCTCGACGACCTGCAGAGCCTGCGCGGCGACCTCATCCGCCGCACCGAGCGCGAAGTGGTGGAGCTCGCGCTCGCCATCGCGAAGAAGGTGCTGCAGCGCGAGGTCACGCTCGACCACGATCTCATGCTGGCGATGGCGCGCGTCGCCCTCGACCGGCTGGCCGATGTCTCCACCGCGAGCATCCGCCTCCATCCCGACGACTACGCCGGCGTCATGCTCGGCCGCGGCCCGTCGGCGGTGACGACCCACGGCGTGCAGATCGTGGCCGACGCGTCGGTGCACCGCGGCGGCTGTGTCGTGCAGTCGCAGTTCGGGTCGGTCGACATCGGCGTGGCCACGCAGATCGACGAGCTGACACACGCGCTCTTCGGTGACGAGGCGCAGGGGCCGGTGCTGCCCGTGGGACTGCGCGATGATGCCGCCGCCTGAGGCCGCGCTCTCGCTCTCGCCCTACCTGATGCGCCTGCGTGAGGTGGATCCGGCGCCCGTCTTCGGCCACGTCACACGCGTCGTCGGCCTCGTCGTCGAGTCGCAGGGGCCGCGGGCCCGCGTCGGCGACGTGTGCGAACTGCGCCGCGCCGATGGCGGCACGGTGCTGCCGGTGGAAGTCGTCGGCTTCCGCGACGGCCGCCTGCTCTCGGTGCCGCTCGGCGACACGACCGGCATCCGTCCCGGCGACCGCATCGTCGCCCGCGGCGGTGTGCTGTCGCTGCCGGCCGGCGACGGCCTGCTCGGGCGCGTCATCGACGGCCTCGGCCGGCCCCTCGATGGGCGCGGTCCGCTCCAGGTGCGGGAGCGCGCGCCGCTCAAGCCGGCGGCGATGAATCCGCTCGACCGCGATCCGGTGGTGGCGCCCATCGGCACCGGCGTCCGCGCCGTCGACGCGATGCTGACCTTCGGCCGCGGCCAGCGCGTCGGCCTCTTCGGCGGCAGCGGCGTCGGCAAGAGCACGCTGCTCGGCATGATGGCGCGCGGCACGGCGGCCGATGTCGTCGTGCTGGCGCTCGTCGGCGAACGCGGCCGCGAAGTGCGCACCTTCCTCGAACACGACCTCGGCCCCTCCGGACTCGAGCGCTCGGTGGTGGTCGTCTCGACCTCCGACAGCCCGCCGCTCGTGCGCCTGCGCGCCGCCTACGGCGCGACGGCGATCGCGGAGTACTTCCGCGACCGCGGGCTGAACGTGCTGCTGATGATGGACTCGGTCACGCGCTTCGCGATGGCCCAGCGCGAGGTGGGCCTCGCCGCCGGCGAGCCGCCCACCGCCAAGGGCTACCCGCCGTCGGTCTTCGCGCTGCTGCCCGGGCTGCTCGAACGCGCCGGCAACGTCCGCGGCAAGGGCAGCATCACCGCCATCTACTCGGTGCTTGTCGAAGGCGACGACACCAACGAGCCGATCGCCGACGCCGTCCGCGGCATCCTCGACGGCCATATCGTGCTGTCGCGCGAACTGGCGGGCAGGAATCACTATCCGGCCATCGACATCCTGTCGAGCATCAGCCGCACCATGCCCGACGTGACCGAGGTGGCGCATCGCCAGCGCGCCGCCGCGGTGCGCGAGTGGATGGCGACGCTGCGTGACACGGAAGACCTCGTGAGCGTCGGCGCCTATGTGAAGGGGACGACGCCGCGCATCGACCAGGCGCTCGATCGCCGCGAACGCATCCAGCAGTTTCTCTGTCAGCCGGCCGACACGCTCGTCGGCTTCGGCGATGCGCTCGACGCGCTGCAGGCGATCTGACGATGGGGCCCTTCCGCTTCCGCGCCGGGATCGTGCTCGACCTGCGGCGCCGAGAGGAAGAGGCGGCGCGCACGGCGCTGGCGCGACAGCGGGCCGTCTGCGACCGGGCGCAGGCCGCGCTCGCCGCCGCGCGTGATGGCGTCCTCGAGGCCGGCCGCGCCCTCGACAG
>JALHON010000409.1 GCA_022842985.1 Acidobacteriota bacterium | reverse complement strand
GCGGTGCCGTGGGTCGTGCTGCTGCTGGCCGCGCGCGGCATGCTGCCGCTGGATCTGCCGCCAGCCACCGGGCTTGCCGTCACGGCCATGCTCCTCGGCGCGGTCAGCTGGGGGCCGTCGGCGGTCGTGGTCTGCGGGCGCGTGGCCGACACGCTGGCGGCGGACTTCGTGGGCGCGGCGCGGGCGGCGGGCGCCTCGCCCACGCACCTTCTGCGACGGCATGTCTGGCCGGCGGTCCGGCCGGCGGTGCTGGCGCAGGCGGCGGTGCTCTTCCCGCAGTTCATCCTGGCGGAGTCGGCCCTGTCGTTCCTCGGACTGGGCGTGAACGAACCGGCCACCAGCCTGGGACAACTCATCGGCGAGGCCCGCTCGCTCGCCGTGCTCGCGAACGAGCCGTGGCGGCTGCTGCCGGCCGTCGTCCTGACAGGATTGCTGATCGGCTATAACGGGATGGCGGGGTGGATGCGTGCGCGGACGGGCCCGACAACTTAATCGAGCTCGGCGGTGCGGAGCCCTGCTGCTTGCCGGCGTGGCGCTCGTCGCCGCCGGCTGCAGCCCGCCCGCGGCACCTGCCGCCGGCGGTGGCGAAGCGCGGATCGTGCTGCGCGCGGATCCCCGGACGTTCAATCCGGTGGCGGCCCTCGATGCCGTCTCGGCGAGCCTCGTCGGGCTGATGCACGCCGCCCTGTTCCAGGTGGACGGGGCGACGCAGCTGGTCGTGCCGGCGCTGGCCGAGCGGCTCGATCCGCCCGACGCCACGGGCGCCATGCTGCTGCACCTGCGCGCCGGCGTCACCTTTCCGGACGGCGAGCCCTTCGGCGCCGACGACGTCGTGTTCTCCCTTCAGGTGTTTCAGGACGAGGCGCTCGCGGCCCCGCAATCGCAGGCGCTGCGGGTAGGCGGCACACCGACGCGCGCCACGGCGGTCGACGACCACACGGTGCGCCTCGTCTTTGGCGCGCCGCATCCCGACCCGGCGCGGCTCCTCACCGGCGTGCCGATGTTGCCGCGCCACCGGCTCGAAGCGCTTCACGCCCGCGGCGCGCTGGCCTCGGCGTGGGCGCTCGACACGCCGCCGGCAGACCTCGTCGGCCTCGGGCCGTTCCGGCTCGACGCGTTCGAGCCGGGCCAGCGCGTGCGCTTCGTGCGCAACCCGTCGTACTGGCGGCGTGATGCGGCCGGGCAGGCGCTGCCCCGGCTCGATCGGCTCACCGCGCTCGTCGTGAGCGACCCGGAGGCACAGACCGCGCGGCTGCTCGCCGGTGAGGTCGACGTGCTCAGTGCCGTCGACACGCGGCAGCAGTCGACACTGGACGCCGCCGCCGGCGTCACCCTGCGCAATGCCGGTCCCTCGCTCGAATACACGTTCCTCCTGCTGAACCTCGACGATCCACCGCGTCGCGGCACCGCGGCGCCGCGCACGCGCTGGTTCCAGCAGACGGCCTTCCGTCAGGCCGTGTCGCTCGCCATCGATCGGCCGGCGATTGCGCGGCTCATCTACGGCGGGCTCGCGACGCCGCTCGGCGCGCACGTCTCCCCGGGCAACCGGCAGTGGCACGCCGGCATCGCGGCGCCGGCGCGGGCAATCGCCACTGCGCGCGACCGGCTGCGCGGCGCCGGCTTCGGCTGGGATGCCGACGGGCGTCTGCGTGACGCCGCCGGTGCGCCGGTGACCTTCACGCTGCTCACGAGCACCAGCAACCCGCAGCGGCAGCGGATCGCGACGGTCGTGCAGGACGATCTCGCGGCGCTCGGCCTCGAGGTGCGGGTGGCGGCGCTCGAATTCCGCGCGCTCGTGGAGCGCGTGACCCGCACGCGCGAGTTCGATGCGGCGGTGATGGCGCTCGGTGGTGGCGACACCGACCCCAACGCCGAGGCCAATGTCTGGCGGCTCGATGGCGCCACGCATCTCTGGCGGCTCGGTGCCGCCGCGCCGCTCGCGCAGTGGGAGGCCGACATCGACGCGCTGATGCGCGCGCAGGCGGTCACGGTCGATCCGGCCGTGCGGCGCGCGCAGTACGCGCGGGTGCAGCAGCTCGTGGCCGAATATCTGCCGATCGTGCCGCTCGTGAGCCCCAATCATCTCGTGGCCGTGCGCGACGGCCTTGTCGGCGTCGTGCCGGCGACGACGAGCCGCGACTCGTTGTGGAACGTGGACGTATGGTCGCGTTCCGGCGCCCGCCGATGACGCGCCCGCGCCCGCCGGCCCCTTCGCGGCCGGATCGGCCTGCCGCTGAGAGACGCCTCGATTCCCTGGTCGCGCGCCTCCTCGCCGGGACGCCCGATGAGCGACGCGCGCGCGCGGCCGAAATGACGGTGTCGCCGGCTGTTGCCGACGCAGTGGCCGATGCCACGGTGCGGCTGTTGCGCGTGGACCTGGACCGGGCCGAGTCCCTGGCGGACACGCTCTCGTGGCTGGCTCCCCGGCTGGGCCGGCAGCACGTGGGCAAAGCCTCGCGCCTGCGCGGTCATGTGGCCTACCAGCGAGGGCGGTTCGGGTTGGCGCTGCGCCGGTATGCCGCCGCGGCGCGCACGCTCGATGCCCCCGGGCTCGAGGTCGAGCGGGCCAGCGTGCTCATGGCGGTGGTGAACGCGCTGTCACAAATGGGACGGTACGACGAGGCGCTGACGCGGGCCGGCGAAGCGCGGCGCATCTTCCTCGCCCACGGCGACGAGCTGCGGGCGGCGCGTCTGGACGCCAATCTCGCGGCGCTGCTGTTCCGGCGCGACCGGCCAGACGCGTCGCTGCGTCTCGGGCAGCGTGCGCTCGGCGTCTTCGCGCGCCTGGGCGTCGTGGAAGACGTGGCGATTACGCGCCTGAACACCGCCGCCCGCCTCACCGCGCTGCACGCTTTTCCCCGGGCGCTCCGCCTCTATGAGCGCACCCGCCGGTTCTGCGCGCGTCATGGGCTGGAACTGCTCGGTCTCGAAACCGACGGCAATCTCGCCTATCTGCGCGCCCAGCAGGGGGAATACGCGCGTGCCCTCGCGCTCTACGGCCGCGTGCGCACACGCGCGGCGGCGATGGGATACGACGCGCTGGCGACGGCGCTGCTCCTCGACGAAGCCGAACTGCTCGTTGAGCTGAACGCCGACGACCGCGCCGTGCCGCTCGCGGAGGACGCGCTCACGCGCAGCCGTCTGCACGGCATGCGCTACGAAGGGGCCAAGGCCCAGACGCTGCTCGCCATCTGCGCCGCCCGCCGCCGGCGCGTCGACGACGCGCTCAGCGCGTTCGCCGAGGCCAGAGTGGCCTTCGAGGCCGAAGGCAACCGGTCGCGCGTCGCCCTCACCGACCTGCATCGGGCCGTCGTGCTCAGCCAGTCGGGGGTGCCGGCCGACGCCGCGGCCGCGGCCCGCGAGGCTCGGGC
>JALHON010000408.1 GCA_022842985.1 Acidobacteriota bacterium | reverse complement strand
GTGGGCGGCGACGATGCGCCAGCCTTCGGGCGTGCGCATCCAGGTGTGGCTCTGCCGGCCGGGCTTGGCTGCACCGTGGCGCTGGAACTCGCAGTTCGCCGTGCCGAAGTCGCGACCGTAGGTGACGATCCAGAGCTTCAACAGGTCGCGGTTCGGCACGAACTGCGGATTGCGGCCGGAACGGAAGGCGGCGATCTGGTCGTGGCCGTAGAGCTGCTCGCCGACGCCGTAGCGCAGCGTGTGGGGGCTCTTCCAGAAGAGCTCGTCCAGGACCGCGACGTCATTGCTGTTCAGCGCCGCCTCGTAGCGATTGAACGCGGCCGTCACTTCCGCGACGACTTCGGGAATGTTGATTTCCATTTCGTCTCCTCAGGCGGGCGGCGCAGCGGCCACGCCGAGCTTCTGCAGGTGGGCGGCGACGCGCAGCGCCGCCTGTTCGTTGTAGGGCTTGGCGATGAGCTGCACGCCGATCGGCAGGCCGCCCGGCCGCTGCAGCGGCGCCACGGCGACCGGCAGACCGATGAAGGAGATCGGCTGGGTGAAGACGCCGAGATTGGCGCGCACCGGCAGTTCGACGCCGCCCAGGGTCATCATGGTCTGTCCGAGCTTCGGCGCGGTACAGGGCGTGGCCGGCGCCAGGATCACGTCGACCTCCTCGAACAGCTTGAGCACACGGGCGCGATACTGACGGCGAAAACGCTGCGCCTTCACGTACCAGGCGCCGGGCAGCAGCGCGCCCGCCATGAAGCGCTCGCGCGTGTCGGGATCGAAATCCTGCGGCCGCGTGCGCAGGCGCGGAAGGTGAAGCTGCGCGCCCTCGATGGCGGTAATGACATAGGCCGCCGCGCGGGCGGCGGCCGCCTGCGGCAGCACGACGGTCTTCGCGGCCCCGAGTGCCTTGGCCACCGTCGCCACCGCCTCGAACGCCTCCGGCTCGCCGCCCTTGGCGAAATAGTCGCCGGCGATCGCGAAGCGCAGCCCGTCGATGCCCTCCACCAGACGCGGCAGAGTCGGATCGGCCGGGCGGTCCGTGCACACCGGATCGTCCGGGTCCCAGCCCTGCATCGCGTCGAAGGACAGCGCAAGATCCTCGGCCGAGCGGGCGATGGGGCCGAGATGGTCGAAGGAATCGACGAACGGGAACGACCCCGCGCGGCTCAGGCGTCCATAGGTCGGCTTCAGGCCGAACAGGCCGCAGAGCGAGGACGGCACACGGATCGACCCGTTGGTGTCTGAGCCCAGCGCCAGCGGCACTTCGCCTGCCGCCACGGCCGCGCCGGAACCGCCGGACGAGCCGCCCGACATGCGCGTCGGATCGTGCGGGTTTCGGGACGGACCGTAATGGGCGTTTTCGCCGGTGAAGTCGTAGGCGTACTCGCCCATGTTGAGCCCGCCGACCAGGATCGCGCCGGCGGCTTCGAGCTTGCGCACCAGCGCGCCGTCACGCTCTGCCTTCGGCCCGTCGACGTTGATCTTCGACCCTGCGCGCGTCGGCAGGCCGGCGATGTCGAACAGGTTCTTCACCGCGAACGGCACGCCCAGCAGCGGTCCGCGATGGAGGCCGGCGTCGATCTCCGCCGCGCGCTTGCGGGCGCGGGCAGCGACCACATCGGTGAAGGCGTTGATCGTGGGTTCGGCCGCCTCTATGCGCTTCAGGGTGGCGTCGATCACGGCGGCGGCCTTGACCTTGCCGCTCATCACCGCACCCGCGATCTCCGTCGCGGTCGCCGCCTTCGACAGGGGATCGGTCATGGGCGGAACACCGGGGCCGACATCAGATCGTCTTCGAGTTCCAGATCGAGCAACGGCCGCGCAATCGCCAGCGAACGCTCGACGTTCAGGATCACGTTCGGCAGGTACTCCGGCGCGATCGCGAGGCCCACGGTCTTCGCGCCCTCCTCGACCATGCGCGCCACGTCACGTTTCTCTTCGGCCATCGGAGCTTTTCTTTCCTTCGAAATCGCGGGCAGCGTGTCGCCCTCAGACGATATGGAGATCGCGGTGCATGAGCCGGTAGCTTACGCCGAGATCATGCTTGAGTTGCAGAAGAAGCTGCAAGATGGCCGCCCCGGCCTTTATCTCTCCGGATGTGCGATGCTTCATGTCCTGGCCCTCGCTTCGCCTTCCCGTCGACCGAAAGGCAAGGACCGTGCCAATCACTGCGCGCATCTGGCGGCTGCAATCGGCGCGGCGCTTGTCTAAAACCCTTGCATGACAGCCCTTCTCGACCTCGGTGTTCATGCATTGCTCGGCGCCTATCGTGCCGGCACGCTCGACGTGCGGCAGACCATCGAAGAGGTGCTGAAGCGCATCGCGCAAGCCGGCGACGACAAGGTCTGGATCTCGCGCGCTTCCGACGCCGATCTGCTGGCGCAGGCCGATGCGCTCGACGCGCGCCGCGACCAGATCGACAGGCTGCCGCTCTACGGCGTGCCCTTCGCGGCCAAGGACAATCTCGACGTCGCCGGCATGGTGACGACCGCCGCCTGCCCCGGCTTCGCCTATGGAGCGAAGACTTCCGCCGAGGTCGTGCAACGGCTCGTCGACGCCGGCGCGATCGTCATCGGCAAGACCAATCTCGACCAGTTCGCCACCGGCCTCGTAGGCGTGCGCTCGCCCTACGGCGTGCCGCGCAATCCATTCGATGCGTCGTATGTTCCCGGCGGTTCCAGTTCGGGCTCGGCGGTCGCAGTCTCCTCCGGCCTCGTGAGCTTTTCGCTGGGTACCGACACGGCGGGATCGGGTCGCGTCCCCGCGGGCTTCAATAACATCGTCGGCCTCAAGCCGACGCCCGGCCTGCTCAGCAACGAAGGCATGGTCCCGGCCTGCCGCTCGCTCGACTGCACATCGGTGTTCGCGCTGTCCTGCGCCGACGCCGACGCGGTCCTCACCGTCGCTGCCGAGCCGCACGCGACGCCAACCATCGGCACGAGCTTCCGATTCGGTATCCTCGGCACGAAGGACGCCGAGTTCTTCGGCGATGCCGCCTATGCGACGCTGTATGCGCAGTCGATCGAGCGGCTGAAGGCGCTGGGCGGCACGCCGGTCGAGATCGACTACGCGCCGTTCCGCGACGCCGCACAGCTTCTCTACAGCGGTCCCTGGGTCGCCGAGCGCACCGCGGCGGTGGGTGCCTTCATGGAGAGCGCCGACGAGAAGTCCGGCGTCTGGCCGACGACGCAGCAGATCGTCCTGGGTGGCCGGAAGTACAGCGCGGTCGATGCCTTCGAGGGTCAGTACAGGTTGGCCGATCTCAAGGCCCGCGCCTCCGCTGAAATGAAGGGGCTCGACTTCCTGGCCGTGCCGACGGCCGGCACCATCTACAAGCTCAGCGATCTCGAGCGCGAGCCGGTGCTCTACAACTCGCATCTCGG
>JALHON010000407.1 GCA_022842985.1 Acidobacteriota bacterium | reverse complement strand
AGGCCGCCCGCGCGGCCGCAGCGGCCGCCGCCACGAGCACGCCGGCGAACTAGCCCGTCGCGCGCGCAGCATCACGGCTGCTCGCCACGCGCCCGCGCCCGCCACACCGCCGCCTGTTCGCGATGGTCCTCCATCACGGCAGGCGGCAGTTTCTTGAGCGCCGCGAGCGGCACCGCCATCCGCACATTCGTCGCGAGGCGATCGCGATGGCGCTCCAGGAAGTCCCAGTAGAGATGATTGAGCGGACACGCGTCCGCGCCGCGCGTTTCGCCCGGATCGTAGCGACAGCCCGCGCACAGGCTCGGCCCCATCCGCTGGATGTACTTCCCTGACGAGATGTAGGGCTTGCTGCCCACGAGGCCGCCATCGGCCCACGTCGCCATCCCCACCACATTCGGCGTAACCACCCACTCGTAGGCGTCCACGTACGCTTCCCAGAACCAGCGGTTGAGCGCCTGCGGATCGACGCCGAGCAGCGTGGCGATGTTCGAGAGCACCATCAGCCGCGTGATGTGGTGGCTGTAGCCGCGCGCGAGCACGTCCGCCACCGTGGTGTCCAGACAGTGCAGTCCCGACGGCGCGCCCCAGTACCACGCCGGCAGCGGCAGGTCCGCCTCGAGCGCATTCGCCGTGGCGTAGTGCGCGCGATGTTCCTCGTAGACGTGCCGCACGAACTCGCGCCAGCCGAGCACCTGGCGGATGAACCCTTCCGCGGACGCGAGCGGCACCGCGCCCGCGCGATACGCCGCCTCCACACGCCGGCAGAGCGCGAGCGGATCCAGCAGCCCGAGGTTGAGCGGCGCCGAGAGCAGCGAGTGGAAGAGCTCGGGCGCGCCGACGGCCATCGCGTCTTCGAACGGACCGAACGCCGCCAGCCGCTCCTCGATGAACACGTCCACGGCGCGCGCCGCGTCGTCGGCCGTGACCGGCCACGCGAAGCCCTCGACCGAGCCGAGTGATGCCGGGTAGCGGGTGGCCACGAGCGTCATCACCTCGCGCGTGATGGCGTCCGGCGGGAACGCGACCGTGCGCGGCGCCGGCGGATCGCCCTTCCACGTGCGCCGATTCTCGGCGTCGTAGTTCCACGCGCCGCCCACCGGCAGCTTGCCGTCCATCAGCAGCCCGGTGGCCGCACGCGCCGCGCGATAGAACGTCTCGAGCCGTCGCCCGCCGCGCTTCGGGAACACGCGCCGGTAGAACGCCGCATCCGTCGCGAACAACGTGTTGGGATGGAGCGTGAGCCACGAGAGCGCGCGCAGCCCCTCGCGGACCTCCGCCTCGGCGGGCTCGAGCGCGTGCACGTCGGCCAGTCCGTAACGCTCGCGGGCTTCGGCGATAGCGCCGTCGTACCACGCGTCCGACACGTGATAGCGCACGGGATGCCCGGCACGGCCGCGCGCCTCCGCATCGTGACGCATCGCGCTCAGCAGCAGCACGAGTTTCTGCGCGTGATAGCGGCGGCGGGCCGGTTTCGCCGTGGTCTCGATGTAGAGCACGCCGGTGTCTGCTGGGGCGCCCGTGAGCAGCGGATGCGCCGGACGCAGCTGGTCGTAGAACACCACGACCCAGCGGCGCGGCGCCGTGCCCGGCGCCGGCGCGAAGCGTCGAATCGCGCGCAGGAACGGCGTGGACGTGTCGCTCACGACGACCGCATCACGCTCGCGAGGAACCACGCGGCAAGACCGGCCCGCGCCGTCCACGCGATCGTGCGAATCCAGTTCGTGGCGACGAGGCTGTCGATGACGACGGCATCGAATCCGGCCGCGAGCAGGTTGTGCCGCGGCACCGAGACGAAGAACGTCGCGCCCCACACCACGGCGAGCAGGGCCACGCCGGTCCACGCGGCAGGCGTGGGCCGCTCGAGTGCGAGCCAGACGCCGCAGGCCGCTTCCACGAGCATCAGCGGGCCGACGACGAGCGTCGTGAGCCGCGAATGCGCCGCGTGGTACGCCGCGAATCCAGACGCCCCGACCGCGCCCATGAGCGGATAGTGCACCACCTGCACGAACCAGATGAGCCCCGTCATCGCCCACGTGGCAGCGGCGTGCGCGATGAGCACGAGCGGGACGACCGCGGAAGGCACGATCGTAGGACGCGGCCAGGCGCGGAGGCGATCCGCGCACGGCGTCCGTTTCCGGGACGCGCCGTCCGCCTCAGGGACACGCCGGCGGGTGCGCACTTCCTGCGTTGGGGACTGTCCCCAATCTGGGTGGCGCGGGATTTCCTGCAGATTCTGCGATGCGCGCGGGCCACATGTGCGGATACGCTCGTGCGGTACACGCCTTGCTGAGATGCCAGACATGACCGATCTCTCCGCGGACCTCCGCCTCGCGCTTCGTCAGTGGCTCCGCCGGCCGCTGCTGCCGACGGCCGTCGTGCTGACGCTCACGGCCGGACTCGGCGCGGCCATCGCCGTGTTCGCGGTGGCGTGGGCCGTGGTGTGGCGGCCGCTGGACGTCCCCGCTCCCGATCGCCTCGTGTGGGTCGCATCAGTCTCGGCCGGTGAGGCCGACGGCTCGTCGCCCGGCGCGGCGCTCACGTGGCAGGCCGACGCGCGCACGCTCGAGGCGCTCGCCGCCGTGCGGCACGTGGCCGGCGCGGTCGCCGACGGCAACGGCACGGACCGCCTGCCCGGCGCGCTCGTCACCGCCTCGCTCTTCGACGTGCTCGGCCTCGCGCCCGTGCAGGGCCGCGCCTTCACCGCCGCGGACGACACACCCGGCGCCGCGCGCGTCGTGCTGCTCGCCCATCGCGCCTGGCAGACGCGGTATGCCGGCGCGACGGACGTCGTCGGCCGCGTCGTCACGCTCGACGGCCGCCCCGCCACCATCATCGGCGTGCTGCCCGCGCATGCCGACACACTCGTGCCCGACGCGGACTGGTGGGCGCCGATCGCGCTCGCCCCCTCCGAGCGCGCGAACATCGGCCCGCGGTACCTGGACCTCATCGGGCGGCTGGCCGCCACGGCGTCGCCCGCCGCCGCCACACAGGAACTCGCGGCCATCGGCGCGCGGCTGGGCCTCAAGGCCGACGACGGCAGCGCCCTCGGCGTGCGCGTCACGCCACTCACGGACCATCTCACGGCGCGTTATCGCCCGGGCCTCGTTCTATTGCTCGCCGGTGTCGCCGCGCTCGTGCTCATCGCCTGCGCCAACGTGGCCACGCTGCTGCTCACGCGCGCGCAGGACCGGCAGGCGGAACTCGCGCTGCGCGCCTCGCTCGGCGCCACGCCGGGACGTCTCGCGCGGCAGCTGCTCGTGGAAGCGGCGCTGCTCGCCGGCCTCGCCGCCGCCGGCGGACTCCTCGCCGCGCTCTGGCTCGTGGACGTGCTGCGCGTCGTGCTGCCGGCGGACGTGCCGCGCCTGGCGGATGCGCGCGTGG
>JALHON010000406.1 GCA_022842985.1 Acidobacteriota bacterium | reverse complement strand
GCGCCCGTCCGGGCCACGCGCGGCCAGCCGACGGCACGCATCCGCGGTGCGCGCGAGGTAGACCTCGCGGCTGTAGCGAGCATCCGACAAGGCCTTCGCGGCCGCGGCAAGCGCGTGCCCGGCGGCCGGGTCGTCGAGCAGCCCGGCAATGGCCGCCGCGAACGGCGCGGGCTCGGGTGGCGTGAGCCGCGCCACGGCCGGCGACAGCACCTGCGTATGGGTCAGCAGGTTCGTGGCCACGATCGGTGTGCCCGAGCGCAGGTACGAGTAGATCTTGAGCGGCGTGTTCGTGCCGCGGATCCGCGGCGAGGCCAGCACGGCCGCCGAGGCGACGAACGCCGGAATCTCGCGCGCCGGCTGCTGGCCGGTGAAGACGACGTTCGTGGCGCCGCGAGAGGCCGCGAGCGCCTGGGCCGCCGCCACCTGCGCCGGATCGCCGCCTACGATGAGCACACGCGCCGCCGGGTGCGTGGTGGCGAGCATCACCGCGGCGTCGATGAGCATCTCGAGCCCCTGATAAGCCTCGAACGTGCCCGTGTAGAGCACGATCGGCGCCTCCGGCGCGATGCCCCAGCGGGCGCGGATGGCCGCGGGCGTCAGCGTCGGCGGGTCTTCCACGTCGCCGCCCATCACGTTCTCGATGAGCAGCGCCCGCTCGCCGTGGCCCATCGCCACGACCGTGTCCTGCAGCTCCTGGCAGATGGTGATGACGACGTCCGACTTGCCCACCATCTGCGTCTCGACGGCGTCGAAGATGGCCCGAAGCGCGGACGAGCCGCTGAACTTGAAGTTGCTGAGCTGCTGCGGCAGGCTCGAATGCATGTCGTACAGATGCGGGATGCCGAGCAGCTTCGCCAGCCACACGCCGACGAGTCCCATCTCTTCGTGCGAATGGATGGCGTCGTAGCCGCCGGCCATCGCCCGGCGGGCAATCGTGAAGAGCATCAGCGCGTCGAGCACGACCTTCACGGCCGAGGGGCCGATCGGCACGCGGGTCACGAACGGCGGGCGCGGGCTGCGGAAGATGCGCAGATTCGGCAGGTCCACATCGCGCCCGATCGGATACGTGACGAGGTCCACGTGGTGGCCGAGGGCCCCGAGCGCCTTGATGCGGTGGAATTCGCTGAACGGCGTGCCGCGCGGCTCGAAGAACGGCTCCGGCGCGAGCATCAGGATGCGCAGGGGCCGAGACGGGGCGGAGGACGGGGCGGACACAGGGGACGCCGGGGACACGGTGAAGAGGGAATCATACCATCCCGCTCCCCGCTTCTTGCTGACCTGTCAACACTTATGCTATATCTCGGAGGTTGGGCCAGACGCCGGGCGTCGGTCCGCACACTGCCGTCCCGCATGTCCGACGCCGCCCCCCATCCGCTCCGCCGTCTCCTGGCCGCCGTGGCCAAGCTGGTACTGAGCGTGGGCCTCATGGCGTTCGTCCTGCGCGACACCAGCCTGGCGTCGCTCTGGCACATGTTCCGGCGGGTCCAGCCCTCGTGGATCCTCGCCGCGATGTCGATGCACGGGCTGGTGCTCGCGCTGAGCGTGTGGCGCTGGCACGTGCTGCTCGGCGCCCAGCACGTGCGGGTGCCCGCCAGGACCCTCGCCGAATCGTTCTGGGTGGCGCTCTTCTTCAACAACTTCCTGCCGAGCAACATCGGCGGCGATGTCGTGCGGATCGCCGATACGTCGCGACCGGCCGGCTCGAAGACCCTGGCCACGACGGTCATCCTCGTGGACCGCGTGCTGGGCCTCGTCGCGCTCACGAGTGTTGGCGCCGTCGGGGCGCTGTCGGCCCGCGCCATGGGCATCGACATCCCCGGCACCCGGTGGATCGAGATCGGCGCGCTTGCCGCGCTCGCGCTCGTCGTCCTGCTCTTCTTCGCGCCCGCGATGCTCGACCTGGCCCTCTGGCCGGTGCGCGCCCTCGGCCATCCGTGGGTGGTCGGCAAGCTCGTCACCCTGCAGGAGACGCTGGCGCGCTTCCGCGCCCGGCCCTCAGCGCTTGCCGGCGCGCTTGCCGGTGCCGTCATCGTGCAGGGCGTCATCGTGGCCTTCTACACACTCACGGCGCGCAGCCTGGCGATTCCACTGCCCGTCGTGATGGCCGGCGTCCTCGTGCCGGTGGCGATGGTCATCCAGATGCTGCCGGTCTCGATCAACGGCTTCGGTCTGCGGGAGGCGGTCTTCAGTTTTTTCTTCGTGCGTTTCGGCCTCACGGTGGAAGCAGCGGTCGCGGTCTCGCTTCTCGGCACCGCCCTCATCATGCTGTTCTCGCTCGGCGGCGGCGCGCTCTTCCTGCTCCGCCGGCACTGACGAGCGGCACGCCACCTCGACCGTATAGAGCAGCGGGTGCGACGTCCCCGCACCTGTAAAGTCCTGTGCACTGCCGCCGATAACACGGGGTGCCGGAAGCAGGTCGTTCGGTCGGGCCTCCACCTCCCACGGGGCTCCCCGCCGTCGCCTGCTGGTCAGCCTCTCTGGGAGACATCACCATGTTTGTCGTACGTGCCGTGGGACTCGGTCTGGTCGCGCTGATTGCGGCCGGCTGCCAGCAATCGAAGAGCGCCAACCCGCTCAGCCCGGATATCGCCGGCCCGATCCCGGGCGTGTCGATCACGGCGCCGAGACCGCTCGAGCCGGCTGTGGGCCAGACGCTCGAAACCAGCCAACAGCCCTTCCGGTTCCTCATCGAGAACGCCAGCTCGTCGGGTGTGCGGCCGCTGTTCCTGCAGTTCCAGCTCGCCTCCGACAGCGGGTTCCAGACCATCGTCCACAACGCCGACCGCATCGAGCCGGGCCCGAACGGACGCACCTCCTACACGATGAACGTGGCGCTCTCGACGGCTGGCACCTACCACTGGCGCTCCCGGTCGTTCGACGGCGCCAACACCGGCCCCTGGTCGGCGGTGGCCAGCTTCACGCTGGCCGAGCCGGTCATCATCGAAACACCGATTCCGATCGCGCCCGTCGGCCAGATCGACACCGTCACGCCGCAGTTCGTCGTGCGCAACGGCCGCATTTCCGGACCGGCCGGCCCGGTCATCTACCGCTTCGAAGTGGCGACCCTGCCCGACCCCGGCGCCATCGCCGCCGTGCTCAGCACGAGCGTCGGCTCGGGCTCGACGACCACCCTGGCCTCGGGCAGCGCGGCGCCGTTTGCAACCACGCTCTACTGGCGCGCCTTTGCCACGAACGGCGCCGTCGAGAGCCCGCGGTCCGCGTGGGCGGCCTTCCGCACACCGAACGCGCCGGCCGGTGGTGGCGGCAAGGGCGGCGGCACGGGTGGCGGCACCGGCGGCGGGACCGGCGGTGGCACCGGTGGCGGCGACGGTGGCACGGGCGGCGGTACTGGCGGTGGCACCGGCGGCGGTGATGGCGGCACGGGCGGC
>JALHON010000405.1 GCA_022842985.1 Acidobacteriota bacterium | reverse complement strand
CCGGTTGCGGCGGCGCGCCCTCGGCGCCCGCGGCGCCGCCGCCGCTGCGCGACCGGCTCGTGTTCGCCGCCGCGGCCGATGCCACCACGCTCGACCCGCACAACACCACCGACACCGAGTCCGACCAGGTGATCATGATGGTGTACGAACCGCTGCTTGCCTTCGACGACTCGATGAAGATCGTGCCGAAGCTGGCCGAGCGCTACAACGTCGAGGCCGACGGCATCACCTGGACGTTCCACCTGCGTCAGGGCGTCCGCTTCCACGACGGCGCGCCGCTCGATGCCGAGGCGGTGAAGGCGAACTTCACGCGCGTGCTCGACCCGGTCGCCAACCACAAGCGCCTGTCGCTCTTCTCGATGATCGAGCGCGTCGAGGTCGTCGATCCGCTGACGGTGCGGATCGTGACGAAGTATCCGTTCGGCGCCTTCGAGCCCACGATCGCGCACGTCTCGGCCGCCATCGTCAGCCCCGCCGTGGCGCGCACGCACGGCAAGGCGTTCGGCAGCGCCGCGGACGCCGTGGGCGGCACCGGCCCCTACCGCGTCGCCAGCTGGAAGAAGGATCAGGAGATCGTGCTCGAGCGGTTCGACGGCTACTGGGGCACGAAGGGGGCCACGAAGCAGATCGTCTACCGGCCCATTCCCGAGGCGGCGGCGCGCGTGCTCGCGCTCGAGAGCGGCGACGTGGACGTCATCAGCCGCATCCCGGCCACCGACATCCCGCGGCTCGAAACGCACGAGGGTATCGCCGTGCACAAGCTGCCGGGGGTGGGCGCGCAGCAGTTCCGCTTCAACGTGGCGAAGAAGCCGTTCACCGATCCGCGCGTGCGCCAGGCGATTTCCTACGCCATCGACCGGCCGTCGATCGTGAAGAACCTCGTGGCCAGCTTCGCGCGCCCGTCGACGAGCGCGCTCACCTCGATCATGCGCGGCTACACCAACCTCGGCGAGATTCCCTACGACCCGGCGAAGGCGAAAGCGCTGCTCGCGGCAGCCGGGTATCCGAACGGCTTCCGCACGAAGATCGCGACGACGCCGCGGTATCCGATGGGCGTCGAACTCGCCGAAGCCGTGGCGGCGGATCTGAAGAAGGTCGGCATCGAAGCCACGATCGAGGTCTTCGACTGGGCCACGATGGTGCAGTTCTGGGCCGGGCTGCCGCCCGAGAAGAACCCGCAGGAGATCTTCATCATGGGCGCCGGCGCGTCCACGGCCGACGCCGACTGGGGCCTGCGGCCGATCTTCCGCACCGCCCCCACCAACGAGAACAACTACGGCTACTACTCGAACCGCGAATTCGACACCGTCATCGAGGCGGCGATGCGCGAAACCGATCCGGCGAAACGCCAGGCCCTCTATACGCGCGCGCAGCAGATCGTCTATCTCGAGGATCCCGGTGCGGTGTGGCTCTTCGATACGCTCTACAGCGTGGCCGCCCGGAAGGCCGTGCGCGACCTGCGGCCGCAGGCGCTCGGTGTGGTCACGTTCGAACGGGCCACCGTCAGCGGATCCTGATCGCTGATGGGTCACGCGTTCCGGCTGTCGAGCGCCGCGCTGGCGCGCCTCGTGCCCGTGCTCGTGGCCATCTCGGTGCTCGTCTTCTCGATCGTCCACATGATTCCCGGCGATCCGGCCGTCATCGCCGCCGGACTCGAAGCCTCGCCGGCCACGGTGGACGCCCTTCGCCGCGACCTCGGGCTCGACCAGCCGCTCGTCGTGCAGTACGGCCGCTTCGTCACGCGGGCGGTACAGGGGGATTTCGGCGTCTCGATTCGCACCGGAGCGCCGGTGGGGCGCGAGATCCTCGATCGGCTGCCGCACACGGCGATCCTCGCCGCCGGCGGTGTGGCGCTGGCGGTGGTGCTCGGGCTCGTGGTCGGCGCCGCCTCGGCGCTCTCCCGCCGGGTGTTCGTCGATCGCCTGCTCACCGCCGCGAGTCTCGTGGCGGCCTCAACGCCGTCGTACTGGCTGGCGCTCATGCTGATGCTGCTCTTCTCGGTGACGCTCGGCTGGCTGCCGGCCATCGGCGTGGGCACCGCGGCCCACTACCTGCTGCCGTGCCTCGCGCTCGGTCTGCAGTCGGCCGGCGCGGTCGCACGCATGACACGCGCCTCCGTGCGTGACGTGCTGACGCAGGACTTCCTGCGCGCCGCCAGGGCCAAGGGCGTGCCGTACCGGCGCGTGCTCCTCGCGCACGGCATGCGCAACGCGCTGCTGCCGGTGCTCAGTCTCGTCGGGCTGCGCGTCGGCGGACTGCTCGCCGGCACGGTGCTCGTCGAGAGTGTGTTCGCCGTGCCCGGCGTGGGCCGGATGATGGCCGACGCCGTCGTGGCGCGCGACTTCCCGATGGTACAGGGCGGCGTGCTCGTGGTGGCGGCGATGGTCGTGGTCGTCAACAGCGCGACGGATGTCGTCGCCGGTCTGCTCGACCCGCGGGTGCGCGCCTGATGGCGATCTGGGCGCGGCTTCGTCGCGACACGCTGGCGCTGGCGGCACTGGCGGTGCTGGCGCTCGCCGGCGGCGCGGCGGTCGTCGGGCCGTGGCTCACACCCTACGATCCGGTGGCCGTCGATCTCGCAGCGAACTACCAGCCGAGCTCCGCCGCGCATCCGCTCGGCACCGATCACCTCGGCCGCGATACTCTCAGCCGGCTCATCGCCGGGGCTCGCGTGTCGCTCGGCATCGCGCTTGCCGCCACGGTCACGGGCCTGGCCGCGGGCGGCGCCATCGGCCTCGTGGCCGCGTGGCGGCGCGGCTTCATCGAACGTGCGCTGCTGCAGCTCGTGGACATCCTGCTGGCGCTGCCCGAACTGCTGCTCGCGATCTCGGCCATCACGATCCTCGGGCGGGGCACGATGTCGACGGTGGTCGCCGTGGCCGTCTATGCCGTACCGAGCTTCGCGCGTATCGTGCGCGCCGCCGCGCAGCCGATCGTGCAGGGCGAGTTCGTGGCGGCGGCCCGCGCCGCGGGCGCCTCGGACCTGCGGGTGCTCCTCGTGCACGTGCTGCCGGGCTGCTGGTCGCCGATTCTCGCGCACACCACCGTGATGCTCGGCAGCGCCATCCTGCTTGCCTCGGGCCTGTCGTTCCTCGGCCTCGGCGTGCAGCCGCCGGCCGCCGAGTGGGGCGCGATGCTCAGCCGTGGCCGCGAACTGCTGCGCACGGCGCCGCTCGGCGCGATCGCGCCGGGCATCGCCATCACGGCGACCGTACTCGGGTTCTCGGTGCTCGGCGACGGCCTGCGTGATGCGGCCGATGGACGGCGCCGTTCGAGTCCGTGACCGCGCCTACTTCGCGGCCGGTCCGGCGAGGCTCCGCAGCCGGCGCTCGGTGGCCGGCGCCGCGGTGAGCAGCGCCGCGCCGATCGACAGCGCCTCGGCGGCACGCACGCGGGC
>JALHON010000404.1 GCA_022842985.1 Acidobacteriota bacterium | reverse complement strand
CACGCGGCCGTGGCCGCGCCGGCCGAGCCCGCCTCACCGCACCGTCGCGCGCACGTGCTCGTGGTGGACGACGAGCCGGAGCTCGTGGGGCTGGTCTGCCGCCAGCTCGCGCGGCTCGGCTACAGCGCGCAGGGGTGCGCCGGCCCGGCCGAAGCGCTCGAGACGCTGTCGGCGGATTCGCCGCACATCGACGTCGTGATGAGCGACCTCGCGATGCCGAAGATGAGTGGCATCGAGCTGGCCGAGCGCATCCGCCGCGACCACACCGATATCGCCATCGTGCTCTGCTCGGGCCGCGTCACCGAGGAAGACCGCGAGCGGGCCGGACGCGCCGGCATCTCCGAGATCCTCGCCAAGCCGTTTGCCAGCCATCAGCTGGCCGCCGTGATGGAGCGGTCGCTCGGCGCCACCGGCACGCGCCACTGACACCGGGGCCTTCAGCCCCGCAGCAGCTCGCGCACGCGCGGCGCCACGACCGTGCCGTAGAGCTCGATGCTCCGCAGGCAGGCCTCGTGCGAGAGTTGCCCGTTGCTGTACTTCAGGTCGAAGCGCGAGAGCCCCAGCGCGCGCACGGTGGCGGCGATCTTCATCGCAACGGTCTCCGGCGCGCCCACATAGAGCGCGCCGTCGGGCCCGGCTTCACGATCGAAGTGTGCGCGCGTCACCGGCGGCCAGCCGCGTTCGCCGCCGATGCGCGTCATCATGTCTCGGTAGTGCGGCCAGAGCTGCTCGCGTGCTTCCTCATCGGTGGACGCCACATGGCCCGGCGAGTGCACGGCGATGGACTTCGCGTCGTGGCCCAGTTCCGCCTGCGCGCGCCGGTAGAGATCGGCGAACGGCACGAAGCGCGAGGCCGGCCCGCCGATGATGGCGAGCGTCAGCGGCAGGTCGTGCCGGGCGGCGCGCAGCACCGATTCCGGACTGCCGCCCACGCCCACCCACGTCGTGAGGCGTCCGTGTTCGATCGGCGGAAAGACGCGCTGCGCCTCGAGCGGCGGCCGCGTGCGTCCCGACCAGGTCACCGGCTCGTTCGTGACGAGCTGCGCGAACAGATCCAGCTTCTCTTCGAACAGCACGTGATAGTGGCTGAGGTCGAAGCCGAAGAGCGGGAACGACTCGGTGAAGGAGCCGCGGCCCAGGATGACTTCGGCGCGGCCGTGCGACACGGCGTTCAGGGTCGAGAAGCGCTGGAAGACCCGAATCGGATCGTCGGTGCTGAGCACGGTGACGGCCGAACCGAGGTGGATGCGTTCGGTGCGCGCGGCAATCGCCGCGAGCAGCACCTCGGGCGCCGAGATGGCGAAGTCGGCGCGGTGATGTTCCCCCACACCGAAGCACGCGAGCCCCACCTGGTCTGCCAGCACCGCTTCGTCGACCACGTGGCGCAGCACCTGCGCGTGGGAGAGGGGCTGGCCAGCGCCATCGAGCGTGACGTCGCCGAAGGTGTCGAGGCCGAAGGTGATGGTGTCAGCGAGCGCGGGCGCGGTCATCCGGACGAGTGTACGCCGGTCCGCAGCGCCTCGAGCGCCGCGAGCGTGTCGTCGGGGCGCAGGCCCACATTGCCGATGGCCACCGCCCGCCGCCCCTCGGCGTCGACGTCGCCAATGAAGTAGCGCATCACGCGCGATGCCTTCGCCGGGGCCCAGAACGCGTTGGCGTCATCGATGCGCACGACCACGGTGCGCGCCCGCCCGTTTCCCCCGGTCGACCGGCGTTCGATGGTCATCGCCCCCACCGCGGTCCACGGCACGAACACGGGCGGTTGCACGGGATCGGTGCCGGCGAAGAACAGGCCACGGCGGTCGGCCGCCACGCCGATGTGCGGGCGCCAGACCGACGGGCGCAGCAGCACCACGACGAACACGAGCAGGAAGCTCAGCAGCGCCTCGCCGGTGCCGGCGCGCCCCTCGACCGCACGCCAGACCGCGTAGCCGGTGCCCGCCAGCGACAGGACGAGGGCGGCAGCCAGAAGCGGCCAGAACTTCCACCTGGGCGTCGCGTGCAGGTAACACGGCACCTCCAGCTCGGCCAGGCCGGGCGGAAGCCCTGATGGACGCACGTGGTGCAGGTACGCACGCGGCATGGCGACCCCGTCATTGTGCCATCGCGCCGCGGGCAGGCGCCACGGCGCGGACCACTAGTCGCCCCGCAACACGACGGCCGGATCCACACGCGACGCCCGCCGGGCCGGCCAGTAGCTGGCGAGTGCCGCCACCGCCACGAGCAGCGCCGGCGCCGCCACGAACGTCGCGAGGTCAGTGGCGCTGACCTCGAAGAGCATCGCCGTGAGGAAGCGCCCCATGACCGCCGACAACACGAGGCCGATGGCGGTGCCGAGCAGCGCCAGCGTGACGCCACGCCGCAGCACGAGGCCGACGACGCCGCCAGACGTCGCCCCGAGCGCCAGGCGCACGCCCATCTCGCGCGTCTGCTGCGACACGAGGTACGACATCACCCCGTAGAGCCCGATCGAGGCCAGCACCACCGCCAGCACCGCGAAGGCGCCGAAGAGCACACCAGCCAGGCGCCGCTGCCAGATGCGGTTCGCCACGCGGGTGTCGTAGGTCTGCACGTCGAGGAACGACTGGTTCGCATCGATCGCGCCCACAAGCGCCGTGGCCTGTGTGGCAATCGCCATCGGATCGCCGGCCGTGCGGACGACGAAGTACGGACCCGACGTCAGCACCTGCGTCCATGGCCGGTAGACATCGAAGCCGGGGTCGCCATCGAGTTCGTGCTGCACGGTGGGTGCGGCCACACCCACCACGGTCTGCCACGTCTCGGGCCGCGTCGTGTCGAGTGCCTGCAGCTGCTGGCCGATCGGGTCGCGTCCCGGCCAGAGCCGTTCTGCGAGACGCGCGGACACCACCACGACGGGCGCGCCGTCCTGGCGATCGCGATCATCGAACCCGCGCCCGCGCTGCACCTCGATGCCCATGACGGTGAAGTAGTCGGGGCCCACGAGATGTGCGTGCACGAAGGGATTCGCCGCCGCCTCATCGTCGCTCTGCCCGCGCGCCCGCAGGGCCCAGGGCTCGCGCGGCTTGCCACTGATGGGCAGGTTGTTGTCGAAAGTGACCGCGGTGACCGAGGGTAAGCCACGCAGCCGCTCGAACATCTCGCGCTGGAAGCGTACGGCCTTGTCGAAGCCGTAGGCGGCCCAGCCGAGTTCGACGCGGAAGGTCAGCGCGCGCTCGGTCGAGAAGCCGAGCGGCACCTGATGCAGCCGCCACACCGTTTGCAGCATCAGGCTGGCGCCGGTCACGAGCACGAGGGCCAGCGCCACCTCCGCCACCACCAGCGCCGCCCGCAGCTGGTGCCCGGCCCCCGACGATCCACGCGCGCCGTCCTTGAGCGCCCCGTGCGGATCCGTGGCCGCGGCCCGCAGCGCCGGCACCGCGGCCGCCACGA
>JALHON010000403.1 GCA_022842985.1 Acidobacteriota bacterium | reverse complement strand
GCGGCGATCACGGCGAGCAGCGTCGCGCTCGTGGCCGGCGCCGTCGTCGTGCGCCAGCTGCCGCCCGCCGAACCGCCGCTGCCGGACATCAATCTCGCGGCGCGGGCGCGGCTGGCCGCGCTCGACACCTTCGACCATGTCAGCCGTCCGCTCACGGTGCGCTACGCGCCGTTCTCGGTCGCAAGCGCCGTGGACGTGGAATCCTCGCTCTTCGTCGGCGCCACGCCCGGCCTGCGGCCCGAACCGCAGCCGCTGCGCGTGCTGCACAACGGCCGCTTTTCGCTGCCGGCGGGCCGCTACCGCGCCGTCATCGAATGGGCAGCGCGCGATCCGCTGCCGGCGCGCGACGGCGCGCGCGTGGGCCTGCAGGTGGGCCGCATCGGCGGGCCGCTCACGACGTGGACCGTCACGCCCACGCCTGGCGGCACCTGGTCCGAGGAGTTCTGGCTGCCGGTCGACACCGGCTTCGTCGGTCTGCGCGGCGATGCGGACCTCGAACGCTCGATCGCGGCGCTGCGCCTCGAAGCCGTTGACGTCACGGACCTCGGCGCGCGCACCACGACACCCCAGGTGCTGGCCGCGGCGCGCTTCGGCGAGGCCGTCGTGCTCTTCCACGACGAACGCCTCTACCCCGAGAGCGCCGGCTTCTGGACGGCTGGCGGCCGCGCGTCACGGGTCACGCTTGCCTGCCCGGGCGGCTGCGCCGATGGCGTCGTGCTGCGCATGCACAGCGGAAAGATCGCCAACCGGCTCCATCTCGAGACGCACGGATGGAGCGAAGACGTCGACCTGCGTGGCGAACAGACCGTGGAAGTCCAGGTGCCGCCACCCGCCGCGGGGGGCGTGATCGTGCTCGACCTTGCGACCGCGACGGGGTTCGTTCCGATCGCACTCGATCCGTCGGTCCGCGACCGCCGCAACCTCGGCGTCTGGATCACACCAGCGCTGCCCTCCACGGAGACGCCCTGATGTCGATCGCCGACCTGCGCCGCGACTACCGCGCCCGCGCCCTCTCTGAGACCGACGCCGCCGCCGATCCGCTGGTGTTCTTCCGGCAGTGGTTCGACGAGGCCGTGCGGGCCGACCTGCACGATGCGAACGCGATGACGCTCGCCACCGCGTCGGCCGACGGCACGCCCGATGGCCGCATCGTGCTGCTCAAGGACGTCGGCCCCGACGGCTTCACGTTCTTCACGAACTACGACAGCGCCAAGGGGCAGGAGCTGGCCGAGAATCCGCGCGCCACGCTCGTGTTCTTCTGGGCCGCGCTCGAACGCCAGGTGCGCGTGAGCGGCACGGTGACCCGCGTGGACGCGGCGGCGAGCGATGCCTACTTCCTCTCGCGTCCGCGCGAGAGCCAGGTCGGCGCCTGGGCCTCACCCCAGAGTCAGGTCATCGCCGATCGGGCCACCCTCGAAACCCGCATGGCAGACGCCACCGCGCGCTTCGCCGCCGAACCGATGACGCGTCCGCCGCACTGGGGCGGCTACCTCGTGACACCGGCCTGGATCGAATTCTGGCAGGGCCGCCCCAACCGCCTGCACGACCGCCTCCGCTATCACCGCGCCGGCAACAGCTGGACGATCGCCCGCCTCGCCCCGTAACGCGCAGGAACTGCGACTAGTCTGGCCACAGCCAGAATGGGAACAGTCCCCCTCACATCACCAGCTGATCGTCCCTTCGCCCACCTTCACCGCCGTGCCGCCAACGTGCACGCGCGTGATGTCGGAGGGCGACGTGGCCTCGACGCGCACGCGGAGGCGGCTCGGGCGGCCCATCTTCACACCCTGCGCGCTCACGATGTCGTGCGCGGCCGACGGCGGCACGAGGCCGTGCCGCACGAGATACCCGCCGAGCGGACCACTCGCGCCGCCGGTGGCCGGGTCTTCGACCACCCCGGCCTCGGGCGCGAACATCCGGCTGTACACGGTCGCGCCATCGGCGCCGGGTTCCACGCTGAACACGAACACGCCGACGTGGCCCTCGGGGAACGCGCTCCTGAGCCGCCGCATCTTCGCGCCGTCAGGATCACAGGCATCGACCGCCGCGCGTGTGGCGAACGGCACGTAGATGAACGGCGCGCCGCACGACGCCTCTTCGACCGGCAGGCCGGTGGCCGCCCACGCCGCCTGATCGCCATTCACGGCGTCGACCACCGCCACGCCGGGTGTTCCCGGCGCGCGGAACACGGGCGTCCCCTGATCCATCCACGCGGTCGCCAGCCCTCCGGCGCCCCACTCGAGTGCGACCGGCGTCGGGCCCACGTTCAAGCCGAACACCCAGCGGCTCGCGCCGTGCGGAATCACGCCGAGCGCCGCCAGCGCGAAGGTCGTGCCGATCGTGGGATGCCCGGCCATCGGCATCTCGCGCGCCGGCGTGAAGATGCGCATGCGCACGTCGGTGCCGGCGGCTTCGGCCGGCAGCACGAACGTGCTCTCGGCGAAGTTCATCTCGTTCGTGAGCGTCTGCATCTGCCGCGTCTCGAGCCCACCGGCGTCGAGGAACACGGCGAGCTGATTGCCTTCGAAGGGACGAGCGGTGAAGACGTCGTAGTGGAGATAACGCGCGGTCGGCATCCGCGCATCGTATCCCCGGAACGCGCCGTCCCGTGCACTACAATCGCGCCCTGATGCCGCTTTGCCGCGCCGCGCTGCGCGCCCTGTCCGTCGTGCTGGTCATGGCCACGTCGAGCGCCATGCCGCGACTGGCCGCCGCACAGGACCTCACCATCGTGGCGCCAGCGGCTCCTGGCGGCGGGTGGGATCAGACCGCCCGCGCCCTGCAGCGGGCGTTCGCCGATACGACGCCCCCCGTCTCGGTACAGGTCGAGAACGTGCCCGGTGCGGCCGGCACGATCGGCCTTGCACGTTTTGCCAGCGCCGACCGCGGCCGCGCCGACGCCCTGCTCGTGACCGGCCTCGTGATGGTGAGCGGCATCGTCGCCACGCACTCCGTCGTGTCGCTCGCGGATGTCACGCCCATCGCGCGGCTCACCGGCGAGCACGAAGTCATCGTCGTGCCGGCCGATTCGCCGCATCGCACCCTGCAGGACCTGCTCGCCGCGTTTCGCGCCGCGCCGCGCAGTGTCTCGTGGGGCGGCGGCTCGGCCGGTGGCACCGACGACCTGCTCGCGCGCCTCATGGCCGAGGCGATCGGCATCGCGCCCGCCGATGTGAACTACGTGGCGTACTCGGGCGGCGGCGAAGCGCTCGCGGCGCTGCTCGGCGGGCAGATCACGGCCGGTGTCAGCGGCATCGGCGAGTTCGCGCCGAGCATCAGCAGCGGGCAACTGCGCGCGCTCGCGATCTCGGCGCCCGAGCGCGTCCCCGATCTCGACGCCCCGACGCTGCGCGAGGCCGGCGTGCCGCTCGACCGCGCGAACTGGCGCGCCGTGGTCGCGCCGCCGGGCGTGAGCGACGCCGAGGCGGCC
>JALHON010000402.1 GCA_022842985.1 Acidobacteriota bacterium | reverse complement strand
GACGGGCGCCTCACGGAGCGCCACGGCCCGGCGTGCGGCCGCCCCGGGGCGCCCTCTGCGCGCCGACCGCTGACGCCAGTCCGGCTCGGACACCGCTGAACCGGGGCCGGGGAATAGTCCCCGGATTCCTCCCCCATCATCGCCCGCGCCTGGTGCATCCGGACCAGCGGAAGCGCATAATCCCCCGTATCCGCGGGCCTGGCTGCCGCGGCACGAGACGTGCTTCTACGTCCGTCGTCGAGGAGGTGTCTGTGGGTCGTCTGATTCAAGTCATGAGTGCGGTTGCGGTGCTCTCGTTCCTGGCCACGCCGGTACTGGCCCAGGATGCCGCGCAAATCGCGAAGGGCAAGGCGGTGTACGACGCGCAGAAATGCTCGTTGTGCCATTCGATCGCCGGCCGGGGCAATGCCAAGGGTCCGCTCGACAAGGTCGGCGCCACGCTGAGCGAAGCTGACATCCGCAAGTGGATCGTCTCGCCGAAGGAGATGAAGTCGGCCACCAACCGCAAGCCCGACATGCGCGCCTACCCGTCGCTGCCGGCGGCCGATCTCGACGCGCTCGTCGCCTACATGCAGTCGCTGAAGGGCTGACGCCGTGACCATCGCGCGCACGCCACTTGCGGCCTTCGGCGTCGTCCTGACGACGGCATGCGCGCTGCTCTTCCTCCTCGCGCTCGGGGCCGAATCGTACGGGCTCATCGAGAACCCGTATGTCGGCATCCTGATCTTCTTCGCGCTGCCGGCCGGCTTCCTGCTCGGCCTGCTGCTCGTGCTCATCGGCAACCTGCGCGGGAAGAAGCGCGGCGCGGAAGCCATCTCCTGGCCGACGCTCGACCTCAAGAATCGCGGCCAGCGCATCTTCATCATGGGGCTGCTGGCGGCCTCGCTCGTCAACATCGTCATCCTCTCGATGGCGGGCGTCGGCGCCGTGCACTACATGGAGACGCCGGCCTTCTGCGGTCAGGTCTGCCACACCGTGATGGAGCCGGAGTACGTGGCGCACGCCGCGGGCCCGCATGCCAACGTCACCTGCGTGAGCTGCCACGTCGGCTCGGGGGCGGGCGCTCTGGTGCAGTCGAAGATCGACGGCACGCGCCGGCTCGTCGGCTTCATCACCGGCGACATCACGCGGCCCATCCCCACGCCGGTGCCGGCCATGCGCCCGGCGCGCGAGACCTGCGGCACCTGCCACTGGCCCGAGAAGATTCACGGTGACCGGCTCAAGGTGGTCAAGGAGTACGCCGATGACGAGACGTCCTCGGAGACGGTGACCACGCTCGAACTGAAGGTCGGCGGCGGCAGCACCCGGCTCGGCATCGGCGAGGGCATCCACTGGCACATGCACGTGTCGAACCGGGTGGAGTTCATCGCCCTCGACGCCCAGCGCCAGGACATCCCCTACGTCAAGCTGACGACCGGCGACGGCACCGTGCGCGAGTTCAGGAAACCCGGCGTGACCGACGAGATGCTGGCGGCGGGCACACGGCGCACCATGGACTGCACCGACTGCCACAACCGCCCCAGCCACGCGTTCGCCGCGTCAGCCGAACGCGCCGTGAACGAAGCGCTGGCCCTCGGCCAGGTGCCGCGGGCGCTGCCCTTCGCGCGGCGCGAGCTCGTGAAGGCGCTCAAGACCGAGGCCGCCACGAAGGACGAGGCGCTCGCGGCCATCGAGTCCAGCCTGCGCGGCTTCTACGGCGGCGCCGAGGTCACGGTGAAGCCCGCGGCGGCCGACGTCGATCGCGCCGTCACGGTCGCCAGGGGCCTCTACAGCGCGAACGTGTTCCCGCAGATGAAGATCACGTGGGGCTCGTATCGCAACGAGCTCGGCCACATCGACTCACCGGGCTGCTTCCGCTGCCACGACGAAGAGAAGGCCACGCCCGAGGGCCGCACGATCTCCCAGGACTGCGAGTCCTGCCACCGCATGCGGTAGCCGGACGGCCCCGGCCGGCCGGAAGCCCGGTCATGACAAAAGGACAAAGGGCGGTCCCTCCGGGGACCGCCCTTTGTTCTGTACTCGGAGACCCGGCCGCAGGCTCGCCGCAGCTCGTCAGCGAGCGAAGTCCGCTAGCACGACACGCACTTGTGGTTGTTCTTGCCGCCGAGGCTCTCGAGCAGCTTGATGGTGTCGGGGAACGGCTGCACACGCTGCACCGGGCCGTTCGCCATGTCCACCGTGGTCTGGCCGCCGCGGTTCACGAGCGTGACGTCCGCGCCCTTCGACACGAGGTACTTGATCATCTCGTTGTCGCCGCGCGACGCCGCGTGATGCAGCGCCGTGTTGCCATCGGCGTCCCGCACGTTCGGGTCGGTGCCGAGGTCCTCGATGAGATACTTCACGGCCGCCAGCATGCCCGACGGCGCGAAGCGGTGCGCGTTGCCGGCAAAGCCCTCGCCGTAACCGGCGCCGGAGGCGGCGAGCAGCGGCGGGATGTCGGGACCGGCCGTCGGAATGGGCGGCAGGCCCGAGTGGTCGCGGCTCGCATCGGCGCTGCGCACGCCGCCCTGCTGGAAGCGATCGTTCATCGCCGGCTTCGCGGTGGGCACCGACGGATCGGCACCGGCGGCCACGAGCAGCTTCATCGCGTCGATGTCGCTCGCGTAGGCGGCGCGCCAGAAGGGCGTGGCGCCCGAGTCGTCCACGCGGAGCAGGTCGAAGTTGTACTGCGTGTACCAGATCTTCCGCTGCAGCCGCGCGTTCGGGTCGGCCCCCTTCGCGAGCAGCGCCTTCATGACGTCCATGTACGACGCCTGCTGCTGCAGATAGGCGCGCGGCTGCGGATAGAAGGCCTTCGGGGCCCAGTGCACGTTGAGCACGGCGTAGAGAGGCGTCATGCCGGCGTCACTCGCCAGGTTCGGGTTGGCGCCCTTCTCGAGGAAATAGAGCGCCAGGTCGAAGTGGCCGTTGACCATGGCGATGAGCATCGGGCTCGTGAGGTCGCCGGCGGTCTGGCCGTTGACGTCGGCCCCGGCCTCGACGAGCGCCCGCGCCGTCTCGACGGCGCCCTGCCGGGCCGCGAAGTGCAGCGCCGTGAGGCCACCGTGTTTGCCGATGAGCTCGTTGTACTTGTAGGGGCGCGAGACACCGGCCACGCGGTTGCTCTGCGGGGCGGGCGCGGCTGGACGGGCCGGAGCCGCCGCGCCTTCGTTACGCGCAGCCTGCGCCGGCGGGGTCGACGACTGCTGGCGCAGCTGATCCTGCAGCACTTCCTCGGGCACTTCGACCGTGGAGAGATCGACGACGCGCGAGCGGACCTTCGCGTCGGCGCCGCGCGCGAGCAGCACCTTCGCGGCGTCGGTGCGGCCGAGCGAGGCCGCGAACATGAGCGCCGTCTGGCCGTGCGCGGTCTCGGTGCGGTTCAGGTCGGCGCCGGCGGCGGCGAGGGCGGCGACGATGTCGGCATTGCCGGCGGCGGCGGCGAGCATCAGCG
>JALHON010000401.1 GCA_022842985.1 Acidobacteriota bacterium | reverse complement strand
GGCCGCGCGTCTCGCCGCGCTCGCCCGCGCCTGGACGGCGCGCCCCGCGCACGATCCCGCCCGCGCGCACGAGCCGGCGGTCGTGCTCTTCACGTCGGGATCCGAGGGCACGCCGAAGGGGGTCGTGCTCAGCCACCGGAACCTGCTGGCGAACCGCTATCAGCTGGCGTCCGTCGTCGACATCTCGCGCGAGGACCTCGTGCTGAACGCGCTGCCGGTCTTCCACAGCTTCGGCCTGACCGGCGGCCTGCTGCTGCCGCTGCTCGCCGGCGTGCGGGTGTTCCTCTATCCATCGCCCCTGCACTACCGCGTCGTGCCGGAACTCGCCTACGGCCTGAACGCCACGATTCTCTTCGGCACCGACACGTTCCTGCAGGGCTACGCCCGCGTCGCCGACAACTACGACTTCTACAACGTGCGCTACGTCTTTGCCGGCGCCGAGCGCGTGAAGCCCGAGACCCGGCGCGCGTGGTTCGACAAGTTCGGCATCCGGATCCTCGAGGGCTACGGCGCCACCGAAACCGCGCCGGCGCTGGCCGTGAACACGCCACGCCACTTCCGCGCCGGCACGGTGGGCCGGCTGCTGCCGGGCATCGACCACCGCCTCGAGGCCGTGCCCGGCATCGCGGAGGGCGCGCGCCTGCACGTGCGCGGACCGAACGTGATGCTCGGCTACCTGCGCGCGGAGCGTCCGGGCGTGCTCGAGCCGCCGGCCGGCGGCTGGTACGACACCGGCGACATCGTGGACATCGACGACGAAGGCTTCGTCACGATCAAGGGCCGCGCGAAGCGGTTCGCCAAAGTGGCCGGCGAGATGGTACCGCTCGGCGCGGTGGAAGATCTGGCGGCGAAGACGTGGCCCGCGGCCGGGCACGCGGTCGTGGCCGTGACGGATGCCCGGAAGGGCGAGCAGCTCGTGCTGCTCACGACCGAACGCACCCTCACACGGCAGGGCTTCGCGGCGGCGGCCCGCGAGGCCGGCCTGCCGGAACTCTTCGTGCCGCGGACGATCACGCTCGTGCGCGGGATTCCGGTGCTCGGCACCGGCAAGACCGACTACGTCGGCGTCGCGGCGCTCGCGGCCGCGGCCGGCCGCGAGGCACGCCCTTCGGAGGACGTCGCGGTACAATGACGCCACACCGAGTCCGCGTATGCGCCCACTGAACCGCCTGCCCATCTCCTCCGACGTCGGCGACGTCTCGGCCGACGTCCGCCGCCTCTTCGAGGACCTGCTGAAGCAGCGCCCCGAACGCCGCCACCAGATCACCGGCGAGTGCCTGCCGCTGCTCGACGTCTTCGAGACGCACGACGCGCTCGACCTGCTGCTCGATCTGCCCGGCGTGGCGGCGGCGAGCATCCGCGTGCTGGTCAAGGCCGGCGTCGTCATCATCGCCGGCGAGAAGGACCGCCCCGAGCAGGGCGCGCGCGGCACGGCCAGCTACCACCTGGTCGAACGCGACTTCGGCCGCTTCGCCCGCGCCGTCCGCGTGCACGTCGCCATCGACGCCGCGCGGGCCACCGCCACGCTCACGAACGGCGAGCTGCGCGTGCGCCTGCCGAAGATCGAGGAACGGCGCGGTCAGGGGCTGCTCGTGCCCATCACGACGGACGCCGTGCGATGAAGCTCCTCTTCATCGGCGACATCGTCGGCAAGCCCGGGCGCGAGCTCGTGCGCCGCGGTGTCGGGCCGATCGTCGCCGCCCACGCCATCGACTTCGTGATCGCCAACGGCGAGAACTCGGCCGCCGGCTTCGGCATCACGCGCGAGATCGGCGATCAGCTGCTCTCGTATGGCTGCGAAGTGCTGACCTCGGGCAACCACATCTGGGACAAGAAGGAAGCCCTCGACTACATCGTGCGCGAGCCGCGTCTGCTGCGCCCGGCCAACTACCCGGCGGGCGCCCCCGGCGCCGGCACGTATCTGGCCACGGCGAAGAACGGCGTGAAGGTCGGCGTCGTGAACGTGATGGGCCGGGTGTTCCTCGCGAACATCGACGACCCGTTCACGACGGCGATGCGCGAGATCACGGCGCTCAAGGCCGCCGGCGCGCAGCTGGTCTTCGTGGACGTGCACGCCGAAGTCACCTCCGAGAAGATTGCGATGGGCTGGTATCTCGACGGCCACGCCACGGCCGTGGTCGGCACGCACACGCACGTGCAGACCGCCGACAACCGCGTGCTGCCGAACGGCACGGCCTATCTCACCGATGCCGGCATGACCGGACCACACGACGGCGTCATCGGCGTCGAGAAGGACGCCGTCATCGGCAAGTTCCTGAACGCGCTGCCGGCGCGCTTCGAGACGGCGAGCGGCGATCCCCGCCTGAACGGCGTCATCGTCACCGCCGATCCGGCCACCGGGCTCGCCACCGCGATCGACCGCCTGAGCCTGTCGGCCGCCGATATCGACCGCCTCGCCGCCGAGATGGCGGCAACGCCGGACATCCGCGCGTGACACCGACCCGCCTGCCGTTCGACGATCCGGCCCCGCCGCCTCCGCCGCCCGCGCCGCGGCGGCGCGTGCTGAGCGTCGGCGAACTCACGGCGGCGCTGCGCGGCCTGGTCGAGTCGGAGTTCCCGGAAGTGTGGGTCGAAGGGGAACTCTCGGGCGCGCGCGTCTGGAACACCGGGCACCTCTACTTCACGCTCAAGGACGCCCAGGCCCAGATCAAGGGCGTGATGTTCCGCACGTCGCTGCGCCTGCTCAAGTTCAAGCCGGAAGACGGCGCGCACGTCATCGCCCGCGGCCGCCTGAGCGTCTACGATCCGCGCGGCGAGTATCAGCTCATCTGCGAGCACATGGAGCCGCAGGGCCTCGGCGCCCTGCAGCTCGCCTACGAGCAGCTGCGCAAGCGCCTGGCCGCCGAAGGGCTCTTCGAGGCCGCGCGGAAGCGGCCCCTGCCGGCGCTGCCCCGCCGCATCGGCATCGTCACCTCGCGCGACGGCGCGGCGCTGCGCGACATCATCCGCGTGCTGCGCCGCCGCTACCCGAACGCGCACCTGGTCATCGCGCCCACCCGCGTGCAGGGGGACGGCTCCGCCGACGAGATCGCGCGCGCACTGCACCGCATCGGCTCGGTCGCGGGCGTCGACGTGGTCATCGCCGGCCGCGGCGGCGGCTCGATCGAAGACCTGTGGGCCTTCAACGAGGAAGTCGTGGCCCGCGCCATTGCCGCCTGCCCGGTGCCGGTCATCTCGGCCGTCGGCCACGAGACCGATGTGACCATCGCCGACTTCGTCGCCGACCTGCGCGCGCCCACGCCCTCGGCCGCCGCCGAGATCGTCGTCGGCCGCAAGGACGAATTCGTGCACCAGATCGACGCCATCGGCGGCCGCGCCCGCGCCGCCATGCGCTCGCGCGTGCAGCGCCTCGACGCACGGTTCCACCAGATCGCGGGACGGCCGGCCTTCGCGGGCCTGCCCGGCCGCATCGCGCTCCGCCAGCGCCATGTTTCGGAACTCGCCGCC
>JALHON010000400.1 GCA_022842985.1 Acidobacteriota bacterium | reverse complement strand
CCGCGGCGGCCAGCTGTCCGGTGGTCGACACCCGGACCTGGTCGGCGGACCGGTCGGCCTCGCTCGCCTTTTCGGCGGCGGCAGCGCGCTCGTCGCGCACGGCGTCCGCACGCGTGCCTGCGATCGTCTCGAGGTTGGCGCGGTTCTGTTCAATCTTCATCGTCGTGTCCCTCCCAGGCCGGGCCCCACGCCCGCTGGTCGTTCCCCCAACCAATCGGCAATGCCCGCGACTCCATTAGTACCGCGGCCGTCATTCGTCCGATCCGCCGACACTCGTGTCGGACGCCCGGCCGTTCCAGACCGCCGCGAGCCGCCCTGCATCCACCGGCCGGCCGTATTCCCGTGCCTCGAAGTGCAGATGTGCGCCAGTCGCGCGTCCGCTGTTTCCTGATCGTGCAATCGGCTGACCAGCGGCCACCGCGTCACCGGCGGCCACGGCCATCGACGACAAATGGGCGTACAGGGTCTCGCGGCCGTTCCCGTGGTCCACGACGACGGTCAGGCCATAGCCCGGCCGGTCCCCGGCCGATTTCACGACACCCCCGTCGAACGCGTGCACTTCCGTGCCATACGCCGCCGCGAGATCGACGCCCTTGTGGAAGGTGGCCCGGCCGGTGAACGGGTCGCTGCGCCAGCCGAAGGCCGACGACACCGGCACGCCGCCGGCCACGACCGCCGCCGGACCGTCGCCGGCGGGGTCGGCGTGGTCGTGCTCGTGGTCGTGCGTGCGGGTGGTGGGGACACCCGGGGCACGGAGGGTCGAGCCGGCGATGGCCGTGGGGACCACCGCCGCCTCGACCGCGGCATCGGTCTGCGCCTTGCGGAGCAGCGCCTTCGCCAGGACGTCGCCAAGGCCGAGTCCGCCGGCGCGGCTAAGCGCCAGGCCGAACTCGCCCTGCATCGTGTCGGTCATCGTGGAGGCGCCGAGGCCGAAACCGTCCTCCTCCTCGTCGCCGGCACGCACGTCGCGCAGCATCTCGCTGAGCAGCATGCCTTCGAACTGCTCGACGAGCGCGAGCACCTGCATCCGCTCGGCCTCGGCCGCCGTCTTCGGTGCCGGCACCGGCGCCTGCACAATCGCGAGCGATTCGAGTGTGGTCTTCATCGGAATCGTCCCTGGTCCCTGGTCCCTGGTCCCTGCTCTTCAGATGATCACAATCTCCGCGTGCAGCGACCCGGCCGCCTTGAGCGCCTGCATGATGGCGATGATGTCGCGCGGCGTCGCGCCGAGGGTGTTCAGCGCGCGCACGACGGCATCGAGCGTCGTGCCCTCTTCGAGCGAGACGAGACGCGCCGTGCCTTCGCGCACGTCGACGTTGGTGTTCGGCACGACCACCGTGTCGCCGGTGCGAGCGAGCGCGTTCGGCTGCGACACCTCGAAGCGCGTGCTGATGCGCACCGAGAGATTGCCGTGCGCGACGGCCGCCGCCGCGATGCGGACGTTCGCGCCGACGACGATCGTGCCCGAGCGTTCGTTGATGACGACGCGCGCCGGCGGGTCGGAGGCCACGCTGAGCGCCTCCAACCGGGCCATCAGCTCGGGCAGCGCCTGTTGGTACTGCGTCGGCACCTCAACGGTGACCGTGCCGGGGTCGAGGACCCGCGCCTTGCCATCGCCCAGGTCGGCGTTGATGACCGCGGCCACGCGCGACGCCGTGGCGAAGTCGGGATCGTGGAGCGACAGCGGCAGCACGGCGGCGGCCGGCATCGTGGCTCCACTGCCCTGCTGCACCATGGCGCCGCTCGGCACGCGCCCCACGGTCAGGTGATTCACCTGCACCGAGTTGCCGCCGGCGCCGCCGCCGAAGCCGCCGATCGAGAGGGGCCCCTGGGCCAGCGCGTAGACCTGACCGTCCGGTCCGCGGAGCGCCGTCGCGAGCAGCGTGCCGCCCTGCAGGCTCCGGGCATCGCCGATCGACGAGGCCGTCACATCGAGGCGCACGCCGGGGCGCGCGTAGACCGGCAGGCTGGTCGTGACGAGCACGGCGGCGACGTTCTCGACGCGCACCTGGTTGGCCTGCACCGCCACGCCCATCTGCTGGAGCATGTTGGCCAGCGACTGCGTGGAGAAAATGGTCTGCCGGCGGTCGCCCGTCTTGTTGAGGCCGACGACGAGGCCGTAGCCCATGAGCGGCAGGGCGTCGAAGCCCTGCATCGACACCACGTCCTTCAGGCGGGCGGTGGTATCGGCCGCCGCGGGCGTGGCCGCCGCGAGGGCCACGGTGAGGAGGATGGCAAGAGGCCTGTGAGCGAAGCACATGACTAGAACACCTTGTTGATGAGCCGCACGAGCCAGCCGGGCGACATCGAGCCCTTGGTCAGACCGCGGCCGAAGTAGCGGATGCTGAGCTGCCCGAGGGCGCCCGACATGACGACGTTGCCGGGGCCGATGTCCACGACGCGGGCCACACCGGTCAGCACGACGATCTGGCGGTCCCCGTTGATCTCGATCTCGCGGATGCCCTCGATGAGCAGGTCGCCGTTCGGCATGACACCGGCGACACGCGCCGACAGCGTCGCCGTCAGCACGCTGGCCCGGGCGGTCGACCCGGTGCCCCGGAAGTCGGTTCCGCTCTGCGTCGATGCGAGGTCGCCGAGCCCCAGACCGGCCGGCAGCTTGCTCTGGAGCCCCAGCAGGGTGCTGATGCCGGCACCGGTCGAGGTCGACTTGGCCACGGCCGCATCGGTCGTCCCGGTGGCGGCGGTGTTCTCCTCGACGCGCACCGTCACGATGTCGTTGACGCGCCGCGCCCGCAGGTCGAGGCCCAGGTTCTGCATCCACCCGAACGGCTCGGCCGCCGGAAGCGCGCGTGACGCCTCCAGATACCGCGCCATGGCGGCGTCCTGTGTCTCCGGCGGCTTGGCCATCGCAACCGGCTCGGTCTTGCCCTTGGCGGCGGCGCCCTGCGCGGCGGCGCCCTGCGCCGCGGCGACGGCCGGCGCGACGACGAGGAGGCCCAGCCCCAGGACGGCTGCCGCCCGATGCACGTACCACTCAGCGATCATGATGAATCTCCACTTCGGCGCGGCCGACGACGCGGGCCCGCAGCACACGCCGGGCCTCGGGGTTCGACACGCGCACCGTGTCGCCGATGGCGCCCGAATCGACGGCGACGAGCCGGGCCCGCACTTCGATGCGGCCCGCCCGCACGACGGCCGCCACGTCCTGACCGGCGACGACCGCCGGCACCGGCACGACCACCTGCGCGGTGAGACAGGCGCCCGCGGGCAGGTCACGCAACACGCGCCCGGCGACAATCGCCTGGCGGTCGGGCAGCGCCCGCAACGCGCCGCGCGGCAGCGCATGCCTGGCCTCGGCGACGTCGCCGTCCGCCAGCCGTTCCCCCCGGCGTATCTCGCGCGCCGTATGCAGGTGCGGCACCGTGACGCCGATCCGCACCGTCGCGCGCCCGACAGCCACGAACGACACGGCCGGCCCCTGCCCGCGCCCGCGCAGCACGACGCGCAGCGGC
>JALHON010000399.1 GCA_022842985.1 Acidobacteriota bacterium | reverse complement strand
CCGAGACGTCCGCCGATGGCGCGCATCAGCGACGACTTGCCGGCGCCGTTCGGGCCCGCGACCGCCACGAGCGACCCACGCGGCACGACGAGGTCGATGCCCCCGAGCACCTGGCGCTCGTGCAGACGACGGCACGCGCCGGCGACCTCGAGGGCCGGGTCGTCGGGCGTACGCGCGGACGTCACGCCCCAGTATAGCCAGCGCCGCGTGTCCGGCCGGCGACGACCCGCGTGATACGCTCGGCGACGAGATGGTGGACGTGGTCATCGTCGGCGGCGGCCTGGCCGGCAGCCTCGCCGCATGGCGCCTGCGCACGCGACGGCCCGACCGCACGGTCATGCTGCTCGAGGCCGGCCCCGTCCTGGGCGGCAATCACACGTGGTCGTTCCACGCCACCGATCTCGCCCCCGCCGCGCGTCAGTGGATGGCGCCGCTCGTCGCGCACCGCTGGCCGCGTCACGACGTCGCCTTCCCCGGCCGGCGGCGCACCATCGACCACGAATACTGTTCGATCACGTCGTCACGGCTCCACGACGTCGTCAGCGCGGCGCTCGGTGACGGCCTGCGGCTCGGCACGACCGTCGACGCGCTCACGCCGACGACCGTGCGCCTGGCGACTGGCGAGGGCATCGAGGCCGGTGTCGTGATCGACGCGCGCGGCGGCGGGCCCGTGGACGTGCCGCTCGGCTGGCAGACGTTCCTCGGCCAGGACGTGGTCTGCGCGCGGCCGCACGGCGTCACCCATCCGATGCTGATGGACGCCACGGTGCCGCAGGACGGCGCCTTCAAGTTCATCTACGTGCTGCCATGGTCGGCCGACCGGCTGCTCATCGAAGACACCGCCTACGCCGACACCCCGGGCGTGGACGCAGCCGCCGCCCGCGGCGCCATCGCCCGCTACGCCGAGGCGCGCGGGTGGCAGGTGCGCGAGGTCGTGCGCGAGGAAACCGGCAGCCTGCCGATTCCGCTCGGTGGCGCGATCGACGCCTTCTGGACCGGTGATGTGCCGCGGCTCGGCATGCGGGCCGGGCTCTTCCACCCCACTACCGGCTACTCGCTGCCGGATGCCGTGGCCACCGCCGACCATCTCGCCGGCATGGATCCGTTCACGCCGGCACGCGTCTATTCAGAGGTGCGGACGATGGCGACCCGGCGATGGCAGACGCGCGGGTTCTTCCGCCTGCTGAACCGCTGGCTCTTCCGTGCCGCGCAGCCCTCCGAACGCGCGCGCATCCTCGAACAGTTCTACGGCCGTCCGGCCGACCTCATCGCGCGGTTCTACGGCGCGCGCCTCACCGCGGGCGATCACCTGCGGCTCGTCGCGGGCCGGCCGCCCGTGCCTGTCTGGCGCGCCCTCGCGCATCTCCGGGAGTAACGATGGCCTCGGCTTCGACACCCCGCGCCGTCGTCATCGGCAGCGGCTTCGGCGGACTGGCACTGGCCATCCGTCTCCAGGCGTCCGGGATTCCGACGACGCTGCTCGAACAGCGCGACAAGCCCGGCGGACGCGCCTACGTCTATCAGGACGCCGGCTTCACGTTCGACGCCGGCCCCACCGTGATCACGGCGCCCGGCTGCCTCGAAGAACTCTACGCACTGGCCGGCGAACGCATGGCCGACCACGTGGACCTGCTGCCGGTGATGCCCTTCTACCGGCTCTTCTGGGAAGACGGCCAGACGTTCGATTACTCGAACGACATGGACGCCATCATCCGGCAGATCGACGCCATGAACCCGGCCGACGTCGACGGCTACCGCCGCTTCCTCGCCTACGCCGAACAGGTCTTCGACGAGGGCTACACGAAGCTCGCGCACGTGCCCTTCCTCGACATCTGGAGCATGGTGAAAGCGGCACCGCAGCTCGTGCGACTCGAGGCGTATCGCACGGTCTACGACATCGTCGCCCGCTACATCCAGAACGATCACCTGCGCGAGACCTTCAGCTTCCACTCGCTGCTCGTCGGCGGCAACCCGTTCGCCACCTCGTCGATCTACACCCTCATCCACGTGCTCGAACGCACCTGGGGCGTGACGTTCCCGCGCGGCGGCACCGGCGCGCTCGTGCGGGCGCTCGTCGCGCTCTTCGAGCGTCTGGGCGGCACGATCCGTCTCTCGACGCCGGTCGATCGCATCCTGGTCGAGGGCGGCCGCGTCTCCGGCGTGCGCGTGGCCGGCGGCGAGGTCTTTCCCGCCACCGCCGTCGCCAGCAACGCCGACGTCGTGCATACCTACAAGCACCTGCTCGGCCACGAACCGCGCGGCGCGTCGGTGGCCGCCTCGCTCGAGAAGAAGCGCTTCAGTATGTCGCTCTTCCTCATCTACTTCGGGACGAAGCGGCGGCATCCGCACCTCGCGCATCACAATGTGATCTTCGGGCCGCGGTACCGCGAGCTGCTCGGCGACATCTTCGACCGCGGCACACTCGCCGACGACTTCTCGCTCTACCTGCACGCGCCCACGGTGTCGGACCCGACGCTCGCGCCAGACGGCTGCGAAGCGTTCTACGTGCTCTCGCCGGTGCCGCACCTCGGCAAGGGCGCCATCGACTGGACCACGGAAGGACCGCGCTACGCCGATCGCATCCTCGACTATCTCGAAGCGCGCTACATCCCGCACCTGCGCGAGGACCTCGTCACGCAGCGCATCTTTACGCCGATCGACTTCCAGCACGAGCTCAACGCGCATCATGGCTCGGCGTTCTCGCTCGAACCCGTGCTGACGCAGAGCGCGTGGTTCCGCGTGCACAACCGCGACGACCGCCTGCCCGGCCTCTACTTCGTGGGTGCCGGCACACACCCGGGCGCCGGCGTGCCCGGTGTGGTCAACTCGGCGAAGGCCACGGCCGGCCTCATGATCGAGGACCTCGGTGGACGCCGCGCCTGACCCGGCCGCGCACGGAGCCGGCGGCGAGCCGAAGGACGCCGCCATCCGCACCGGCTCGAAGAGCTTCGCGCTTGCGGCGCGCCTCTTCGATCCGGCGACGCGCGACCTCGTGTGGGACCTCTACACCTGGTGCCGCCACTGCGACGACGTCGTGGACGGCCAGGTGCTCGGGCACGGCCACACCGTGCTCACCGACCTCGACGCGCGCATGGCGTCGCTGCGCGCCGGCACCGCGACGGCGTTCGACGGCACGGCCGGCGACCGTGGGCCGTTCGCGGCGCTCGGCCGCGTGGTCGCCGCCACGGGCCTGCCGCGCGTCTTCGCCGACGATCATCTCGCCGGCTTCGCCATGGACACGAACGGCCGCCGCTACGAGACCCTCGACGACACGCTCGACTACGCGTATCACGTGGCCGGCGTCGTCGGCCTGATGATGGCGTGGGTGATGGGCGTGCGCGACCGCGCGGTGCTCTGCCGGGCGTCGGACCTCGGCCTCGCCTTCCAGCTGAGCAACATCGCCCGCGACGTCGGCGACGACCTGGCGGCCGGCCGCGTCTACCTGCCGGCGCGCTGGCTGCGCGAGGCGGGCGTGACCCTCA
>JALHON010000398.1 GCA_022842985.1 Acidobacteriota bacterium | reverse complement strand
CCCAGCCGCCGGCGCCTTCGCCGGCGCCGCCTGTCACGGAACCGGCGCCCACACCCGTGCCGCCGCCGTCCCCGGGTGCCACACCCCCCGCGGCCCCACCATCCGGCGCGCCGCTTTCGAACCGGTAAGCCGGCGCACCGCGCCAGCGGCGGGCTCTCGCACGAAGGTCACCGGGTGTCACCGGCCGCAAATCCCCCCGTGGATTCGGCCGGGCATTTGTTATCATCCCCGTCCTATGCACGCGTTGTATATCGTTCTGCCGGCCCTCTGCGTCCTGGCACTCGCCTACCGTTACTACAGCGCGTTCATCGCCACGCGCATCTGGATGCTGGACGACACCCGCCAGACTCCCGCGCACACCAAATACGACGGCGCCAACTTCTACCCCACGTCCAAGTGGGTGCTCTTCGGGCATCACTTCGCGGCCATCACGGGTGCCGGCCCGCTCGTCGGCCCGATGCTCGCCGCCCAGTTCGGCTGGGCCCCCGGCCTGCTGTGGCTGGTCGCCGGCGTCTGCCTCGCGGGCGCCGTGCACGACTCGATGATCCTGTGGGCCTCGACCCGGCGCGGCGCCAAGTCGATGGCCGATCTGGTCAAGCTCGAGATCGGCGGCATCGCCGGTCCGGCCGGCACCATCGCCATCCTCGCGGTGCTCGTCATCGCCATGGCCGGCCTCGGCATCATCGTCGTGAACGCGCTCGCCGACTCGGCCTGGGGCACCTTCACCATCGCCGCCACCATCCCCATCGGCATGTTCATGGGCCTGTGGATGTACGTGTGGCGCAAGGGCAAGATCAACGAAGCCACGATCATCGGCGTCATCGCCATGCTGGCCGCGGTGGCCGGCGGCGAGCCGCTCAACCACCCGGACTCGTGGCTCGGCAGCTTCTTCCACCTGTCGCGCACCCAGCTCGTCATCGCGCTCTGCGTCTACGGCTTCTTCGCCTCGGTGCTGCCGGTGTGGCTGCTGCTCGCCCCGCGCGGCTACCTGAGCTCCTTCACCAAGATCGGCACGATCGTGCTGCTGGCGGCCGGCGTGATGATCGTGAATCCCGAGCTCAAGATGCCGGCGCTCACCCAGTACGTGTCGGGCGGCGGGCCGATCATCCCGGGCCCGCTCTTCCCCTTCTGTTTTATCACCATCGCCTGCGGCGCCATCTCGGGCTTCCATGCCCTCATCAGTTCGGGCACGACGTCGAAGATGCTCGACAAGGAAACCGACATCCGGCCGATCGGTTATGGCGCCATGCTGATTGAAGGTGTGGTGGGCATCATGGCGCTCATCGCCGCCACCTCGATGCCGCCGCCCGATTACTTCGCCATCAACGTGCCGCCGGCCGCCTACGAAAAGCTGACGTTCGAAGGCCAGCCGATGAAGCACGACCTGGCGACCATCGAAGAACAGGTCGGCGAGAGTGTGGTCGGGCGCACGGGCGGCGCCGTATCGCTGGCGGTGGGCATGGCGATGATCTTCACGTCGCTGCCGGGCATGAAGGGCCTGCTCGCCTACTGGTACCACTTCGCGATCATGTTCGAGGCGCTCTTCATCTTGACCACGATCGACTCGGGCACACGCGTCGGGCGCTTCCTGTTACAGGAGGCGCTCGGGAAGGTGTATGCCCCGTTCGCCAATCCCAACTGGATCCCGGGGGCCATCATCGCCACCTCCCTCATCGTCGGTTCGTGGGGGTACTTCATCTACACCGGCCAGATCGACACCATCTGGCCGATGTTCGGCGTGGCCAACCAGCTCCTCGGCTGTATCGCGCTCGCCGTGGCCACGACCATCCTGTTCGCGCAGGGCAAGGCCCGCTACACGTGGGTCACGATTGCGCCGTTCCTGTTCCTCGCCACCAACACGCTCTACGGCGGCTTCCTGAACATCCGCGACAACTTCTACCCGAAGGCGCTCAGCACCGTGCCGGCCGTCTCCACCCAGGGCTGGGTGTTGACCATCTGCACGGCGATCATGATGGTGCTCGCGATCATCGTGCTGGTCTCGGCCTTCGCCCGCTGGGCGAGCCTCTACGCGAGCGGCGGCGAGCCGCTGCCGGCCGAAAGTTAGGCCGCGCCCGCGCGCTTCCCGACGCCCCGGAGCCCCACGGCGGGTTCCGGGGCGTTCGTCCGTACGGCTGAGCTTGTCGCCCCCCCAGCGGCCAGCACCCGCCGCCCCCTGTTGGCACCTCCCGCTCGTGCCGATACTTCACACACTGGCGCTTGGCAACGCGTCTCCCCGCGGCCGGGCCCGTTTCCGACGTACATCGCCAGCCCAAGGGGTCGCTTTCCATGGTCACGTTCCGTTCGCCGCTCGCCGTCCTCACCGCTCTCGCCCTCCTCGCCCTGGCCGCGCCCTCCGAGGCGCAATTCCCCGCCCGGGGCGCCGCCGTCGTCGGTGAGGACTACAACATCGAAGCCTCCTTCAACTTCTGGAGTCCGACGCCGGAAGCCATCGTGAACAGCGAGGCCCTGGGCATCCTCGGCACCGACGTCAACCTCGTGACCGACCTCGGCATCAGCAGGCAGATGCTGCGGGACCTGCGCGTCGTGCTGCGGCCGGCGACGAAGCACCGCTTCCGCATCAACTACCTGCCGATGAACTACGACGCGTCCACGACCATCACCCGTGAGTTCATCTTCAACGGCCTGCGCTACCGGCCGGGCCTGCCCGTGCAGACGACCGCGCAGTTCAAGGCGTGGCGCTTCGGCTACGAGTACGACTTCCTGTACCGCGAGCGCGGCTTCCTCGGCGTGCTGTTCGACGTGAAGTACACCGACGTCAACGTCGGCCTGCTGAGCCCGATTGGCGACGAATTCACCAAGGCGATCGCGCCGCTGCCGACGATCGGCGGCGTGGCGCGCGTGTACCCGGCGAAGAACCTCGCCCTGAACGGCGAAGTCAGCTACTTCAGGATTCCGGACAGTGCGTCGGAAGAGTACAAGGGCCGCTACATGGACTTCGACGTCAATGCCACCTTCAACCCGCACAAGAACTTCGGCGTGCAGGTCGGCTACCGCAGCATCGACGTCTTCTACGACGCCAAGAACGACACCGGCTCACTGACGTTCAAGGGCCTCTACTTCGGCGGTACGGCCCGCTTCTAGCGCTCAGGGCACGACGGCGGCGCCCGCGGGCGCCGCCTCGCCCGGCCACGTCAGGAACACGCCCAGCTGGCGCACGTCGCCGCTCGGCCCGTGCTCGGAAGGCCGGAAGCCCGTGCGGCTCGCCACGGTGACCGTTTCAGGCGCCAGCGCCTCAGCTGGCAGCGTCACATCCACCACCTGCCCCGCCGCGAGCGCCACCGTGCGCGTCCACGCGCCGGCGGCGAGCTGCACGTCGTTCGGCACCGGACCGGCCGTGAGCCGCAGCGTCGCCGCGCGTCCCTCATCCGCCCGCACGACGAACGCCGCCGTCTGCTCGCCGCGCACCCAGAGCGCGCCCGGCTCCATGTAGGCCATGTCGTCGAGCGCGAACACCACGACGGCGCCGTAGCGCGCCGCCCGCAGCGCGCG
>JALHON010000397.1 GCA_022842985.1 Acidobacteriota bacterium | reverse complement strand
GGCGTCACCCTGGATGTGCTGGGCGGCGCCGGCGCCTACAGCCGGCATGGCGCCGGCCAGCCGCGCGCGCCGCGCGGCCGTGATCTCCACGCGAGGGTGTGATGGCAGGACTCTTCTCCAGTCTGTCGATGGCGGCCCGGTCGCTCGAAGCGCAGCGCGCCGGGCTCGACACGGCGGGTCAGAACATCGCCAACCTCAACACCCCCGGCTACGCGCGCCGGCGCCTCGATCTCGCCGAGGTCACAAACGGCACCGGCGGTGTCGAAGTGCTGGGTACGCGCGCCATGCGCGATGCCGTGCTCGACGCCCGCGCCCGCACCGCCATCCCGGATGAAGCCCGCGAAGGCGCCATCGTCGACACGCTCGCCCTCGTCGAAACCTCGATCGGGGCGCCCGGGCAGTCTCTCGACGGGCGCCTGGCGGCGTTCTTCGACTCGGTGTCGGCGCTGTCGGTCGATCCGACGTCGGCCGTCGCGCGGGATGGCGTGGTGCTGCAGGGACGGCAGCTGGCCTCGTCGTTCGCCGATATCGCCGGGCGGCTGGCCGACAGCGCCCGACTCGCCGACAACGGCGTGCGCGATGCCGCCGCCGAACTGAATTCGCTCACCGCGCAGATCGCCGAACTGAACGATGCCATCGCCACCGGCGGCGGCGCCGATGTCGAAGCGTTGCGCGATCGCCAGCTGATCGCGCTCGAGAAGCTCTCGGCCCTCACGTCGGTGGCCGTGCTGACGCGCGCCGATGGCGGCGTCGACGTCACGATTCCCTCGGGCCGCGCGCTCGTCATCGGCGGCTCGTCCTACGACGTGCAGGTCGGCACCGCGCCCTCGACCGGCTATGCCACGCTCTCGGTCAACAACGTCGACGTGACGAGCGAGTTCACGAACGGCAAGATCGGCGGCTTGTCCTACGCCCGCGACACGCTGATTCCCGGCTACCAGTCGCGCCTCGACGACATCGCCTACGGCGTGGCGCAGCAGGTGAACACGCTGCACCAGGCCGGCTTCGACCTGAACGGCAACCCCGGCGTCGCGTTCTTCACGCCGCCGGCGGCCGTGGCCGGCGCGGCGGCGAACCTCGCCGTGAATCCGGCCCTCACCGCCAATCCGAGCCTGGTCGCGGCCTCGCAGACCGGCGCGCCCGGCGACAACCAGATCGCGCGGCAGATTGCGGCGCTGCGGGACTCACAGGTGCTGCTGGGCGGCACGGCCACCTTCACCGAAGGCTGGGCGCAGCTGGCCTACCGCGTCGGCGCCGATGTCGACGCGGCGCGGGCGCAGCAGCAGAGCAAACAGGACGTCGCCGAACAGGTGGCGCGGCTGCGCGACCAGGTGTCGGGCGTGTCGCTCGACGAGGAAGCAGCGTCGATGATCAAGTTCCAGCGCGCCTACGAAGCCAACGCCAAGTACTTCAGCACCGTGGACGAGATGCTCCTCACGCTCATGCGCACGGTGGGAGGCGGGTAATGCGGGTCACGTTCCGGACCGCCTACGGCGGCAGCGAATACCTCGAAGCGTCGTCGAGCCAGATGGCGAAGGCGCGCCAGCAGGTGATGAGCGGCAAGCGGGTCGAGAAGGCGAGCGACGACCCGGCCGCGATGCAGCGCTCGGTCGAGGGCCGTGGCGAGATCGGCGCGCTCGAGACCTACTCCCGCACGGCCGACTCGGCCCTCGCCAAGCTGACCACGATCGACACGGTGCTCGGCGCCGTCGTCGACAAGCTGCAGCAGGCCAAGGTGGCCACGGTGTCCGTGCAGGGCTCGATCGCCACGGCCCAGCAGCGGGAAGCCGCCGCGCTCACGCTCGAAGGCCTGCGCGACGCCCTCGTCGCCGACCTCAACACGGAAGTGCGCGGCGCGTATGTCTTCGCGGGCAGCCAGGCGACCACGGCCCCCTACGCCCGGGTGGCCGGCTCGTGGACCTATCAGGGCACCGCGGCGCCGGTCGCCGTTGACATCGGCCCCGGCCAGACCGTGGACGTCGCGCTCGACGGCTCGGCGATCGCGCAGGGCAGCGATGCCACCAACATCCTGAACGAACTCGAAGCGCTCATCGTGGCCGTGCGGGCCGGGGACAACCCGGGCATGGCGGCCGGGACCGCGGCGATCGACCGCGCGTTCGTGCGGGCGACGCGGGCGCAGAGTTCGGTCGGCGTGGACGAGCAGGGCATCGGCGAACGCCAGCTCCAGATCACGTCGGCGCGGCTCTCGGTCGTGACCCGCGTCTCGAAGGACGAGGACGCCGACCTCGCGCTCGCCATCTCGGAGATGACCCGCGCCCAGACGGCGTATCAGGCGGCGCTCGGCGCCGTCGGCACCGCCTCGCGCGCGTCGCTGCTGGATTACCTGCGATGACCACCGCGCCCGCGCCGCCGCCGGCCACCGTCGAGACACGGTTCGGGACGTTCCCGGTGGCCGCCGCCGACATCGTGCACTTCGCGCACGGCCTGCCCGGCTTCGAGTCGTGCCGGCAGTTCGTGCTCATCTCGGCGCCGGAATTGCTGCCGTTCACCTGCCTGCACGGCATCGAAGCGCCGGGGCCGTCGTTCCTCACGCTCGATCCTCGGCAGATCGTGGCCGGGTATCAGTCGCCGCTCGGCGCCGCCGAACGCAGCCGCCTCGAGGCCGCGCCGGACGAGCCGTTGCTGTGGCTGGCGATCGTCCACGTGGACGATCTGGCCATCACGGCCAATCTGCGCGCGCCCATCGTCATCAACCCGCGGCGCATGGTCGGCCTGCAGGTGATGGGCGCCGACACCGCGTGGGCCACCGACCACCTCCTGACGGGCGAGTAGGGCGATGCTGGTCTTCACACGCAGGCGCGACGAAGCCATCGTCATCGGCGACGGCATCGAGGTGCGCGTGCTGCGCACCGGCAAGGACGCCGTCCGCATCGGCGTGTCCGCGCCGGCGAGCGTGCTCGTGCACCGGCGCGAGGTCTACGACGCCGTGCGCGCCGCCAACCAGACGGCGGCCCAGGCCGTGCTGCCGCCGGTGGCGAACCTGGCCGGGCGTCTGCGTCTGCAGCCGCCGCTCGAGCGCGTGGAGTAGCCTGTGCGCCGCTGCCTGCCCTGGGCCGAGGCCCGGCCTGCCGCCATGGCCGCCGTGTTCGATGCCGAGGCCACGCGCTGGCGCGACATGCTCGCATGGGACACGGCCGCGCTCTGGCCCGTGCTCGAACAGGCGCGCGTGAGCGGAGCGTTGCCCGGCCTCGTGCTGCAGGAGGCCGACGAGGCCGTCAGCGGCTGGACCTACGCCGCCATGCGCGACGGCGAGCTGCTGTGCGGTGCGCTCTCGGCGCCGGATGCGGCCGGCACCGCGCAGCTTCTCGACGGCCTGCTGGCGTTGCCCGCGGCGGCCGCTGCCAGCCGCCTCGTCTGCTTCGCGTTCACCGCGGCGCCGGATCTCGCGCCGGCACTGGCCGCCCGCGGCTTCCAGCTCGACCCGCACGAATACCTGACGCGCGCGCTGGCGCCGGTGCCGCCGGCGCGGCGGCCCGGGCGCGCCTGGGACGTCCGCG
>JALHON010000396.1 GCA_022842985.1 Acidobacteriota bacterium | reverse complement strand
CCCTTCTCACGGGCCTCCTTCAGCTTTTTTGCTGAAGGTTTCTCGGATTTCTCTCCGCTCTCGTCGTCGGCCACGGCAGCCTCAGCGGAACGCGCCGGCGGCGCGCAGGGCCAGGTCGGCGACGCCGGACGCGGCGGCGCGCACGACCGACGGCACGAGCGGCACCATCGCCGCCATCGCCAGCAGGCCGACGGCGACGCGGATCGGCGGCGCCACGGCGAGCAGGTTCAGCGACGGCGCCACGCGCGCCATGATCGCCGTGCCGACTTCGACGAGCAGCATCACGACGACGATCGGCGCGGCCAGCCGCGCGCCGAGCACGAAGACGATGCCGAGCAGCTGCACGACCGTGCCCGCGAGCGACGGCCCGATGCTGCCCTCGCCGATCGGGATCGCCGTGTACGAGGCCGCAAGCGCCCTGAGCAGCGCGTGGTGCCCGTTCATCAGCAGGAACGTGATGAGCGCCAGATTGCCGTAGAGATTGGCGACGAGGTTGCTGCGTACGCCGCCCTGCGGATCGACGACCGATCCGTACGACAGCATCAGCTGACTGCCGGTGAGGTGGCCGCCCAGTTCGGCGCCGGCCAGCACGGCGCGCAGCGCCAGCGCCATCACGACGCCAATCGACATCTCGCGCGCAACGACCAGGAACAGGCTGGAGGTGGAGGCGTAGGTCTCCGGCGGCACGGCCGGCAGCAGCAGCACGGCGACCACGATCGCCAGCCCGATCCGCACCGGTGGCGGCGCGAACGCGCCGCCGAAGGCCGGCGCCGCGGCGATGAGCGCGCCGGGGCGCGCCACCAGGATGCCGAGCTGGTCGATGATCGCGAACTCGTTCACCGCACGAGCTCCGGCAGGCGCTGGATGAGGCCGGCCGAGAACGCCGACACCACGCGCAGCATCCACGGAAACGTCACCGCGAAGGCCACGAAGATGGCCGCGGCGCGCGGGATGAAGGCCAGCACGTTGTCCTGAATCGAGGTGACGGTCTGGAAGACGCTCACGAGCACGCCGGCGACGAGCCCGGCGGCGAGCATCGGCGCGGTGACGATGACGGCCGTTTCGATGGCCTGGCGGACGATGCCGACGACGAGGGCTTCAGACATGGCGGGGCTCGGGGTTCACAGGAAGCTCTTGACCAGCGACCCGACCAGCAGGTGCCAGCCGTCGATGAGCACGAAGAGGAGGATCTTGAACGGCAGCGAGATCATCGCCGGCGGCAGCTGCAGCATGCCCATCGAGAGCAGCGTCGTCGAGACCACGAGGTCGATGAGCAGGAACGGCACGAACAGGAAGAAGCCCATCTGGAACCCCGTCTTGAGTTCCGAGATGGCGAAGGCCGGGATGACGACGCGCATCGGCAGGGCCGACGGCGAGGTCGGGCGCGGCACCCGGCCGAGTTCGACGAAGAGCGCCAGATCGGCTTCGCGGGTCTGCTTCAGCATGAACTCACGCAGCGGCGGCGCGCCGCGCGTCAGCGCCTCGGTGACGTCGATCTCGCCGGCCATCGCCGGCTGCACCGCCAGCCCATGGATGCGCTCGCCGACCGGCGCCATGATGAAGAACGTCAGGAAGAGCGTCAGCCCGACCAGCATCTGGTTCGAGGGCATCTCCTGCGTGCCGAGGGCCTGCCTCAGGAAATGGAAGACGATGGCGATTCTCGTGAAGGACGTCATGATCACGAGGACCGCGGGGATGAACGACAGCAGCGTCAGGAAGAGGACGATCTGCAGCGGCGCGGAGACCGCGCCGACGCCGTTCACCTGGAGGTCGAGCTGGTTCATGACGGATCCGGTGTCTCGAGCGAGGCCGCGAGGGCCGAGGCGAAGGGCGCCTGCAGTTCGGTGACGAGCGAGACGCCGCCGGGAGCGACGCCGACGAGCAGCCGGCGGCCTTCGACGGCGACGATGACGAGCGACCGCTTGTCGCCGAGCGACAGCGCCGATTCGACGCTGAGGAGCTGACGGCCGCGCCGCGCCTCGGTGACACGCTTGAGGCCCCACACCATCGCGGCGAGCAGCACGCCGACGACGGCCAGCGCGAGGAACGACCGCAGGCCAAGCGTGCCGAGCGCCGCCGGATCGGCGACCGGCCCGGCCGCCTGCATGAGGGCCACGACGGGCATCAGTCCCACCCCACGCCCGACGGCACGGTCAGCCGCGAAATGCGCACCGCCGCCATGTCGTCGACGACCGCCACTTCCCCGTGCGCGATCGAGACGCCGTGCACGCGCACGTCGAAGTCGCTGCCGGCGGTCTGCGCCAGGCGCACGACGCTGTGCCGCCCGAGCTGCAGGCATTCCGAGACGGTCATCTGGCTCGTGCCGATGATGAAGTCCACGCCGCAGACCACGTCGGCCATCGGCGCCAGCGCCTCGAGGCCGTGGTCGGCGTCAGAACTGGACGACGAAGTCGGAGAAGAGGACATCGACCACCTCGATCTCGTGGAGCGCCTCGGCCACACGTTCGGCGATCGCCTGACGCAGCGCGATCTTGCCGTCGGGGGTGACGAGCGTGTCAGCAAGCTGCATGCTGAGCAGCTCGAGGATGATGGCGCGCGCCTGCATGGCCATCACCGGGATCTCGGTCATCTCGGCCGCCTGGGCCGCGTCGGCCACGACGAGCTGCACGGTGACGCGCACGAAACGCTGCCCGCCCTCGTCGGCGAGGTTGGCGACGAACGGATCGAAGGAGACGAGGCCGCGTTCCTTGGGCGACACTTCCTTCGCCGCCTTCGGCGCTTCCTCCTCGTGCGCCGCCGCCTGCGTCTTGTAGTAGTAGCCGCCGCCGGCGAGTGCCACGACGAGGCCGCCGATCATGAACATCTTGTTGTTGCCGCCGGCCTTCTTGGCGCCGTCAGCCGGCGCCGCCGCCGGGGCGCTCACAGTCCACCCACCGTCGCGATGAGCTGGCTGATGGCGCCGCCAGAAGCGCTGTTCGTGTTCGTGAGATTCATGGTGGTGCGATCCTCGTTAGTCCGTGGTCACTTCGAAGGGGGTGTCCGTCTCGGACTCCTCGCGGCGTCCGCGCTGGCGCGGCGCCTGCTGCTCGGGCTGCTGACGGGGCTTCGGCTGGCGGTCGCCCTGCGCCGCCTGGCGTTCGGGCTCGCCCACCGTCAGACGATCGAGCCTGAGCCCGTGCTCGACGAGTGCGTCGCGGAGCGTCGCGGTGTGCGATTCCATCCACCGCCGTACTTCAGGGGTGTCGGCCTGGAGCGTGGCGGTCACGACGCCCTGCTCGACCTTGATCGAGGCCGTGACCTCGCCGAGGTACTCGGGCTTGAGCGTCACGCGGGCTTCGCCGAGGCCGCCCGTCCACTGCATGCGGAGCGACTTCACGATCTGCGTCTGCACGGACTCGGCGGTGGCGGCGTCGATCTCCGCCATGACGAGCGGCGTCTCGACGACCAGCGGACCACGGTCGCGCAGCGCGGCAAGTTCGACGGCCGGCGGCAGGACCGTGACGAGGCCCGGCGCGGCGGGCGTACGGGCCGCCTCCGCCGCGGCGCCGGCAAGCTCCGCCAGCGCCAGC
>JALHON010000395.1 GCA_022842985.1 Acidobacteriota bacterium | reverse complement strand
GGCGCGCCGCACGACGCCGCGGGCTGGCGGCCCGATGCGGCCGCCGTCGCCATCACCGGCGGGCGCATCACCCTCGTCGGCACACGCGAGGCTGTCGAGGCGCGGAAGGGTCCGCAGACCCAGGTCGTGGACCTCGGCGGCGCCACGCTCCTGCCGGGCATGGTGGACTCGCACTCGCACATCCTCGAACTCGGCGCGAAGCTCTCGGCCGTGGACCTCGTGGGCGTCGCGACCGAAGCCGAGGCCGTGGACCGCGTGGCCGCCTATGCGGCGAAGGTGCCGAAGGGCGAATGGATCACCGGGCGCGGCTGGGACGAAGGCGCGTGGGCCAATCAGTATCCCGATTGGCGCCTGCTCAGTGAGAAGGTGCCCGACCATCCGGTCGTGCTCTACTCGCTGCACGGCTTCGGCGTGTGGGCCAACCGCGCCGCGCTTGACGCCGCGAAGATCACGCGCACGACGGCCGTGCCGGTCGGCGGCGAGATCCGCAAGGACGCCCGCGGCGAGCCCACCGGCATCTTCCTGAACCGCGCCACGCCGATCATGGCGAACGCCGTGCCGGCGCCCAGTCCGGCGCAGGTCGAAAGCCAGCATGGCCCGATCCGGGTACACCGCCGTGCACGATGCCGGCGTCGATCGCGCGATGCTCGCCGGCTACCAGGCGCTCGCGGCGAAGCAGCAGCTGCCGATCCGCGTCTACGTGATGCTGTCGGCACGCGATCCGGAGCTGTGCCGCGAGTGGGAACGGAAGGGCCCGCAGGGCACGGCGAGCGACATGCTCATCGTCAGGTCGGTGAAGGCCTACTACGACGGCGCGCTCGGATCTCGCGGCGCGCGGCTGCTCGCCGACTACAGCGACATGCCGGGCCATCGCGGCGTGAGCGGCGCCGGCTACGGCTTCGACAAGGACGTCGTGGCGGCGATGATGCGCGCCGGCTTCCAGGTGGGCGTGCACGCCATCGGCGATGCCGGCAACCGCGAGTCGCTCGACTTCCTCGAGGGCATCATGAAGGACGATGCCCGCGCCCGCGACGGCCGTCACCGCATCGAACACGCGCAGGTCGTGAGCCCGCAGGACATCCCGCGTTTCGCCGCCATGAACGTCATCGCCTCGATGGAGCCGCCACACGCGGTCGAGGACAAGGGCTGGGCCGAGGCCCGCGTCGGCGCCGAGCGCATCAAGGGCGCCTACGCCTGGCGCACGCTGCGCAAGGCCGGGGCGCGGCTCATCTTCAACTCGGACCTCACGGGCTCCGACCACAACGTCTTCTACGGCCTGCATTCCGCCATCACGCGGCAGGACAAGACCGGCCAGCCGGCCGGCGGCTGGTATCCCGAGGAACGGATGATGCCGGAAGAAGCCGTGCGCGGCTACAGCACGTGGGCGGCGTATGCCGGCTTCGGCGAAGCCGAGACGGGCCAGATCGCCGCCGGGCGCCTGGCCGACCTGACGGCGCTCTCGGTGGATCCGCTCACGCTCGGCGCCAGCCGTCCGGCGGCGCTTCTCGACGGCACGGTGCGGCTCACCGTGGTGCACGGCGCGGTGCGGTTCAGCGGCCAGTAACGGCGGCCGCGCCGCCGCCGCGACTACACGACCAGGTCGTCGTGCGGCTCGAGCAGCGTGACGACGACCGGCTCGTCACCGGCCATGAAGCTGCGCCGGGCCAGCTGGCGGGTGTGCGGGATCCGCACGATGTAGTCCACGCCTTCGATCACGGTGGGCAGCGAGAGCGAGCAGCCTTCGTCGGCCATCAGCGCCTTGAGGTTGCCGCCGATCATGTTGGTGAGCTCGCAGACCGCATCCTGCGGGTTCAGCGGGTTGTCGACCTCGGCCGACGCGAAGAACGCTTCGGCGGCCCGCACCGCCGCCCCATGCGAGCACTGCAGCACGAGCGTGCCGGTCCACGGCCCGCAGATGTGCACGTGGCCCTCGAAGATCCGCGCGCCGGCGTGATAAGCGACGTCGGCCGGGATGAGCGGCAGTCCCACCGTCTGCTCCCAGACGGCCTCGCTCAGTTCGCTCACGTAACGTTCGATGTCCTGCATGGCACTCTCGCGATTCAGGCAGCGGCGACGGCCGCGCGACGATAACACCCGGAGCGTTCGTAGGGCGCGCGCACGAAGCGGTCGTCAAGGTTGATCGTCGACTCGACCGCCCCGAGGAACAGGTAGCCATCGGCGGGCAGCAGGTCGTGGATGCGGCGCAGAATGGCCTGTTTGGCCGACACGTCGAAGTAGATCATGACGTTGCGGATGAAGACCATGTCGAAGGCCCCCATCGGCGGCCACTTCGCATTCAGATTGAGCTCCTCGAAGCGGACCATCGAGCGAATCTCGTCGTTCAACTGCCACTCGAGGCCGTGCTTCTTGAAGTACTTGAGCAGCAGCGGCGCCGGCATGCCGCGATTGACTTCGAGCTGCGAGTAGCGGCCCTCGCGCGCCTTCGCCAGCACGGGCCGGCTGAGGTCGGTGGCCAGCTGCGTGATCTTCCACGACGTGAGTTCGGGGAAGTACTCGCGCAGCAGGATCGACACCGAGTACGGCTCCTGGCCGGTGGAACTCGCCGCGTACCAGATCCGCAGCTCGCGCCTGCCGCGGCGGGCGGCGATGAGGTCGGGCAGGATCTTGTGGCGCAGCACTTCGAACGGATCGAAGTCGCGGAAGAAGCTCGTCTCGTGCGTCGTCAGCGCCTCGACGAGCTTGCGGTGCCCGTCGCCCTGGCGCGTGTCCTTCAGCGTGCGGATGAAGGCGTCGATCGACTCGTGGCCCTCGGCCTTCGCCACCGGCCCGACCCGGGCCTCGATCAGGTAGTCCTTGCCGGCGTCGAGGACGATGCCGGCCTCGTTGCGCAGGAACTCGCGGACGTATTCGTAACGATCGCTGGCCATCGGTCGGGGTCCCGTCAACGGATCCCGGCCGCCACCGCGGCCGGACGCGCGCAGCGCCGGATGATCTCCCCGGCGATCTCGTCGAGCGGCAGCACGCGATCCGCCAGCCCGGCCCGGGCGACGTAGCCCGGCATGCCCCACACGACACTCGACGCTTCGTCCTGCACCACCACGCGGGCGCCCACCCGCGTCAGGTCTTCGCAGCCGCGCAGGCCGTCCTGCCCCATGCCCGTCATGACGATGCCGAGCGCGCGCCCCGAACACCTCACTGACCGAGCGGAACAGCGGATCCACCGCCGGCCGGCAGGAATTCTCCTGCGGCGCCTGATTGAGCGCGGTCACGACGGCGCCGCCCTTCCGCTGCACCACGAGGTGGAAGTCCCCGGGCGCGATGTAGGCGTGGCCCGGCAGCAGCACCTGGCCATCCGCGGCCTCGGCCACGGCAATCGACGACTGCGCGTTCAGCCGCTCGCCGAGCAGCCGGGTGAACATCGGCGGCATGTGCTGCACGACCAGGATGGGCACCGGGAAGTTCGCCGGCAGGCGCGGCAGGAGCTTGGCGAGCGCGTTCGGTCCGCCGGTCGACACGCCGATGCAGACGACCTCGGGCGTCGTGGCGCCGCCGGCCGCCGCCGCGCGCAGCGGCGCGGGC
>JALHON010000394.1 GCA_022842985.1 Acidobacteriota bacterium | reverse complement strand
AAGCGCGGCTTACGCCTGCGCCAGGGCCGCCCCGGGAGCCGGGCGCACGGCTTCGAGCGCCGTTCGACGCGCCGCCGCGTCTTCGGCGCGATTGGCGCGTGTCGCCGCCACGAGACACGCCACGGCCAGCTCGGGCCCCGCGCCGGCTGCCGCCGGCGGTTCGCAGTGCGTCAATGCCTCGCCGGCCCGGCCGTCGAGCGTCAGCGCCTTCACGAGCACCGTGCGTGCCAGCGGCAGCTCCGGCGTGAGTTCGAGCGCCTTCTTCAGCGATTCGATGGCGGCGGCGTAGCGGCGGCCGGTGTAGAGCACCTGGCCGCGCGCCTGGTGCATCGTGGCCTCGAGGGGATCGAGCGTCACGGCGATGTCGGCGTGTTCGATCGCCTCGTCGATGCGGCCCTGCTCGCTCAGCAGCAGCCCGAGCCACTCGTGGGCCACGGGGTAGCTCGGATTGAGTTCGATGGCGCGCCGGAACTTCATCGCCGCGTCGTCGAGGTCCCGATCGCCGAAGAAGATGACGCCGCCGAGCGCGGTGTGCGCCTCGGCCAGCGACGGGTTCAGGTCGAGCGCGCGGATCGCCGAGGCACGCGCCTTGTCCATGTGCACCCGTACTTCGTCGAGGCTCATGCCGGGCGAGGCGTGGAGGGCGTAGGTGTCGGCCAGGCCCACATGCGCGAGGGCGAACAGCGGATCGCGGGCGACGGCCTGCTGGAAGTAGTCGAGCGCGATCTTCAGGCTGGCCGGCGTGCGCGTGTACCACGCATGACGGCCGCGCATGTAGAGGTCGTAGATCTCCGCCTCGACCACGTGCGTGCTGGCGGCCCCGGGGGCCGGACGCCGGCTCACGGTGCCCTGAATCGCGGTGGCAATCGCCGTCGCCACTTCGTCCTGCAGGCGGATGACGTCCTTGAGCGTGCGCGTGTAACTCCGCGCCCACAGGTGCTCGTCGGTCGCGCCGTCGATGAGCTGCGCCGTGATCCGCACGTCGCTGCCGGCCTGCAGCACCGACCCTTCCACGAGCAGGTCGGCGCCGAGCGCCCGCGCGATCTCGGGAATCGGCGGCGGCGAGGTCTTGTAGCGCATCGTCGACGTGCGCGAGATGACGCGCAACCCCTCCACCTGCGCGAGGCTGGCGGTGAGCGCTTCCGCCATGCCTTCGACGAAGTAGTCCTGCGCCGGATTCCCCGAGAGATTGGCGAGCGGCAGCACGGCGATCGTGGCCGGTCCCGGCCGGCGTGGCAGCGTGCCGGACGCGGTAACCGGCGCGCCGGTGGCCGTCGCCGGTGACGGCGTGGCGGCAGGCTGCTGATACTTCTGCAGCACCATGATCCCGAGCACCACGCTGGCCACCGCGCCGACGATCTGCGCCACGATGCGGCCGGCGAACGAGATCCAGACGCCGCGGGCCTTGTCGGCCTGCTTGCGTTTCTTCTTGTCGTCGGCGGCCGGACGGTCCGGCCGGAGCGGGTCCAGGTCGGGCATGGGAGTTCGGTCGACGCTCGCAGATCCATTATGCGCGCAACTGCTATCCTGACGGCTCCATGGCCCGTATCTGCGTGTTCTGCGCCTCGACACCCGGTCTTCGCCCTTCCTATGCAGAGGGTGCCCGCGCCCTCGCCGGCGCCCTCGTGGCGGGTGGCCACAGCCTGGTGTACGGCGGCGGGAACGTGGGCCTCATGGGGATCGTCGCCGATGCCATGCTGGCGGCCGGCGGCGAGGTGGTCGGCGTGATTCCCCACACGCTGATGGAACGCGAGATCGGCCACACCGGCGTGACGCGCCTGCACGTCGTCGACTCGATGCACGAACGCAAGGCGCTCATGGCCGACCTCTCGGACGCGTTCGTGGCCCTGCCGGGCGGTGTCGGCACGTTCGAAGAGCTCTTCGAGGCAATCACGTGGACGCAGCTCGGGCTGCATCGCAAGCCCTGCGGCCTGCTGAACGTGGACGGCTTCTACGACGGCCTGCTGCAGTTCCTCGATCACGCGTGGGCCGAAGGCTTCATCAAGCCGGAAACGCGCGCCATCGTGTCGTCGGGCACGGATGCCGGGGCACTGCTGCAACGGCTGCTCGCGACGCCGATGCCCGCCGTGCCGCAGTGGATCTCGCCGCGTGAGCGTTAGCCGCCCGGCAGCGTCCAGAACGGGCCGGTAAGGCCCACGGCGGTGAAGATGGCCTGCGACGCCTGGCGCGATTTCGGCGCCCAGTCGGGCGACAGGCGGTCCGCGTACCAGCGGCGCGCGAGCGCCGCCATCTGCGGCACGGGCACGAGGCCGTCCATTCCGAGGCCACGCTCGGCGGTCCACGCGGCGACATCCTCTTCCGACCGGAAGAGCCGGATGGTCGATCAGGTGAAGCCGATGTCGTCCCACCAGCGCGGCGCCGGCACGCCCACGTGCACGACGGCGCCCGGCGCGGCGTAGGCCACGCCGCGGCGCACACCGGCCGCGATCGGCACGTGCGACACGGGGCAGGGCGACACGAACGTGACGTCGGTCGCGAGCGCGGCGGCGATACCGAAGGCGTCCCACACGCAGTTGGCCCACACGGCGCGTCCGCCCACCATCACGCTGAAGGGCGTCGGCACGGCCGAGAACGGCATCGCCATCCACACTTCGCCGGTGTCGGGATGCGGCACGATGACGTGCGTGGCGGCCAGCACGGCGTAACTCGCGCTGACCTCGGCGTACTCGAGCCCGAGCGCGCGCATCACGCCGATGCGCGTCGGGATGTGCCCGGCGATGAACGTCTCGAGAATCTCGCGGCGTACCCGCAGGTCCGTCGCGCTGAAGGGCGCGGCCACGCCGGCAGTCTAGCGGAGATCGTGCTGCACTTCGCGGTAGAGCCAGGCTCGCGCCGTGGCCCACTCGCGCTTCACGGTGGAGGCGGAGAGCGCGAGCACGCCGGCGGTCTCCTCGATCGACAGGCCGGCGAAGAAGCGCATCTCGACGATCCGCGCCTGGCGCTCGTCGAGCACCGACAAGTGATCGAGCGCCGCGTTGAGGTCGAGCAGGCGCTGGTCGGGCAGTGGACTGGCGATGACATCGGCCAGTTCGTCGATGGCCGCCATGGGCGCGCCGTCGCCGCGTTTGGCGGCCAGACGCCGGCGGGCGTGGTCCACGAGCAGGTGGCGCATCGTCTTGGCCGCCACGGCGAAGAACTGCTCGCGGTTCTGCCAGCCGGATTCGCGCTCCGTGCTGAGGCGCATCCAGGCTTCGTGCACGAGCGCCGTCGGCTGCAGCGTGTGACCGCCGCGTTCGCTGCGCAGACGGTTGACGGCGATCTTGTGGAGCGCCGCGTAGACGAGCGGCACGACCTCGTCGGCCGCACCGGCCTCGCCACGCTGCCACGCCTGCAGGAGCGCGGTGAGCTTGGGGTCCTGCGTACTCACGAGGCCGCCTTTCCGAGCGCGAGGGCACGGGCGCGAATGAGTCCGGCGCCCATGGCCGCGGCCTGGTCCGCCACGTCGCGCAGTTCGCGCCTGGCCGACGGCGTGCCGGCGAGCCGCGCCGTTTCCGCGGCGAGGAGCCGCGTTTCGAGCTGCGCGAGCGCCATGC
>JALHON010000393.1 GCA_022842985.1 Acidobacteriota bacterium | reverse complement strand
GAGGCCCCCCGCCGGCACGGGGCGCGGGGTGCCGCCGCTGCCAGGCCCGGGCGTGAACGCGAAGGTCCCCTGGTTGCCCGCGCTGTCGCTCCACGGCCCGGCCAGGGAGGCCACGGCAATCCGCGCATCGATGTGGACCGGCCCCCCCCCCGCCGTCACGCTCGTCAGCCCGAAGCCAATCGTGCCATCGGCGTTGGGGAAGGCCAGGCCGACGACGCTGGCCCGCCGCGGCGCCCCGCACAGGTCGTCGGTACCATCCAGCTGGTACTGGCCGCCCTGCTGCACCACCGTCACCGTCAGCACGTTGCAGAACGGCTGCAGCTGCCACCGGAAGGTGCCCAGCGTCTGGGCGGACGCCGACGCCCCCGGCAGCAGGGCGCCCAGGGCAACGGCGAACGCGAAACGGCGGAACCGGGTCATGAATCCTCCTGACTTGAAGTGACGCGACAGGGCGATGCATGTCGGGAGCGATGCGCTCGAGCGCCACCACGGCCTCGCCGGCTCCGCGCCGAACGACACAGGGGCCCGCGCCCCCGGGTCGCCCGACATGTTTCGCGGCGGCGCGACACCTTCTCTTGAGTCCCTTTCTCTGGAGCCCTTCATGCGTGTTCGTTCCACTCGCTTCGTCCTGGCGCTGCTATTCCTGTTGTGCATCTCCGCGTCCTCCGCGTCAGCCCAGACGGTCGGCACGTTCCGCTGGCAGTTGCAGCCGTGGTGCAACGTCGTCACCCTCACTGTCACGCAGGCGGGAAGTGTCTACCAGCTCGACGGGTGGGACGACCAGTGCGGCGGCGACCGCGCCTCGGTGGTCGGCACGGCGTTTCTGAATCCGGACGGGACCATCGGCTTCGGCCTGAACATCGTGACCACGCCGGGCGGCCGGCCGGTCACCGTCGACGCGGAGATCACCCTGGGCACACTGTCCGGCTCGTGGCGCGACAGCACGGGGTCCACCGGCCAGTTCGTGCTGACGCCGGGCGCCATCGTGCCCGGATCGCCGCGGCCCGCGGCGCCCTCGAACACCACCATCTCGGACCGGTTGGTCGTCGCCGGCACCTACGAAAGTGGCGGCACGCCGGTGGGCGGGGCGGGTACGCGGCTCGAGTGGAACGCCCGCAGGTCGGCCTTCCGCGCCGGCACGGTCGGCGCGCCGAACGCCACAGCCTGGGACGACGCCAACATCGGCAACTACAGCACCGCCTTCGGGCAGAACACCCGGGCCTCCGGCACCTGGAGCACCGCCTTCGGGTTCGGCACCACCGCCTCCGGTCCCGTGAGCACGGCACTCGGACAGGAGACCATCGCGAGCGGCGTCTACAGCACGGCGATGGGTTACCAGACGCAGGCGGTCGGCACGTCGAGCACGGCGATGGGCACGGCCACGAGCGCGTCCGGCCCGCGCAGCGTGGCGATGGGCCTGGGTTCTTCCGCGTCCGGCACCAGCAGCCTGGCGGCGGGCACCTTCACCGTCGCCTCCGGCGTGAGCAGCGTGGCGTTCGGCGAATCTGCCGTCGCGACGGCGCCGCGCGCCTTTGCCGGCGGCCTGTCGGCGAACGCCGCCGGCAGCGAGAGCTTCGCGTGGGGCACGCGTGCCCAGGCCGGCGGCGCCGGCAGCGTGGTGCTCGGTTCGGACGTCGTGGTGCCGGCGCCCGCGCTGGGCTCGTTCGCCTTCGGCGACCGCTCCACCACCAATGACCTGGTCGCGACCGCACCCAACTCGTTCGTGGTGCGTGCCGCGGGCGGCGTCGGCTTCTACACCAACGCGGCGATGAACGCCGGCGTCGAGCTGGCGCCGAGCGGCACGCAGTGGCTCGTCGTGTCCGACGTGAACACGAAGCGGCTCTTCCGCGATCTCGACGGCGAGGACGTGTTGCGGAAGCTCGCCGCAATGCCCATCCAGGAGTGGAGCTACAAGCACCAGGACGCGGCCATCCGCCACGTGGGGCCCACCGCGCAGGACTTTCGCGCGGCGTTCGGGCTCGGCGAGAACCCGCTCCGCATCGGCACGCTCGACGCCGACGGCATCGCGCTGGCCGCCGTGAAGGCCCTCGAGGCGCGCACCCAGGCGCTGCTGCGGGAGAACGCGGCCCTGCGCGAGGCGCTGGCGACCATCCAGACGCAGGTCGCGGCACTCGTCGCCACGCCGAAGTGAGAGGGCGCCGGGCGTGAACGCGAACGCGCCGGTGCGACCCGCGCTGAAGAGAACACGTCAGCGGCCGGGCGAGTGCCCAGGCCGGGCCGGCGGGCGGGGTGCCGACGCCCCGGCGTGTATCCACGGCCGAGATTGTCGTGGTGGCCGGGCGACACTAGAATTCCGGCCATGACCCCGAGGTCGAGACCGGATCGCCCATGTCCGGCAGGCCGGCGGACCCTCATCGCGATCGTCGCTGCCGTGCTCGCGCTCGCCGGGGGGCGCCCGCAGGCGCAACCAGGCACCGCGCCAGCCGGGAGCGCCCGCCGGCTGGCACCGCGCGAGGTCCTCACCGGCACCGTCGGCGCCACCGGGTCCGACCACCAGGTCACGCTCGCAGCGGGGGACTTCGTATCGATCACGGTCCGGCAGCAGGGCGGAGACGTGGCGCTCGCCTGGTCCGGCCCGCCAGGGACGCCGGCCATGACGCTCGACGCAATGGACGACGAGTTCCGCTCCGAACGCTTCACCACGGTCGCCGGCACCGCCGGCACCTACACGCTGACCGTCCGCGCGGCGCGGCCGTCGGCGTTCGGACCGTATGCCATCGTCCTCGACGCGGTACGACCGGCCACGACCGACGACCGGGCCCTCGTCGGAGCCGAGCAGGCGTTTGCCGAGGCACGGCACACGCGCGATGCAGGCAAGGCCGCCACGTGGCCCCCGGCGCTCGCGCAGTTCCGCGAGGCGCGCGACGGGTTCGCTCGAGTGGGTGACGCCCCGGGTGTGCTCAAGGCCACGCTCGAGATCGGAATCACCGAGAACTACATGAGCGCCCCGGCCTCGCTCGACACCGCCCGCGACGCCGTCGCGCAGGCAAGGGCCCTCGACGATCTGCCCACGCTTGGACGGGGACTGCGCCTGCTGGGCAATGTACTGGTGGCCCGGGGGGATTACGCCGGGGCGACCTCCGTGCTCGACGAGGCGGCCGAGGTGCTCGGCCGGGCCGGCCACCGCAACAGCCAGTCGCGCGCGCTCAACGACGGCGCCATCGCGCACCGCCGCCGCGGGAACGCGGAGCTGGCCGTGGAGCGCTACGAGCGGGCGCTCGACCTGGCGCGGGCGACGGGCGACGGCAACATGGAGGGCAACATCCTCAACAACCTGGGGGTGGCCTATAAGAACCTCGGCGACCTCGAACGGGCGCGCGACTACTACGAGCGGGCACTGGCGCACCGCCGTGCCGCCAACGACACGCGGTCGCTCTACAACATCTTCATCAACCTCACGAACCTGCACGTCCGTCTCGAGGCGCCGGAGCAGGCGAAGGCGTTCGCGGCCGAGGCGCTCGCCAATACGGCCGCAAGCGGCGACCCGCTGCGGCGCATCGGCGCGCTCGTGGCGGCCGGCAACGTCGAGCGCGCGCTGG
>JALHON010000392.1 GCA_022842985.1 Acidobacteriota bacterium | reverse complement strand
ATACAGCAGTTCGTAGCCGAAGACCTGCTGACGGGCGTCGAGAATCGGCTGGCGGGCGACGTGGACCTGATCGACGGTGACTGCCATTCCGTCAGGGTCATCGGCCGCCGCGGCCGGGCCTTGAATGGCCGGCGGCCGGGCCGTCCGGCTCAGCCGGCGAGCAGCGCGTCGAGCGTGTCGAGGAGCGTCCGCGACGTGAACGGCTTCTGCAGCAGGTGTTCCACCGATTCGCCGCCGGCGAAGACCGACTCGGAGTACCCCGACATGAAGAGCACCGGCACGCCGGCATAACGGGCCCGCACGCGCCGCGCCACCTCGAGGCCGTTGCCGCCGGGCAGCACCAGATCCGTCAGCAGCAGGTCGAGCGCAGGCAGGCCGTCGAGCAGCGCCTCGGTGCTCGCGAGGCCGTCGGCCTGGTGCACGACATGGCCGGCGCGGCGCAGGATCTCGGCGACGATGTGGCGCACGTCGGCTTCGTCTTCGACGAGGAGGATGACCTTGCCGCCCGTGCGGACGGGCGGGCGGACCACGGCGGGCGCGCGGTCGGGCGCCTGCGCCCACGGCAGGTAGAGCCGCACGCTCGTGCCCTCGCCGGGCACCGAATGCACACTGATGTGGCCACCGGCCTGTTCGGCGATGCCCCGGCAGATCGACAGCCCGAGGCCCGTGCCGCGGCCCGGGCCCTTGGTGGTGAAGAAGGGCTCGAAGGCGTGCCGGCGCACGTCCTCCGTCATGCCATGGCCGGTGTCGTCCACCTGGAGACGCACCCACGGACCGGGGCCGGCCACGCCATCGGCCTCGGGCGCCTCGGTGAGGTAGGTGGTCGTGATGGCCAGACGACCGCCGTCGGGCATGGCCTCGCGGGCGTTCAGGGCGAGGTTCAGCACCACCTGGGCCACGTGCGTGTGCGCCATGTTGGCGCTCGAGGGCGAGGCATCGAGCTGCCACTGCACATCGATGGTCTCGCCGAGCGTGCCGGTGATGAGCGAACGCAGGCCGTCGAGGGCGGCGTTGAGGTCGATGACCGACGGCGCCGTCGGGTTGCGGCCGGAGAAGGTGAGCAGGCCCGAGGTGATGCGGGTGGCCTGGGCCACGGCGCGAACGAGCGCGTCCACGCGGGCCCGGAGGCCGTCGGGCAGCGTGTCCTCGGCCATCGCGTCGAGATGGCCCTGCATGACCGTGAGCAGGTTGTTGAATTCGTGGGCGACGCCGCCCGAGAGCTTGCCGATGACCTCCATCCGTTGCGCGGCGAGCAGGCCGTCGTCGATGCGGCCGAGGCCGGTCACGTTCGTGAAGGCGGTGAGCAGGCAGTCGCGCCCATCGAGGCGGATCCGGCTCGTGTGGGCGAGCAGGTGCAGCTCCTGTCCGCGGGCGTTGGTGAGACGCACTTCGCGGCCGGCGGACGGGGCGGCAGCCACGGCGGCGAGCTGCGCCTCGCGGTCCTGGGCGTCGCGGTAGTGGCCGAAGTCGAACACCGTGCGGCCGCGCAGGTCGTCGAAGCTGTAGCCCGACAGGCTTTCGGCGACGGCGTTCATGGCCAGCACTTCGCCGGTGTCGAGGGTGCTCACGACGAGCGGCAGCGGGCTGGCCTCGAACAGCGCCTGGAACGAGTCGTCTCCGCCAGTGTCGCCAGCGTTGACGGCCGACACGAATGACCGGACGGCTCCGGGGGGCCGGGGGGGCACCTTCATCCACTCACGCATTCCAGCGACGCCTCGAGACCAAGTCACGGGTGGAGGGTCGAGGGGGGGAAGGCTCGATGATCCTCTCAGGCGCGCTCCGCGCGCCATCCGGCTAGCACAGATGCTACACATTCGTGCACGTGTTGCACACAGAATTTATCTGCCGGGCGGCGCGGCCGGCGAGGCGGGGAACGAGCGCTCAGGCGGCCTGCTGGGAGCCGCCCGCGACCGGGAACCGGACGACGAACGTCGTGCCCCGGCCGACCTCGGTCTCGAAGTCGATGCTGCCGCCGTGGCGCTCGACGATGGTGCGGGCGGTGGCGAGGCCCTGCCCCGTGCCCTTGCCGATGCTCTTGGTGGTGAAGAACGGCTCGAAGACGCGATCGCGGATCTCGGGCGGGATGCCGGTGCCGGTGTCGCCGAGCCGGATCTCGATGAGGCCGTTCACGAGCCGCGTGCGCAGGCTGATGATGCCCTTCCGCCCGGCCGCCCCGGTGGCCCCGGCCCCCATGATGGCGTGCGCGGCGTTCACGATGAGATTCACGAGCAGCTGCCCGCACTCGTAGCCGGCCGCGGCCACCGGCGGCAGGCCCGGCGCCAGGTCGCGCTCCACGTCGGCCACGAACTTCCATTCGTTGCGCGTCAGCGTGATCGCGTTCTCGATCATCTGGTTGATGTCGATGCGCTCGCGGACGCCCTTGCCCTGGTGCGAGAACTCCTTGAGCGCCCGCACGATCCGCGTCACCCGTTCCAGGCCGTCGATCGATTCGGCAATCGCCCCGGCCACTTCGTCGTGGAGCAGCAGCGTCTCGGCGTCGTCGGCCGGCGCCGGCGCGCCGAGGCCGGCGGTGACGGTGGCGCAGTGCGCGGCGAGGAAGTCGAGGTTGTGGCTCACGAACTGCAGCGGCGTGTTGATCTCGTGCGCCACGCCGGCCGCCAGGGCGCCGATGGCGTCGAGTTTCTGCGTCGTGCGCATCTGGTGATCGCGCTGGCGGTCGTGTGTGATGTCCACGGCGAGTCCCAGCGCGCGCAGCGGTTCGCCGCTGTCGCTCCACGAGGTGACGTGGCCGCGGAAGCGCAGCCACCGTGGCTCGCTGTCGGGCGTGCGTACCTGGAACTCCTCGTGGAGGCGGTCGATGCGGCGCCCGAAGAGATCCGCGAAAGCGGTGTGGAGCGCTTCCAGTTCGGGGTCGTCGAGGGCGGCAAAGAGATCCTCGACCGGCAGCGGCCCGTCGCCGTCGAGCTGGAAGAGTTCCCCGAACCGCGGACTGAAGGTGACGTCGCCGGTCACGAGATTCCAGTCCCAGTAGCCGGCTTCGACCGCCGCGAGCACCATCGCCAGCCGCTGTTCGCTGAGCGCCAGCGTGCCGGCGTACTGCTGGAGCTGCTCGAGGTGGGCGACCCGCTCGTTGCTGAAGGCCTGCAGGGCCGTGAGGGCCCGCTGCTGTTCCAGCCGGCGCATCACCTGCCGGGCGATGAGCGTGAGCGCTTCGCGCTCATCGGCGGCGAGCGTGCGCGGCGTGTGGTCGATGACGCAGAGCGCGCCGATGGCATGTCCGGCCGGCGTCACGAGGGGGGCGCCGGCGTAGAAGACGATGTGCGGGTCGCCGGCGACGAGCGGCGTGCCGGCAAAGCGCGCGTCCTTCGTGGCGTCGGGCACTTCGAGGATGCCGTCGCCCTCGATGGTATGCGTGCAGAACGAGACGCCGCGCGGCGTCTCGCTGGCGTCGAGGCCGAGCCGTGACAGGAACCACTGTCGATCGGTGTCGACGAGGCTGACGGCGGCCACCGGCGTGCGGCAGAGATGCGCGGCGAGGCGCGTGAGCGCGTCGATGTCGGCATCGGCCGCCGTGTCGAGCAGATCGAAGCCGCGCAGTTCGGCGAC
>JALHON010000391.1 GCA_022842985.1 Acidobacteriota bacterium | reverse complement strand
CGCGACGCTCTCCGGCGGGCTCGACGTGCGCGTCATCACGCAGCGCGCCGCGCCGATCGTGTCGCTCACCGCGCTCGTGCGCGGCGGCTCGTCGGCCGATCCGGCCGACCGCCCGGGCCTGGCGGCCTTCACGGCCGATCTGCTCGACGACGGCGCCGGCACGCTCGACGGCCCGGGCCTCGCCGACGTGCTGGCGCGCATCGGCGCCGAGGCCGACATCGAAGTGTGGCCGGATGCCACGGTGGTGACCATCACGACGCTGGCGCGCCACGTGTCGCGGGCGGCGGCGCTGCTGGCCGACCTCGTGATGCGGCCGCGGCTGGCCGCCGAGGATATCGAGCGCGTGCGCGGGCTGCGCCTCGACCGGCTGCGGCAGATGCGCGCGCAGGCGGCCAGCCTCGCCGATCGCGCGCTCACGCGGGCCATCTTCGGGCGGCACCCGTACGGGCACCCCGGCATCGGCGATCCCGATGCCGTGCGCGCGACCACGGCGGACGACATCCGCGGCTTCCACGCGCACGGCTATCAGGCGCGCGCGACGACGCTCGTCGTGGCCGGCGATCTCGACACCGCCGAAGGGCTCGCCCTGGCGGAGACGGCGTTCGGCGCCTGGGCGCCCGGCCCTATGAACGGCGCCGGCCCGCGCGAGGTGGCCGCGCCCGAGGCGCGTGGCCGTGTGCTCGTGGTGGCCCGGCCCGGCGCGTCGCAATCCGAACTGCGCGTGGGGCAGGTGTCGGCGGCGCGCAACACCCCCGACTACCACGCGCTGATTCTCTGGAACGCGGTGCTCGGCGGCCAGTTCGTGAGCCGGCTGAACCTGAACCTGCGGCAGGAAAAGGGCTACACCTACGGCGTCCGCTCCGGCTTCGACTTCCGCCGCGACCGCGGACCCTTCAGCATCCACACGAGCGTGCAGACGACGGCCACGGCGGACGCCACGAGCGAGATCCTGCGCGAAGTGCGCGACCTGCAGTCCACGCGTCCCGTCACGCCCGAGGAACTGGCGCGGGCAAAGGCGGCCGTCGGGCTCGGCTATCCGCGTGGCTTCGAGACCGCGCAGCAGGTGGCGCGGGCCGTCGCGCAGATGAGCCTGCACGACATCGGCGCCGATCACTTCGAGCAGTTCGTGCCGCGGCTGAACGCGGTCACGCTCGACGACGTGGAGGCCGCCGCGGCCCGTCACGTGCGCCCCGAGCACCTGACGGCCGTGGTCGTGGGTGACCCGGCCACGGTGGAGCCGCAGCTCTCCGCGCACGGTCTGGCCTACGAAATGGCGGAGGAGGAGCTGGTCTGAGATGCGGGCGGCGCGGTTCCACGCTCACGGCGGTCCTGAAGTCCTGCGCTACGAAGCGGCGCCCGACCCGGCCCCGGCGGCCGGCGAGGTGCTGGTGCGTGTGCGTGCCTGCGCGCTGAACCACCTCGATCTCTACCAGCGGCGCGGCCTCGAACGCGTCACGATCCCGTTCCCGCACATCTCGGGCGCGGACGTCTCCGGCGAGGTCGTGGACGCGCCCGGCGGCGAGTTCGCCGCCGGCACGCGCGTGCTGCTGCAGCCCGGCCTCTCGTGCGGCCGCTGCGCGGCGTGCCTGGGCGGCCTCGACAACATGTGCGCGCGTTACGACGTGCTCGGCTACCAGAGCGATGGCGGCTACGCCGAACTCGTGCGCGTGCCGGCCGTCAACGTCGTGCCGATCCCCGACCACGTCTCGTTCGTCGACGCGGCGGCCTTCCCGCTGACGTTCCTCACCGCGTGGCACATGCTCGTCGGGCGCGCGCAGGTCACGGCGGGGGAGACGGTGCTCGTGCTGGCCGGCGCGAGCGGCGTCGGACAGGCGGCGATCCAGCTCGCGAAGCTCTTCGGCGCCCGCGTCATCGCCACCGCGGGCAGCGACGCCAGACGCGCGCGGGCCAGTGCGTTGGGGGCTGACGAGGTCATCGACCACTACGGCGCCGATATCGCCGCCGAGGCGCGCCGCCTCACCGGCAGACGCGGCGTGGACGTCGTGGTCGAACACGTCGGCCAGGCCACCTGGGCGAAGAGCGTGCGGGCGCTCGCGCCGGGCGGGCGGCTCGTGACCTGCGGCAACACCACCGGCTGGGACGCCGCCATCGACCTGCGCTTCCTGTTCTCGCGGCAGCTCAGTCTGCTCGGCTCCTACATGGGCACCAAGGGCGAATTGCTGCAGGCGGCGCCGCTCTTCTTCGCCGGCCGCCTGCGCCCGCTCGTGGACGCCGTCATGCCGCTTGCCGAGGCTGCCGAGGCCCACCGCCGTCTCGAAGCCGGCGACGTGGCGGGCAAGCTCGTGCTCACGCCCTGAAACTTACGGGGGCCGTTTCCCGTCTGATCCACAGTCCGGGGTGTATCATGCGCCCTTGGACAGCGCCATGTCCGACCCCGACCCTCGTTCGAACCGTTTTCGTCGCGCCAGCGTCAGCCTGGCCGGGGTGGTGGGGCTCGTCGCGGTGATTGTGGCTTCTGCCACGATCTGGCTCGTCCTCACGGATCCGGTCACGGTGGCCGAAGCCGTGGATAGTGGCGAGTACGCGCCGCTCGTGGAAGAACTGGCCGACGTCATCTACAACGCCCTCGTCGGCCTCATCCGCTACCTGTAGCGGGCGTTAGCAGCCCCTGGTGACGGTCCCGGCGAGCACCGAGACCGATGAGGCACGCCGATCGCAAGGCGCGACAACTGAGAATACCGGCACGTATTCGAAGGCGGAGCAACGACGCGAGCGGCGGTGCGTCATCGGTCGAATGCCGTCGGGACCGTCACCAGGGGCTGCTGGCCCCCGTTACCTGCGCGCGAGCGCGCGTTCCACTGACAGTCCGACCCCCAGCAGGCCGGAGGTGTGCCCGCTCGCGCCAGCGAGTTGCAGTCCCACCGGCAGGCCGGAGGTCCGCGTGCGCCCACAGGGGATGGTGAGCGCCGGCTGACGGCCCACATTGAAGGGCTGCGTGAGGCGCAGCATCGCGTTGCGCACGGGCTCGGTCTGGCCGTGGCCGACGTCCACCATCGTGGCGCCGAGCGGCGGCGCCGCGACCGGCATGGTCGGGCACAGGAGCACGTCGCGGCCGGCGAGCGCGCGGTCGAGCTCGCGGGCGATGACGGCGCGGCCACGCAGCGCGCGCACGTAGTCTTCGGCGAGCACGTAGCGGCCCATCTCGAGCCGGATGCGGACGTTCGGCGTGTAGTCGCCGGGACGCCGCGCGAGTGTCTCGGCGTGGTACGCCGCCGCATCCGACAGCACGAGATGCAGATAGACCGGACCGATGTCGCGTGCGTGCGCGATCTCGACCGGCTCCACGGTCGCGCCTTCGCGGCGCAGGGTCTCGACCGCCGCATCGAACACTGCCTCGACTTCGGTGTCGAGACGTTCGGCGAAATAGCCGCGCAGCAGGCCGATGCGCGTGCCGGCGAGCGGCTTCGCGACGAGGCGCGCCTCGGGCCCGGGCGCGCGGCCGGCCAGGGTTTCGTGCACGAGCCACGCGTCGGTCACCGTGCGCGCAATCGGGCCCAGATGATCGAGCTGGCGGCTGAGCGGCACGGCGCCGTCGGTGGGAATCTCGCCCCAGGTGGGCTTGAGCCCGACCACGC
>JALHON010000390.1 GCA_022842985.1 Acidobacteriota bacterium | reverse complement strand
GCTCGGCGGCATCATCGTGGTCTCCGACGGTGGCGATACCTCGTCGGCGGCACTGCCGGCCGACCTGCCCGTGCCGGTCTTCACCGTGGGGGTCGGGTCGCCGAAGATCACACGCGACCGCGAAATCGTGGCGATGTCGGCGGGGGAGCCGCGCCTTGCCGATTCCACGGTGGACGTGCACGTGTCGGCCATCTCGACGGGCTTCGGCACCGAGCCGCTTGCCCTGACGCTCACCGCCAACGGCCGCCCGGTGGACGTGCGCCGCGTGCCGGTGACCGACGGCGGGCCGGTGAGCGCGGTGTTCACGGTGTCGCCCGATCCGGCCGTGCCCACGGTGTACCGCGTGGAGGTGCCGGTGGCGCCGGGGGAAGCCGCCTCCGAGAACAACACGCGCAGCGTGCTCGTCGAGCCGCCGGGACGTCCGCGGCGGCTGCTGCTCGTCGAAGGGGCGCCCGGCTACGAGCATACGTTCCTGAAGCGGGCGCTGGCGCGCGACACCAGCCTCGATGTGGACTCGGTCATCCGCAAGGGCCAGACCGACGACGGCCAGCCGACCTTCTTCGTGCAGGCCGCCGCCTCGCGCGCGGCGGCGCTCGCCGCCGGCTATCCGCGCACGCGTGCCGAACTCTTCACCTACGACGCCGTGCTCTTCGGCAACGTCGATGCGGCGTTCTTCACGCGCGAGCAGCTCGAGGCCACGGCCGCCTTCGTGTCGGCGCGCGGTGGGGGGCTGCTCGTGCTCGGCGGGCGCTCGTTCGAGCGCGAGGGCCTCTCCGGCACGCCGCTCGAGGAAGTGCTGCCGGTGGACATGTCGGATCGCCGCGGCACCGTGGCCCGCGCCTCGGCCGACGTGCCGGCGGCCTCGGCCGTGCAGCTCACGGGGGATGGGGCGTCGCATCCGGCCACGCGCATCGGGGCGTCGGCCGACGAGGCGCGGCGGCTCTGGGCGGCGCTGCCATCGCTGGCCTCGGTGGCCATCGTCGGCGGCCCGCGCGCCGGCGCGCAGGTGCTCGCGACGGCCGGATCGTCCAGCGACATGCGCCCACTCGTGGCGGTGCAGCGCTACGGCCAGGGGCGCGCCATGGTGTTTGCCGGCGAAGCGTCGTGGCGGTGGCGGATGATGCGGCCGGCCGCCGATACCACCTACGATACGATCTGGCGTCAGATGTCTCGGTGGCTCGCGCGTGGCGCGCTCGAACCGGTGTCGATCGTGGCGCTCGGCAATCCCTCGCCAGGCACGGTCGAGGCCGTGTCGGTGCTCGTGCGTGACGCCGACTTCATGCCCGTGGACGACGCCGAAGTGCAGGTGGTGGTCACGGCGCCAGGCGGCGATGACGTGCGCGTCACGGCCACCCTGGCCGATGCCGCCGACGGCCGCTACGAAGCGCCCGTGCGTTTCGCCGATGCCGGCGTGTATCGCCTGGCCGCTGACGCGCGGCGCGGCGCCGAGCGCGTGGGCGCGGGCGAGCGTATCGTGCTCGCCGGTGGCGCCGATCCGGAAATGGCCGATCCGCGGCTCAACGAAGCCGTGCTGCAGCGTCTGGCGCAGCAGACGGCCGGCCTCTACGTGCGGCCCGACGACATCGCGCAGATCGCGCCGCGGCTGCAGACGACGGCGGCCGTGGACGGGCCGCCGGAACTGCGGGATCTCTGGCACGGGGCATGGAGCCTCGTCGCCGTCATCGCCGTGCTGGCAGCCGAATGGACGCTGCGGCGGCGGGTGGGGCTGGCATGACACGTCGCGCAGGATGGCTCACCGTCGGACTCGCGCTGCTCTGGCCGGCCCTGGCAGCGGCGCAGGCGCCCGCGCCGGCGGCCGCTCCGCGCGACAGCCGTTGGGCCATCGTGGTGAGTGGCGCCTCGGGCGGGCCTGAGTACGCGGCGCAGCTCGCCACGTGGCGCACGGCGATCCAGACGGCGCTGACCTCGCGCTTCGGATTCCCGGCCGCGCAGATCGTCCAGCTCGTGGACGAGACCGCGCGCGCGGCCGGTACTCCCGCGACGGCCGAGAACGTCCGCAAGGCGTTCACGACCCTGCGCGGCCAGGTGGGGAAGGACGACCTGGTGCTCGTCGTCCTGCTCGGCCACGGCACCTTCGACGGTCAGGCGGCGAAGTTCAATCTCGTGGGGCCCGATCTCACCGCCGCCGACTGGGGGGCCATGCTCGGCGCGCTGCCCGGACGACAGGTCGTCGTGAACACGACCGAAGCGAGCGCGCCCTTCCTCGAGGCCCTCGCCGCCCGCGGCCGCATCGTCATCACCGCCACGGAAACCGCGGCGCAGCGCTACGCCACGGTCTTTCCCGAGTATTTCGTGAAGGCGCTCGGCGACGTGCAGTCGGACCTCGACAAGAACGGCCGCACGTCGATCTGGGAACTCTTCGCCTCGTCGAGCACTGCCGTGGCGCGTCACTACAGCGAACGCGCGCAGCTCACGACCGAACGGGCGATGCTCAGCGACACCGGTGACAAGGCCGGCGTGCAGGCCACGGTCACGACCGGGCCGATCGGCACGATGGCGCGGTCGTTCTATCTCGATCGCGACGTCGCCGCCGAGAGCACCGATCCGGCCGTGCGCGTGCTCATCGAGCGGCGGCGCGCGCTCGAAACCGAGGCCGAGGCGCACATCCAGAAGAAGCCCGGCGCCGACCCGGCCGCCTGGGCCACCGAGTTCGAACGCCTGATGATCGAGCTGGCGCGCGTCTCGCGCGAGATCCGCCAGCGCTCCTGAGCGGCGTCAGCGGCCGGCGGAGGGCTCGTCCCACCACTCGACGCGCTGCCGCTCCGGGCGCCGGAAGAGCAGCACCAGCAGGACGCCGGCGCCGAAGCCCGCCGCGTGCGCCCAGAAGGCGACGCCGCCGGCGAGCGCGCTGCCTTCGGGCGGCGTCATGGTGGCCACGCCGTTGACGAACTGCATCACGAACCACAGCCCGAGCAGGTAGACGGCCGGGATCTCGATGACGGTGATCGGAAACGGGATGAGCGTGAGCACGCGCGACTTCGGATAGAGGACGAAGTAGGCGCCCATCACGCCGGCGATGGCGCCGGAAGCGCCCACCATCGGCACCGGTGAATCGGGCGCCGAGGCCGTCTGCGCCAGGGCCGCGGCGGCGCCGCAGAGCAGGTAGAAGGCCAGGAAGCGTCCGTGGCCCATCCGGTCTTCGACGTTGTCGCCGAAGATCCAGAGGTACAGCATGTTGCCGGCCACGTGCATCAGGCCGCCGTGCACGAACATCGACGTCAGCACCGCCAGCCACGAGAAGTCGGCCGGCACGAGCCCGAAGGCGCCGATGAACCACTCCATCTCCTCGACGCCCAGCCCCGCCTGGCGCATGAACACGAGCACATTGAGGGTGAGGAGGGTCACCGTCACGACGGGACGCGTGCGTGAGGGGATGACGTCGCGCAGGGGAATCATCGAGTGGCTGCTGACGGGTAGTATTGCGTATGCTGGGATGCTGGCCCAAACGGGCCGCCCCGACCCGAGATGCGCTGCCGATTCTGTGACACCGAGATTGCCGAGAAGGCGCTCATCTGCTACCGCTGCGGACGCGCCACGACCGACCCGAAGACCGCGCCGCCGCCGCGTCCGCGGGGCATCCCGTTGCCGGCGGCCGTGG
>JALHON010000389.1 GCA_022842985.1 Acidobacteriota bacterium | reverse complement strand
GCTCGGCGCCCGCGCCGCGGGCACGTCGGGCGCCAAGGAGGTCATCGAGAACCGCCGCGCCCGCCTGGTGGCCAAGCTGCGCCGCACCGTCGACCGCACCTTCGAGTACCTGCGCATGCAGGCGCTGCTGAGCCCGGCGACCGCCGAGTTCGGCGCGGCGGCCTCGCCGACGGTGATCGCGGTGCAGACCGACGGCACGAAGCTGCGCCAGGAGATCTTCAACAAGCTCATCCTTCCCATCAACGCGGCGCTCGACGGCGTCACCTACTCGAGCATCCACGTGCTCTGCGGTGACGAGTACTGGGGCGACCTCATCGAGGCGAAGTCGCTGCGCGAGACCTACCTAGCCACGGCCCGCGCTGCCGAGCTCGCCGGCGCCGTGCCGATGCGCATGAGCTTCGGCGGTGTCACCTGGGAGTGGTATCGCGGCGACTCGGAGATCAAGATCCCGACCGCCGAGGCGCGCGCCTTCCCGGTGGGCGGCGTCGACCTGGCCTACGTCGGCTACGCGCCGAACGACACGGTCGAGTCGGTCGGCTCCGGCGCCATGGGCGAGCCCTACTACATGGGCAGCGCCCCGATCGTCGATCAGACCGGCCAGGGCACCAAGGGCTGGGCGGTGTCGGTGCAGACCCATCCGAAGTTCGTGTGGGCCCGCCCTGGCGCGATCCTGCCGATCACGAAGGCTTGACCGGCTGACGCCGGCCGCCAGCATGACGCAGTAGCCGAGGGGCGCCAGTCGGCGCCCCTTTTTCACATACGGAGCACACCCATGGCTGCAACTGTACAGATCCTCGAGAAGAACGGCGCCGGCGGCACCGGCACCGACAAGACCAGCGGCACCATCCGCTTCAAGAACGCCGACAACGCGACCGTCGACCTAAACAACCCGATGGTCAAGCCGCCCTCGGGCAGCGACTGGTCCTTCGAGAAGTGGCTCCGATTCAACGTCTCGGGCGGAACCTACTCGCAGATCACGAACATCGTCGCCTACATGGACGGCGCGAACGGCCTGGGCACCGGCATCAGCCTGTGGGCAAGGGCCGTGGCCAGCTACGCCACGCCGGCCGAGGGCGCGTCGAGCACCGGCTACACGAACGCCTTCACCTACACGAGCGGCGCGCCTCTGTCGCTGGGCGCCGGGCCCTTCACCAGCACAGGCGAGAAGGGCGACCACCTCGTGATGCTGGCCGAGGTGGCAAGCACGGCTTCGGGCGGCCTGACGCCCAGCGAGACGCTCACCCTCGCGTGGGATGAGATCTAGAACATGGCCGTGCAGCCGTTTGAAGTTGTCGAGGTCGATGGTCGCAAGGTGGCCACGAACGGCGCCGTCACGCTGACGGTGCTGGATGACATCGCTGGCGCGGCTCGGGTGTTCCGCCGTCGCGCCATCAAGGGCATGAGCATGGCCCCGAGCGGCGAGATGGCGCTGCCGCTGCTGAATGGGCTGGCCGGCGAGTTGCTGGCCGACCTGAGCATGCCGGCGCACGTGCTGGCGCAGCGCCTGGCCGAGATCGCCGAGCGTGTGCAGCCCAAGCAGCCCGAGCCCGTCGAGTGGGCTGTGGCCGAGATCGACGGAGTGCGGGTGTACTTCGACGGCGCAAACGTCGTCGTCACGCGCGCAGATCTGCAGCCATGACCTGATGAACGGCGGTCCATCCCATGACGATCACCACCGAAAACGCCCTGCTCAACGCGCTGGCCAACAACAGCAGCCGCCTCGTCATCGACAAGGCCTCGCTGGCCAACGCAGTGGCGGGGCAGATCTTCAGTTTGTGGCGCGCGACCGGACAGCCGGCGCAGGGGGCCATCCCGACCACCTCGGCCGTGCCCACAAAGGCCACGACGGGCGCCTTCGGGTTCGACAACCAGACGGCGCCTGCCACCAGCTACCTGGCGTGGCTTTCGCTCACGCCCGGCAACAGCGCGGCCGGCATCGAAGTGCACGACCGCATCGCCCATATGGGCGGCCTGGTGCTCAACGTCACCACGTCGCAGACCACGAACCTGCCGTGCGACCTCAACACGCTGGCCCCGCCGGCCGCTCGCCTGGGCGCGTCCAACTACTCCGACGTGCAGTGGTTCCTCGAGGTCTACACGGACGGCGGAGCCACGGCATCGAACGCGACCATCAACGTCAAGTACGACGACGGCACCGACGGCAACCTCACCGTGCAGGCCGTGGGCGGCACGCTTCGCGCGGGCCGGATGATCCCGCTCACGCCGCTGATCCCGGTCGCGCAGCAGGGCAAGTACATCCGCGGCATCAACTCGGTGATCCTGAGCGCGAGCACCGGCACCGCCGGCAACTTCGGCTTCACCGCCACGCGCCAGCGCACAGGGCAGGGCATGCAGCTCGCGAACATGGCGCACACCTTCAACTGGGCGCAGCTCGGGCTGCCGGAGGTGCCCAACGACTCGTGCCTCATGATGGTCGTGACCTGCGGCACCACGAGCACCGGCACCCTGCGCGGCCAGGGCAAGATCGCTCACGGCTGACCCATGGCCGTGAAGAACGTCGCCGGCAAGCGGTGGAGCCTCTTGCCGAGCGCGGACCGGCGCCGCTACAGCGCGTGGCCGGGGGGCGACAACCCGGCGGCCGTGCTGCCGTCGTGGGTGCCGGCCCTGGGCGCGGCCATCACGCACACCACTGGTGGCGGCGTGATGACAAACAACTGGCGCGACGTGTTCGACCCCACCGGCGTCGGCTACTCGGCCGCGTCGTGCGCGGACATCACCGACTACTCGGCGATGATCGTCGCGCCGAGCTACCGCACGCACGGCGCGCACCTCATGGGCGGCGGCGGGCACTCGGCCTCGAACTACAACGGTTGGGTGGCGCGGGTCTATGCCGAGTCGACGATCTACCACGAGGCCGTCATCCGACCCTCGGCGTGGGCGGCCGACCTCAGCGTCGGCAACATTGCTGCCGAGGTGAACGCGCTCGGCGAGTGCACGGCCGAACTGCCGACGATCCGCCTGACAAACCAGCACGTCTACGGCAGCGGGGACGTGATCGACGGCAAGCTGACGCAGGTCTACAGCCAGGCGTGCGGTTACGCCAACTTCGCGTCGTTCGCGGCGGCACACGAGCTCGACCTCAACCCCGCGGTCTCAGCAGCCACGAAGTCGTGGTCGCGCCTGCGCGCGACGGTCGGCACCATCAGCCCTGGCGGCGCTCCGACGTTGACCCGCTACGTGCCGGCGCAGAACAGGATCTTTCTGCTCCCACGCGGCGGTGGCGCACCCTACGGGCTGCAGTGGTACGACCGCGCGTCCAACACCTACGTCACCGGCAGCGGCACGGGGTTCAACTACTCGGACGGTGACGCCCCAGGGTTCGATCCGCGCACGGGCGCGTTCTTGCACGTCCCCGAGCGCGACCTGCTCATTGCCGCGTACCGCCTGAGCGGCAACCTGACGATCCAGTACATGAACGTGGCGTCGGGGGTAAGCCAGCCGACGCTTGGAGGCACGGCGACCCTGAGCGCGTCGCTGGCAGTGCCCGACATCTGGGGCGCCATCGGCTGGTGCCCGCGCAACAACCGACTGCACGTGTTCGGCGTCACGGGCAACACCGACAAGGTCTACGAGATCGAGATTCCCGGCACGCTGTCGAGCACGTGGACGGTGACGCC
>JALHON010000388.1 GCA_022842985.1 Acidobacteriota bacterium | reverse complement strand
GTCTATGGCCGCGGTTCCAGCGACATGAAGGCCGGCGTCGCCGCGTTTGTCGCCGCTGCCGTCGCACTGGCGCCGAAGCTCGAGCGCACGCCGGGCATCTCCATCGTCATCACGGCCGGCGAGGAAACCGGATGCCAGGGCGCGTTCGATCTCATCCGCAAGCCCGGCGCACTCGGGCGCGCCGGCGCCATCGTCGTGGCCGAGCCCACGGGCAATTTCCCCTACGTCGGCCACAGGGGCGCCTTCTGGCTCCAGGCCCTCGCCCACGGGGTGACGGCCCACGGCTCCATGCCCGAGAAGGGCGTCAACGCGGTGTACAAGGCGGCCAAGGCGGTGACCTGCCTGGAGCACTACCACTTCGACACGCCCCCGCACGGGATGATGGGTCAGGGCACGCTGAACGTCGGCACGTTTGCCGGCGGCCTCAACATCAACTCGGTGCCCGACCGCGCCGCCATCGGCATCGACATGAGGACCGTCCCCACGCAGAGCCACGCCCACATCCGCGAGTCCCTCGCGAAGGCGCTCGGCCCGGATGTCGAACTGCAGACGCTCCTGGACGTGGAATCCGTCTACACCGAGCCGGACGACCCGTGGGTACAGAGCGTGTTCGACGTGATGCAGAAAACCCTCGGCTCCCGCCCCGAGCCGAAGACGGCCACGTACTTCACCGATGCCGCGGCGCTCAAGCCGGCCTACGGCAATCCGCCCACGCTGATCCTGGGCCCCGGCGAGCCGCACATGGCCCACCAGACCGACGAGTACTGCATCGCCGAGCGCGTGCTGCAGTCGACGGAGGCCTTCACCGAGATCATGCGCAACTGGTGCCGCGTCTGAGACATGCCGCTCCCGTTCCTCGGTAGCGGCCTTTCCGAACGGCTCGCGGCCCTGTGCCGCGATGAGCCTCCCGTTCCCATTGCCACCGAACACGAGAATCCCGCGGCCGTTGCGCTGGAAGCGCGGCTGGGGGGTTCACGGGTGGTGATTCTCGCCACCGATCCCGCCCGGGCTTCCGGCGCCATCGGCCGTGCGGAAGCCGAGACCCTTTCGGCCGGCATCGGCTATGCGCGGGCCCATCGCCTGCCGATCGTCCTGCTGATCGACTCCGCGGGCGCCCTGTTGACCGAGGGCGTGACCGTCCTCGGTGCCTTCCGCCAGCTGGAGCGCGCCCTGCTGCAGGCGCGCGCTGACGATCTCCCGCTCGTGGCGGTCATCGGACGCAACTGTTTCGGTGGCGCCAGTCTGCTCGCTTTCGCCGCCCAGACGCGCATCTATCCGCGCGGCAGCCGCCTGGGCCTGTCGGGCCCGCGCGCGATCGCGGCGGTGCGCCCCGGATTCGACGAGCCAAGTGCGGTGTCGGAGATCTACCGCTGCGAGAGCCGCGCCCGCCACGACGAAGACGCGGTGCTGGTCACGGACGATGCCGGCGCCGTGCACGCCACGCTGATGGCCTGGCTCAACGACCCCTCCCGGCGCTCGGCCGACCTCGCCCGCACGCGTCGCATACTCACCCGCCGACTGCGCATGTATCACGGCGACCCCACGACGCTCTCCACGTCCGCGCCACCGCCGGAAGTGGAAGCGAGACTCGATCATCTCTTCGCCGAAGGCTGGAGCGCCGTGTACTGCGATGGTGTGGTCTGGGGCGACGGTTGGGTGGACGGTCGGGACACGGCCTTCGCCGGCTTCGTCGGCGCGCGCACCGTCAACGCCTTCGGCTGCTGGCGATTCCTCGAAGCGATGCGAGAGTTCGCGCGGGAACGGGAAAACCTTCCGGTCACCCTCCTGCTGGACAGCCCGGGTCAGGCGCCTCTGCCCGAAGAGGAGCAGCTGCTGCTCTCCGAATTCGTTGCTGCGGTGGCTGAGGCCGCCCACGGCATGCGAGTGCAGGGCCGCACCGTCGAACTGTGGCTGATCGGCGAAGGGGGCGGCGCCGTCTACGTGGCGCTCGCCGCGGCGGCCACCACGATCACCGCGTGGCCCGGCGTGAAGCTCGCTACCCTGCCGCCGCGCATCGTCGACGGTGTGATCGGCGCGCGCGCCGAAGACAAACCCACTCTTTCCACCCTCATCGAAGCGCGTGTCATCGATCGCTGGACCCGTTCGCCGGGGTTCGGCGAGTGGCCCGCGCCGAGCCTGCCGTCATGACCCAAGCCAACCTGTACGCCCTGCTCGAAAGCCGCTTTCCGACCGGCGCCGCGCCGTTGCTCGAAACCGAGGACGGCACGATCGTCACCTATGCCGAGATGCGCTCGCTCGCCGCACACATCGCTGCGGCGCTGCGGGCGCACGGTGCCCGGCCGGGGGATCGCGTGGCTGCCCAGGTGGACAAGTCGCCGGCGGCGCTCGCCCTGTATCTCGCGTGTCTGCGCGGCGGGTTCGTGTACCTGCCGCTCAACACGGCGTACCAGCCGGCAGAGATCGCCTACTTTCTCGGAGACGCCACACCCTCGGTGTTCGTGTGCCGGCCGGAATCCGTCGAGGCCCTGAAGCCGCATGCCGCCACGGCGGGTGTGAAGACCGTCCTCACACTCGACGCCGCGGGACAGGGAAGTCTGCGGGACGCAGCCGCGACGGCGACGCCGGACGACAGCATCCATGTCTCGGCCGCCGAGGATCTCGCCCTGATCATCTACACCTCGGGCACCACGGGCCGCTCGAAGGGCGCCATGCTGACGCACGGCAGTCTCGCCGCGAACGGACTGGCGCTGACCGGCGCCTGGGGCTTCACGCGTGACGACGTGCTGCTGCACGAGCTGCCGCTGTTCCACGTGCATGGGTTGTTCATCTCCACGCACTGCGTTCTACTGAGCGGCGCGCGCATGCTGTTCCATCGCAAGTTCGACGCGGCCCTTGCACTGCGCAGCCTGCCGCGGTGCACCGTGATGATGGGCGTACCCACCTTCTACACGCGCCTGCTCGCGGAACCCGGCTTCGACCGCGCTGCCGCGGCGAGCATCCGTCTGTTCGTGTCGGGCTCCGCGCCGTTGTTGATGGAGACCTTCCGCGAGTTCGAGACCCGCATCGGCCAGGCCATCCTCGAGCGCTACGGCATGAGCGAAGCCGGCGTGATCACCACAAATCCTCTGATGGGTGCCCGCAAGGGCGGGACCGTTGGCCAAGCGCTCACCGGCATGCAGGTAAGGGTCGCCGATGGCGAGGATCGCGCACTGCCCACCGGTGAGACCGGCGGCGTACAGATCCGCGGCACGAGCGTGTTCAAGGGCTACTGGAACATGCCCGAGAAGACGCGCGAGGAGTTCACTGCCGACGGCTGGTTTCGCACCGGCGACGTGGGCGTGTTCGACGCCGAGGGCTACCTCAGCATCGTCGGCCGCGCGAAGGACCTGATCATCACGGGCGGCTACAACGTCTACCCGAAGGAGATCGAGCTGGAGCTCGACACCTGGCCGGGCGTGGTGGAGTCGGCCGTCATCGGCGTGTCGCACCCCGACTTCGGCGAGGCCGTTACGGCCGTGGTCGTCGCGGCCGCGGGCGCCCAGCTCGACGAAGCCGCCATGATTGCCGCGCTGCGCGGCCGGCTGGCGAACTACAAGGTGCCGAAGCGCGTGCACGTCGTCACGGAACTGCCCCGCAATGCCATGGGCAAGGTCCAGAAGAACGTGCTGCGGGAGAAGTTCGGCGGCTGACCC
>JALHON010000387.1 GCA_022842985.1 Acidobacteriota bacterium | reverse complement strand
GCCGCGACCGGTGCTGGCCGAGCCGGCGGACACTGGTGATCCCGCGCCCGCCGAGGCGCCGGCCGAGTCGGTGGCCGCGCCACCGGCTGCACGGCTGCTCTCGGTCGTCGTCGATCTTGCCCTGCTCTCCGTGATCGATGCCGCCGTGGTCTATCTCACCGCGCAGATCGCCAGCGTGCCGATGGGCCAGGTGATGACCCTGCCGCTCGTGCCGCTTGCCGCCTTCATCGTCGGCCTGAACGTGGCCTATCTGGCCGTCTTCACCGCCAACGGCGGGCAGACGCTCGGGAAGATGGCGACGGGGTTGCGCGTCGAAGCCGTCGACGGCGCGCTCACGTTCGGCGGGGCCGTCGTCCGCGTCGGCGCGGCGATCGCCGGCGGCCTCGTCGCCGGCGCCGGCTTCCTCCCGGCACTGTTCCGTGCCGACCGGCGGGCCGTGCACGATCAGATTGCGCACACGCGCGTCGTCAAGGTCAGCGCATGATGCGTCGTCTCGCCCTCGCGTTCGCCAGCGCGGGCTACACCGGATTCTTTCCCTTCGCGCCGGGCACGGTCGGCTCCGCCGTGGGCGTCGTGCTGTGGTGGGGCGCGCGGCTGGCCGGCGCCTCGGCGGCGGTCGAAGTGGCGCTCGTCGTCGTGCTCCTCGTCGTGGGCGCCGTCGCGGCCACCGCGGCCGAGGGGGCCCTTGGCACGACCGACCCGGGACCCGTCGTCATCGACGAAGTGATGGGGATGGCCGTCACGCTCATCGCGGCGCCGCTCACGTGGCCGGTGGCGCTGCTCGGGTTCCTGCTGTTCCGTGCCTTCGATATCGTGAAGCCGCCGCCGGCGCGGCAGCTCGAGAAGGCTCATGGCGGCTGGGGCATCATGCTCGACGACCTGGCCGCCGGCGTCTACGCGTGGGCCGTCCTGCAGGCCGTGCTGTGGATCGCGCCGGGATGGCTGGTGTGAGTCAGCCCGGCCCGGCAGCGCCCGGCGTCGCGGTCATCGCCGTCGGCAGCGAACTGCTGGCCCTTGGCCGTGCCGACACCAACTCGCCGCACATCGCCGCGGCGATGCAGCGCCACGGCCTCGCGGTGCGCTTCACCACGGTCGTCGGCGACGATCTCGACGACCTCACCGACGCCGTGCGCCACGCGCTCGCGCGCGCCGACCTCGTGGTGTGCACGGGTGGCCTCGGCCCGACCGACGACGATCGCACGCGTGATGTCGCCGCCGCCGTGCTCGGCCTGCCGATGCACGAAGCGGCGGACGTGCTGGCCGGGATTCGTGAGCGCTTCGGGCGGCGCGGCCTGACGATGCCCGAGATCAACCGCCGGCAGGCGATGGTGCCGGCCGGCGCCATCGTCGTGCCGAACGAACGCGGCACGGCGCCGGGCCTCTGGATTCCCGCCGGTCATCGCGCCATGCTGCTCCTGCCTGGGCCGCCGCGCGAGATGGTGCCGATGCTCGAGCACGCGCTTGCGACGCACGTCGCACCGCAATGGGGCGGTGGTCTCATCCGTCAGCGCGCGCTCGTCGTCGCCGGCCGCAGCGAGTCGTGGGTGGACGAGCGGGCGCAGCCGGTCTACGGTCCGTGGCGCGACGAACCGCTGCCGATTGCCACGACCATCCTCGCGAGTCTCGGCACCGTGGAACTGCACCTGTCGTGTCGCGGCACGGACGACGCCGCGCTCTCGCGCCGGCTCGATGCCGCCGTGGCCGCCCTCGACGCGGTGCTCGGCGATGACGTCGTGAACCATGATGGACGTTCGCTCGAACGCACCGTCGGCGACCTGCTCGCGGCGCGCGGCTGGCGCGTGGCCCTCGCCGAATCGTGCACGGGCGGTCTCGTGACGACGCGCCTCACCGACGTCGCCGGTTCGAGCACGTGGGTGGACCGTGCCGTGGTGTCGTACAGCAACGCCGCCAAGGTCGAGGCGCTCGGCGTGCCCGCGGCGCTCATCGCGGCGCACGGGGCGGTGAGCGAACCGGTCGCGGCGGCCATGGCGGAAGGCGTGCGGGCGCGGGCCGGCGTCGACGTGGCGGTCGCCATCACCGGCATCGCCGGCCCGGGCGGCGGCACGGCGGAGAAACCGGTTGGCCTCGTCTGTTTCGCGGTCACGGGCGCCCGTGGCACCGAGGTGCGCACGTCGCGGCTCACCGGCGATCGGGCCGTCGTCCGTTCGCTCGCCGCCACGACCGCGCTCGACCTGTTGCGGCGCTATGTCCGCGCGAGTGCCCCGGCGTGATTCTTTCGGCCTGCGCCGGCTACGCGATCGGGTCGCTGCCGCTCGGTTATCTGGCCGGCCGGCGCTGGGGCGGTGTGGATCTGCGCGCGGTGGGCAGCCGCAACGTGGGCGCCACGAACATGTACCGCGTGTCGGGGCCACGACTCGGTGCGGCCGTGATGATCCTCGACATGGCGAAGGGCGCGCTTGCAGTCGCTCTCACCTCGGCCGTGGTCGATGGCGCCGATCCCGTGGCTGCCGGTGTGGCCGCGGTGGCGGGGCACGTGTATCCGGTCTGGCTGCGCGGGCACGGCGGCAAGGGTGTGGCAACCGCCTGCGGGGCCTTCGCGCTGCTCGCGCCCCTGGCGACGCTGGCCGCGGCGCTGGCGTTCGCGCTCACGGTGGCCCTGAGCCGCGTCGTCTCCGCCGGGTCACTCATCGCCAGCCTGACGTTGCCGGTCGCGGCGGCGCTGACCGGCGCGGGGGGCGCGGTCGTGTGGGGCAGCGCGCTCGCCGGTCTGCTCATCGTGTGGCGGCACCGCGGCAATCTGGCCCGTCTTCGCCGCGGGACGGAGCACCGCCTGGCGCGCAGGGGGATACCGCATGCGTAGTGTGACGGTCGTCGGCGCGGGCAGCTGGGGGACGGCGCTCGCCGTGCACCTCGCCCGGGTGGGGCATCAGGTGCAGCTGTGGGCGCGCGATGCCGACCTCGTCGCCGACATGCAGGCGCGGCGCGCCAACGCGGTGTACCTGCCCGACATCGTGTTCCCGGAGACGCTGGCCGCGACCACCGACCTGCCGGCCGCGCTCGGCGGCGCGCAGTTCGTCGTGGTGGCAGTGCCGTCGCACGGTCTGCGCCAGGTGCTGAAGCAGGGCGCCGCGCACGTCGATCGCGGCGCCGTCGTGCTCAGCGCCACCAAGGGTCTCGAAGACGGCTCGCTGCTCCGCATGTCGGAGGTCATCCGCGCCGAGTGGAGTCATGTGGACGAAGTCGCCGTGCTCTCGGGCCCGAGCTTCGCGCGGGAGCTGGCACGCTCGCTGCCCACCGTGGTCGTCGTTGCGTCGGCCAATGACGGCGCTGTGCGGCACGTGCAGGAGGAGTTCCGTTCCGGCGCACTGCGTCTGTACGCGAGCAGCGATGTGACCGGCGTGGAGCTGGGCGGGGCCCTCAAGAACGTCATTGCCATTGCTGCTGGTGTCGTCGAAGGCCTGGGGCTCGGACACAACGCGCTGGCCGCGCTCATCACGCGCGGGCTGGCAGAGATCTCCCGCCTCGCGGTGGCCGCGGGCGGCGAGCGTGAGACGCTGGCCGGCCTCGCGGGCATGGGGGACCTCGTGCTCACCTGCACCGGCCAGCTGAGCCGGAACCGGCACGTGGGACTCGAACTGGCGCGCGGGCGGAATCTGGCCGAGATCGTGGCAGGCATGAAGATGGTGGCCGAAGGCGTCA
>JALHON010000386.1 GCA_022842985.1 Acidobacteriota bacterium | reverse complement strand
GGCCCTGCGGCCCCTGCGGACCGGCTGGACCCTGCGGCCCCATCGGGCCCATCGGGCCCATCGGGCCCGGCATGCCACTGCCACCGGTGGCGGGCGGGTTGACCGTGACCATGAAGCGCTGCGCCGCGCCGCGCTTCGGATCGATGACGAGGCGGTAGGTGCCGGGCTGCAGCGCCGGCAGCTTCGCGCGCATTTCGCTGCCCGTCACCGCCGCCGTCGGCAGCGGGGCCCCGTTGAGCAGGATGCGCATGTCGCTCCGGAAACCCGAACCGACGAGCACGACCTGGCTCTGGGCGGCATCGTGACGCGCACTGAAGACCACGAACGACTGCGCGAAGGCCGGGCTCGCGGTGAGCGCCAGCAGCGCGCAGAAGGTGAGGGTGAGACGAAGGATTCGCTGCATACCGGGGGAACTCCTGCCCCGATATCAGCAAAGCGACTGCCAGACGGCGTGCGCGGGCGCCAACCTCTTTTGAATTCAGGCAGTTAGCACCGGCGGGCGGGGAGAGCACAGCGCACACCGCACACCGCGCGAGTGCTCCGTTGTCGGACACGGCGTTCCGAATTGGCACGCCGCGCGCGTGCGGTGCCGTGCAGCCCGGGCGGCGCTACTTGGCGGCCGGCGCGCAGGCCGACGACACCATCGTGACCGACGTCACGTTCACGCGGCTGACCGGCGTGGCCTTGATGAGCAGCCCTTTTACGAGCACCGTATGGCCCTTGTGCGCCGGCAGATCGAATTCCGACACGCCGATGAGGCGGTAGGACGCGGTGCCCGACGTGGGGCCCTTGATGGCTTCGCCGGCCGGCGGTCCATTGGCAATGCTCGGCACGGGTTCGGTGGCGTTCGTGAGCGACCAGTTCGTGCCCTGTTCGGCCAGGCAGCCGGTGACGGCGACGATCGGCACCTTCTGCACGGGCGCCGGTGCCTGCGCGCGCGCGGCAACGGTGGTCGCGGCGGTGAGCGCCGCGGCCGTGGTGAGTCCGGCGACGGTCCGCCGGAGAGAAACGGCCCCGAGCCCCGGGACCCGAGCCCCGGCACGTTGACGTGTCATTTCGAAGACTCCTTGCGCCACCACGGATTTCCGTAGTTGGTGAACGGCCCGCCATCCACCGAGAGGGTGTACTGCGTGCGGTAGTTGAGCGGCGAGAGCAGCCGCATGACGCTGTTGAGGCGCACGGACTGGCCTTTCACCGTGAACGGTGCACTCTCGAGGCGGATGGTGAATTGCCCGCCGAGGTCGCCGTTGACCGTGCCCTTCTGCGTGTACGAGAAACCGCGGCTGTCGGTCACCGTGCGGGTGAGCGCGTGTGCCTCGCGGTCGTACTCGAACACTTCGGTGATCGTGACGGCGCCACCGCTGTGTTCCGCTTTCGTCACCGCCTCGAACGTCGTCGCGCTCTTCTGCGTGTAGACGGTCGTGCCGCTCAGCACGTCGGCCGGGCCGAGCGGTCCTTCGGGGTAGTCCCACGTGACGTTCCAGCTGCCTTTGAAATACAGCCAGAAGTCGAGCAGTGGCGCCGGGTCGTCGGGTTTCGTCGGCCGCCCGAGCGTGGGCACCTGACTCTTCAGCTGTTCCTGCGGCGCCTGCGCGCCGGCCGGCGCGGCCAGACCGAGGCCGACGAGCAGCGCGGCGGCGCCCTGAGCGATGCGACGTGTGGTCATGCCTGCAACGGAGCCTCGAGCACGCGCGGTCACTGCCGCTGGCGTGGCTGTTCGCTCGTGGGCCGCTTCACGGCCTTGGTCAGATCCTGGCTGTCGACCGAGAACTGCGTCGTCGGCTGGTACATCTCGTCCCAGCTCTGTTCCGACCAGTAGACTTCCTTCTCGGGCGCCGGGTTCCACTTGTTGTTGATCGAGTTGTCGTAGATCGCGACGTTCGTGATCTTGCTGCCGGCCGGGATCTTCAGCGGCGCCGCCAGTTCGTACTGGATCTGCCAGTTGAAGTCGAAGTTCGGCACGTCGAGGATGACCTCTTCGCGGCCGTCGGGATACGTGACCCACCACTTCATGCTCTTGCCGCGCAGATGCATGTGCGGCGTGAGCGCGTAGAGGGTGATCGGCTCGTTGACGGGCGTGATGCCCATCATCTTGAAGTCGGCCACGTACGGCGGGATGGTGGGCGTCTTGCCGCGCCGGCCGGTCGTGTCGTCCGACTCGTAGAGCACTTCCTTGCCCTGCGCGAAGTAGAGGCCGCGGCCGCCGCTGCCGGGCACGGGATCACCGGCCTGCAGGTTCAGCACTTCCTGACGCACGGGCCCCTTGGCCCACCACAGACCCAGCTTGCTGCGGTCGGTTTCGGGCTGGCCGGTGGGGTTGTAGTGCATCACCCAGCGCACGTACTTCCCGGCGGGCACGCGCTTGGCGTAGCCGTCGGGATACCGCTCGTAGCCGCGGCCGGGCACGTAGGAAATGATCTTGTCGGCACCGGCGAGTGGCGTGCCGTCGCCGGAGGTGGCCTTCTTGCCCATCGGCACGCTCGGCGGCACCTGCTTGCCGTCCGGGTCGTAGAGATAGCCGTCCTTCACCGTGTAGCCGTCGGGGATGTCCACGATGTAGACGCCCGAGTGGTGCACGACGCTGAAGTTGCTCGGCCGGATCTCGACGCCCGTCGCGAACTTGTCTTCGCTGAACGGGATCTTCTCGTAGAAGTACAGGTAGGGTTCCTGCGCGTCGGGCTTCACCGTCCACGCCACCGGCTGCTCGAAGACGAAGTCGGGTTCGCCGAGCTGCCAGCCCGCGGCGAAGGTGGGCGCCGGCGGCAGATCGGCCGGGTTGCCGCGCGGCGCGCCGCTCGTGGCCCAGGCGACGAGCGTGTCGATCTCGGCCTGCTGCAGGCTGCGATCGTTGCCCATCTTCATGCTGTGCGTGGGGTCGGCCGCCCACGGCGGCATCTCGCGCTTCACGACCTTGTCCTTGATCGAGCGCGCCCAGGGCCGCGTGGTTTCGTAGCTCTGGAACGACATCGGACCGATCTCGCCGGGCCGATGACAGCTCACGCAGTGCTTGTTCAGGATGGGCGCGACGTCCTTCGTGAACGTCGGACCGGCCGCGGCCGTGCCCTGCGCCGCGACATCGGTCGTCACACCACACGAGAGGATCCACGCACCCGCCAGCACGCTCAGCGTACGCTTCATCTGGAACTCCTTCGCCGGACCTGGCCGACCCCGGGGCCGCCGCCGGCCCTGCGACAATCCGCCACAACGGCCTAGCCTCCACATTTTGCGGGCGAATGGCAAGCGAAAACCAGGCGCATGGGTGGCAGCTGAATCCTTTTCCCGCCGGCCGGCTCTATGTCTGGTGAACAACGGAGGAGGAACCCCATGGCGAGCTTCTTTGCAGTGAACGAACATCCGGTGGAACGCGTGGCGCGGGTGGGACTGGGTGTGACGCTCGTGGCGCTCGCGGCCATGGGCACGATTGGCCCCTGGGGCTACATTGGCGTCGTGCCCATCCTGACCGGCCTCGCCGGGACGTGTCCGCTCTATTCGGTGCTGGGAATCTCGACGTGTCCGATCCGGAAGCCGGGCGCGTAAGCGACGAGGCGCTGCTCGCGCGCGCGGCCGGCGGCGACCGCGCCGCGTTCGACGACCTCGTCGTGCGGCACGCGCCGAGCGTGCTCCGCCTCATCCGTGTGCACGTGGGCCGGCCGGCCGAGGCG
>JALHON010000385.1 GCA_022842985.1 Acidobacteriota bacterium | reverse complement strand
CCGCGGCGGACGGCCGCTGGGCGGCGAGCGGCACACCGGCCGCGAATCCGAGGAACGAACGGTGGCTCACCATGGACGGCCCTCCAACGGCGCCTATTCTGCTCCGGATTCCGCCGCGTCCGACGGCGAATCTGCCGCCGGGATGCCGACGAGCAGGCGGTTCTTCGGCGTGATGGCGTCGGGAATCGTCTGCGTCCACACGCGGTAGCCGCGGGACTCGAGTCGGAGCGCGCGGACGGTATCCACCGCGAGCGCCAGGTCCATCCAGCCGCCGAGCGGTCCGGCGTCGCACGTGTCGGCGTCGTGGCAGCAGGGCAGCACGGCCACGCGCGCGCCGGCACGCGCCGCCGCGTCGAGCACGCGGTCGGTCAGCGCCCCGCAGGCGTGGCTCGATACGACGACGTCATCCGCCGTGAGCGTCGCGTCGTCGAGCGGACGCGTGTCGTAGCGCACGCGGCCAGCCAGGCGCGGCCATGCGTTCGTGATCGCGGCGCTGATGACATCTGCCGATGGCGGTCGCGCCGGATCGACCACCACGGCATCCGGCGACGTGTCGTCGAGCAGCAGCATCACGTGCGCGAGCAGCCCGTGTCCGCCGGCCACGTCCACCACGCGTCCGCCGCGGCAGCGCCGGCGCGTGCGCCGCGCCACCTCCCACGCTTCGTAGAGTTCCTTGCGCGGCAGCACTTCGACGTCGGCGAGCGTGCGGCCCAGGCGGTCGAACAGACCATCGCCGGGAAATCGCCCGAGATCGTGCCGCGTGAGGCGGTCCTTCGCACCGTGGGAGAACGACACAGGCGCGTATCGTACCCGACCACGGCCGGGGCGCGGGCTACTTCACCGGCGCGCCAATCCACCACGTGATGCCGTTCGTGTCGACGACGCCGGCATTGCGGTGGCCGTACGGCTTGTCTTCGGGCGCGGATTCCGAGGTGGCGCCGTGGGCGAGTGCGCGCTCGTAGGTGGCGTCCACGTCAGGCACCCACAGGTACAGCGCCGCGGCCTTCGGCGGCCACTGCGCGTTGCCCTGTCCAAGCATCACCATCGAATCGCCGATGGTGACCTGGGCGTGCATGACGCTGCCGTCGGGACGCCGGTCCACGGAGGTCTCGAGGGCCCCGAACGCCGCGGCGAGGAACCGGAGTTCGGCGTCGGCGTCGGCCACGATGAGGTACGGAGTGACGGTGCGGTAGGTGTCGATGGTGTCGGCCATGACGTGATCCTGCCGCAGGTCAGGACGCCGGCGATTGTAAGAATGTGACGTGGTTCGGGAAGACCGTGCGTCCGCTGCGGTAGGCGCCCGGCGTGAGGCCCGAGAACTCGCGGAAGTCGTGGATGAAGTGGGCCTGATCGAAGTAGCCGCACGCGAGGGCTACGTCGCTCCAGTCGATGTCCGCATCCGCGTGCGCGGTGGTGACGGCGCGCTGGAAGCGCAGCAGCCGGCAGTACTGCTTCGGCGTCAGCCCCACCTCGGCCTTGAAGCGTTCGATGAACCGCTTCGCGCTCATGCCGAGCGCGTCCGTCACGGCCCCGACCCGGGCCACTTCCGGCTGACGATGGAACCGCGCGAGCGCGAACGTGACGGCGGCATGTGTCTCCCGCCCGTGGCGGGCCTCGAGCAGCGCGCGTTCAAGCACGTCGAGCGCCGCCTCCGGCGTGTGGGCGGCGAGCAACGCCTCGCGCAGCAGGGCCGTGCCGGTCACGCCCCACAGGGCCTCGAGGGACACGTCACGTCCGCGCATGGCCCAGGCGGAGTCGCGGAAGAAGCCCGTCGTGCCGCCGGGTCGGAAGACGACGCCCACGACGTGTTCCTGCTCGTCGGTGTCGATGATTTCGAACCGCGGCCCGAGGCCGCTCACTACCGCGCCCGGCGCCTCGACGCAGCCGCCATGCTCGTCGTAGGTACGCGTGCGGTCGTCCTTCAGATTCACGATGAGCTGCGCGCGCCCCTTGGGCAGCACGCGCTCGAACCCGAACGGCCGCGGCGCGCTCTTGAAGTACCAGACCGCGCTGACCGACGCATCGAGCGGTGGCGCCGGACGGCGGCTTACGTAGATCACAAGATCACCACGTCACCACACCACCAGATGTGGAGATCTACAACCTTCCCATCCACCCGAGCAGCCCCGTGGTGAGCCACGGTACGTAGGTGATGACGAGCACGCCGAAGGCGAGCACGAGCAGCATCGGGAACGACGCGGCGGCCACTTCCATGAGCGGTTTGCGGAAGCGGTACGACGACAGGAACAGATTCAGGCCCACCGGCGGCGTGAGATAGCCCAGTTCCAGGTTGGCGATGAAGATGATGCCGAGGTGCACCGGGTGCACGTCGTAGGCGAGCCCGAGCGGCACGAGCAGCGGCGCCACCACGAACGTGGCGCTGAAGATGTCCATCAGCATGCCGACGATGAGCAGGAAGCCGTTCAGCGCGAGCAGGAACGTCCACTGGCTGTGGATGTACTGCTGCGTGAGTTCGAGCAGCCGGCCGGGCACGTCGGCGTCGATCATCCAGCTCGTGAGGCCGACGGCGACGCCGAGGATGAGCAGCACCCCGCCCACCGTGGACGCACACTCGGCGGCCACGCGGCTGATGTCCTTGCCGACGACGAGATCGCGGTGCACGAACACCTGCGTGAAGAACGCGTAGAGGGCGCCGATGGCGGCTGCTTCCACCGTGGTGGCGAAGCCGCTGAAGAGCGCGCCGACGATGACGACCGGCAGCAGCATCTCCCACTTCGCGGCCCACAGCGCCGCCCCCGCTTCGCTGAACGCGAACGGCGGCCGGTGCACGTTGTTGGCGATGGCGGCGCGGATGCCCCAGGCGGCCGTCATGCCGATGAGCAGCAGCCCGGGGACGATGCCGCCGATGAAGAGGTCTTCGATGGGCGACTGCGCGACGATGCCGTAGAGAATCAGCGGCAGCGCCGGCGGCAGCAGCAGGCCGAGCGAGCCGGAGGCGGTGAGCAGGCCGAGCGAGAACTTCTCGCCGTAGCCGTCCTTCACGAGCGCCGGGAAGAGCAGGCCGCCGAGCGCCAGGATCGTCACGCCGGAACCACCCGTGAACACGGTGAAGAACGCGCACAGCATCGCGCAGACCACCGCGGTGCCGCCCGGGAACCAGCCGAAGAGCGCGCGGAAGACGCGCAGCAGGCGATGCGGCGCGCCACCTTCGGCGAGCAGCACGCCCACGAGCGTGAAGAGCGGAATCGACGCCAGCGTCGGTTTGGTCGAGAGCTGATACGTCTGGATGAGGATGGCCGAGCCCGGCACCCCTTCCGAAAGGAACATGATGGCGGCCGCGCCGCCGAGCAGCGCGAAGATCGGCGCGCCGGCCACGGCGCCCACGAAGAGCGCCAGCAGCCACCATGTATAGCTGCCGGGGCCGCCGGGCAGCGTCACCTGGCTGGCAGCGTCGATGACCGGGGAGAAGGGGTCGGCCCAGTTGAAGGGCAGACCCGCGCCCAGCCAGGCGCCGAAGGCGGCGCCCGCGAGCGCCGCCACGCCGGCGACCAGGTGCGCGCGGTACGACGTACGCACGATGCGCCAGGCAATCACCGCGAAGCCGAGCGGCAGCAGCACCTCGAAGGCCCACACCGGCACGCCCTCGGTGATGTTGCGGCCGGCCTCGCGTTCGAGGCGCACCATGTCGATGCCGGCGCGCGCCA
>JALHON010000384.1 GCA_022842985.1 Acidobacteriota bacterium | reverse complement strand
CGCGCCGCGCAGCCACAACACCGGTGGCGGGTCGGGAATCTCGGCGAGCGGCGGCGGATAGTCGGGGTGCCCGAGCCCGACGGCCGCCTGTCCGCGGCGGCGGGCCTCCGCGAGGGTGCGCTCGGCGCGCACGGCCAGGTCGGCGGCTTCGGCGTCTGGATCGAGGAGGGCGTCACAACGGCACGCCCACGCGAGCAGCGATTCACTGGTGTCCCGGGGCGGCAGGTCGTCGACCTCGGGAATGGGACGCGCCAGCCAGGTACGAACGATGGCGCCGAGGAGCCGGCGCCGGGTGGCGCCGAAAAGAGCGAGGGCAACGGCTTCGTGAAGGGTCATGCCAACCTCCGGAGGGGCACTCGACGCGGAGTACCCGCACACGCGGACGTGGCGGCCGTTGACCTCGGTTCTCTCGATTATGCGCTCCCGGCACGCCGCGCACAATCGCGGCGTCTTTACTTGCGGGGGGCCAGTATGGCGACTATAGTGACCCTACGGACCATGCCTCGTTTCCTGGTCGTCGTCACTCTGCTCTCGGCGCTTTCTGCAGCGCCCGCCTACGCCGATAAGCGGGGAGACGCCCGTCAACAGGTGGAGTTCGGCATCGCCGTGGCCCAGAAGGGGCTGTGGCGCGAAGCGATCTTCCGCTGGCTGCGTGCCACGGAACTCGATCCGACGTACGCGCAGGCCTTCAACAATCTCGCCATCGCCTACGAGCACGAAGGCGAACTGGTGAAGGCCCGCGAGGCCTACGAGAAGGCCCTGCGTCTCGAGCCGAACAATCCGCTCATCAAGCAGAATCACGACCTGTTCAAGGAAATCAATGATCGCACCGGGCGCAAGGACGGTCGGTAGCTTCGCGCTGATAGCCATCCTCAGCGGGTGCACGACCCCCTTTCTCGACATCCCCATCGAAACGCCGATCCAGCCGAAGCTGGACGTGCGTCCCTTTTCGCGTGTGTTCGTCGCCGGCTTCGTCTCGGCCGGCACTGACGACGTCGACGGCAACCTCGAAACCGTCCGCCTGCTGCGCAGTCAGCTCCGCAACAAGGGCACGCTGCGCGTCATCGACGCCGATGCCCTGGCGCTCAGCGACCTCGCGGGTGACGGTGGCGCCGCGCCGGCCACGGCCGCGGCCGAGGTCTCGGACGAAATGGCCTTCGCGGCCTACGAAAAGGTCTTCGCCGACAAGGAGTACTGGAAGAAGGTCGGCGAGGAGATGCAGCAGCCGCTCATCGTCACCGGCACCATCCTCTTCCGCCCGCAGCAGCGCAGCGGCTTCGTGCAGCGCGAGCGCGAGACGTTCGACGCCCTGGGCCGGCGCGTCGTGCAGCCGGAACGCACTTATATGGAGCGCAAGGGCTTCATCCTGCGCCCGAGCTTCGTCTTCATCGACGGCCGCACCGGCGAGACGCTCCACACCGAGACGTTCCGCGAGGAAATTCTGTATAACTCGAACCAGACCACGCCGCCCCTCTCCTCGTTCTTCGAGCTGATGGACCGGCTGCTGCCGAGTTTCCTGAACACCCTGAGCGCCCAAAAGGTACGGGGAAGTAGAACTCTGCTGAAATAGGGACCAGGGACTTAGGGAACAGGGACGGCGGTCTTCCTCCCTGTTCCCTTGGTCCCGGCTCCCTGTCTGCGAGGCCGCTAGCATCTGGCGGCCGAGATCTGGTAGCCTTGGTAGTTCTGGCCCGGCTGAAACCCCGTCCGCAGTGGACGGCCCCCTCGCGGGGGTGAGCTGGCGGCCGATTTTTCGTCCGCGGAGACTTCCCGTGTTTGCAGTGATTCAGGCCCAAGGCCATCAGTACCGCGTCGCGCCGGGTGTCGAGATCGAACTCGACGGCACCGGAGAAAAAGGCGCGGAAGTCTCGTTCGATCAGGTGCTGCTCATCGGCACCGACAACGGCGAGTTCAAGACCGGCGCTCCCACCCTGGCCGGTGCCAAGGTGCTCGGCGTGGTCGTGGCGCCGCATCTCGGTCCGAAGGTGCGCATCTTCAAGAAGAAGCGCCGCAAGCAGTACCGCCGCACCGCGGGCCACCGCAGCGCGCTGACGCGCGTGCGCATCACCGACATCGTCGCGTAAGCAACAGAGGCCTGCCGCGTACGGCGGCATGGGAATGACGTCATGGCTACGAAAAAAGGTCAGGGAAGTTCACGCAACGGGCGCGACAGCCACTCGCAGCGCCTGGGCGTCAAGCGGTTCGAGGGCAACGTCGTGACCGGCGGCTCGATTCTCGTGCGCCAGCGCGGCACGAAGTACCGCCCGGGGCTGAACGTCGGCATCGGCAAGGACGACACGCTCTTCGCGAAGATTCCGGGCACCGTGAAGTTCGAAGATCACGGCTCGCGCGGCCGCTTCATCAGCATCCAGCCGCTCGAATAGTTCGGCGGCAACGCGCATTACGGGGATCGTGGTGACGGGGTCACGCCTCGTCGTCACGATCCCCGTCGTGTTTGTGGCCTACCCATGACATTCGTTGACGACGTCGAAATCGTCGTGGAATCCGGCGCCGGCGGCGCCGGCTGCCTGAGCTTCCGGCGCGAGAAGTTCGTGCCGCGCGGCGGTCCGGACGGCGGCAACGGCGGCCACGGCGGCTCGGTGTACCTCGTCGCCGATCCGCATCGCAACACCCTCCTCCACTTCCGCTACAACCCCGAGCACCGCGCCGAGCGCGGCCGCGGCGGCGAAGGGGTACTGCGGACGGGCCGGGCCGGGAAGAACCTCGAGATTCCAGTACCGCCCGGCACCACCGTGGCCGTACGCGATCCCGAGATGCCGGGCGAGTGGATCACGATCGCCGACATGCGCGTGCCCGGACAGCGCGTGCTCGTCGCCAAGGGCGGTCGCGGCGGCCTCGGCAACGCCATGTTCGTGAGCGCCACGAACCGTGCGCCGCGCAAGGTGCAGCCGGGTGAGCCCGGCGAAGAGAAGACGCTCCGCCTCACGCTGAAGCTGCTCGCCGATGTCGGCCTCGTGGGCTTCCCCAACGCCGGCAAGTCGACCCTGATCGCGCGGGCGAGCGCGGCGCGGCCGAAGATCGCCGACTACCCCTTCACCACGCTGACGCCGAACCTGGGTGTCGTGAGCCTCTCGGGCGAGCGCACGTTCGTCATCGCCGACGTGCCCGGCCTCATCGAAGGCGCACACGCCGGCCACGGCCTGGGGCACCAGTTCCTGCGCCACGTCGAACGCACCGCCGTGCTCGTGCATGTCGTCGATGTCTCGAGCGGGTCGGGCCGCGACCCGGTGAGCGATCTCGACATCGTGCGCCGGGAGCTCGAGCTGTTCGACCCGGCCATGCTCGACAAACCGCAGCTCGTCGCCGCCAACAAGATCGACGCGCTCGACGAGCCCGAACGTCTCGACGCGCTGCGGGCGCGTGCCCAGGCCCTGCACCTGCCCTTCCTCGCCATCTCGGCGGCGGCGGGCACGGGTGTGCCGGCGCTGCTCGAAGCCGCCTGGCCGCACGTGGCGGCGGCGCGCGCCGAAGAAGCCGCCAAGCTCGTGGCCGAAGCCGCGGAGGACGACGACCGCGACGACGACGCGCCCGGCGAGGACCACGCGGACTGATGGCACGGCTCGGCGTCCTCGGCGGCACGTTCGACCCGGTGCACCTCGGGCACCTCGCGGTTGGCCGGGCCGCGGCCGCGGCGCTCGCCCTCGACGACGTGCG
>JALHON010000383.1 GCA_022842985.1 Acidobacteriota bacterium | reverse complement strand
CCGGTGAGGAACCCCTGCCATGACGTCTTCGTCCCGTCGCACGCTCACGGCGCTGGCCGCTGTCGCGCCGCTCGTCACGACGCTCGCCTGCGGTGGCGGCGCTACGCCTTCTGCCGATCCGGCGCCGGCCGCGGCCGGCACGGCCGCCCCGGCCGCGGTGCGCGTCGATGCCACCGATGCGGCGGCCGCCGGCATCGAGACCGCCACCGCCACCACGGTCGAACGCGCCGATCCGCTCGACGCGGCGGGCCGCGTGCTCTTCGACGAACGGCGCACGGCGCGTCTCGGCTCGCTCGTGGAAGGGGTCGTGCACGAGTTCAACGTGCAGCCGGGCGACAGCGTCGCGCGCGGCGCGGTGGTCGTGCAACTGCACAGCCACGTCGTGCACGATGCGTGGGCGGGGTACTTCAAGGCCCTGGCGGAACGTCAGCGCGCCGAGACCGAGCTGGTCTACGCGAAGACCTCCGAGAGCCGCGCCGCCGCCCTCGTGGCCGACAAGGCGCTCTCGCCGCAGGAACTCGAGCGCGCGCGGGCCGACGTGAACGCCGCCACCCAGGCCGTGACCGCGGTGCGCGCCGAAATCACCCGCGCCGAGCAGGAGCTCGCGCACTACGGCATCGTCGCGCGCCCCGACGCCAACCCGCTCGAACACGAAGACGTGCCGGTTGCGACGCCCTTCGCCGGCACGGTCATCGAGCGGCTGGCCACGGAAGGCTCGGCGGTGACGCCCGGCACACCGCTCGTGGTGGTGTCGGATCTGTCCCGCGTGTGGGTGACGGCGGAAATCGACGAAGCGCTCGTCGGCCGCGTGGTCGCCGGCCGCCCCGTCACCGTGAAGGCCGCCGCGTATCCCGGCGAGTCCTTCCCCGGCACGCTCGCCGCCATCGGCGACGTCGTCGATCCCGACACGCGCCGCGTCACGCTGCGCATCGAACTGGCCAACCCGGGCCGGAAGCTCAAGCCGCAGATGCTCGTCACCGTGTCGGTGGCGGCCACGACGCCACGCTCGGTGCTGGTCGTGCCGGCCCGCGCGCTGCAGACGATGGACGGGGAATCGGTGGTGTTCGTGCGCAGCGGCACCGACCAGTTCCTCCGCCGCGCGGTGACGACCGGCGCCACCGTGAACGGCGCCGTCGAGATCGTGCGGGGACTGAGCGCGGGCGATGTCGTGGCCACGTCGGGCGCGTTCCTGCTGAAATCGGCGCTCACGGCGCCGGCGCCCGAGGACGAGTAGTCGTGGGCGCCGTCGAACGGTTCGTCAACGCCACGCTCGGCCAGCGGGCCTTCGTGCTCCTGGCCCTGGCCGCGCTCGTCGTTACCGGCGTGCTCGCCGTGCGCGACTTGCCGGTCGAGGCCTTCCCCGACCTCACGAACAACCAGGTCGTCGTCATCACCGAGGCGCGGAGCCTCGCCGCGCCGGAAGTGGAACAGCGCGTCTCGTACCCGATCGAGACGGCGCTCATGGGCGTACCGAACACGCAGGAAGTGCGCTCGGTCTCGAAGTTCGGCCTGTCGATGGTCACGGTGGTCTTCGACGACGCCGTGCCGATCTACCTCGCGCGCCAGCTCGTCACCGAACGTATCGCGGACGTGCGCGGCCGCATTCCCGACGGCCTGCAGCCGGTGCTCGGCCCGGTGGCGACCGCCTTCGGCGAGATCTACCAGTACGTCGTGACCGGCGAGGGCATCGATGCCATGGCAGCCAAGACCGCCCACGACTGGGAAGTACGCACGCGCCTGCGCTCGGTACCGGGCGTGAGCGAAGTGAACACGTGGGGCGGCCAGAGCAAGCAGTTCCAGGTGGTGGTCGATCCGCGGCGCCTCGAACAGTACGGCCTCGCCCTCGGCGACGTGCTGCGCGCCGTGGCCGACAACAACCAGTCGTTCAGCGGCGGCTTCATCGAGCACCAGGCCGAGCGCTACACGGTGCGCGGGGTGGGGCTGCTGGCCGACGTCCACGACATCGAACGGGTCGTGCTGGCGAGCCATCGCGGCGTGCCCGTGCTGCTGCGTGATGTCGCCGCGATCGAAGTGGCGCCGGCGCTCCGCAACGGCGCCGTCACCAGGAACGGCCAGGGCGAAGTGGTGGGCGGCATGGTCATCATGCTCAAGGGCGAGAACGCCCGCGACCTCGCCGGCCGCGTCAAGACGCGCCTCGCCGAAATCGCCGCCACGCTGCCGCCGGGCATGAAGCTCGAGAAGTTCTACGACCAGACCGAGGTCATCGACCGCACGACCGCCACGGTCACGAAGAACCTGCTCGAAGGCAGCGTCCTCGTCCTCATCGTGCTCTTCGTGTTCCTGCGCGACGTGCGCGCCTCGCTCATCGTCGCCGCGGTCATTCCGCTCTCGATGCTCGTCGGCTTCATCGGCATGCGCTTCTTCGGCGTCTCGGCCAACCTGATGTCGCTCGGCGCCATCGACTTCGGCCTCATCGTCGACGGCGCCGTGGTGATGATGGAGAACTTCGTGCGCCGCCGTGTCGGCATCGGCGAGCGGCTGGCGCATGCGCCGGCGCACGAACGCGAAGGCATCCGCCTCGGCCTCTTCAAGAGCGCGGCGGTCGAAGTGGCCCGCCCGGTGCTCTTCGGCGTGCTCATCATCATCGCCGTCTACCTGCCGATCTTCACGCTCGAGGGCCTCGAGGGGAAGATGTTCCGGCCGATGGCCATCACCGTCTGCACGGCGCTCTTCGGCTCGCTGCTGCTGTCGCTCACGGCCGTGCCGGTCGTCTCGTCGTACCTGCTGCCGCTCGGCGGCCATCACACCGACGAGGCGTGGTTCGTGCGGATGCGCGCGTTCTACCAGACACAGCTCGCCGCGCACATGCGGCATCCGCTCCTGACCATCGGCGTCGCCCTCGTCATCGTTGCGGTGGCCGTCGGGTCGGTGCCCTTCCTCGGCACCGAGTTCATGCCGCGGCTCGACGAAGGCTCGCTGCTCATCGAAACGCGCAAGCTGCCCTCCGTCTCGCTGGAAGAGTCGGTGGCCATCTCGACGCGCGTCGAGCAGATCGTGCTGAAGAACTTCCCCGAGGTCTCGCAGATCGTGACCAAGCTCGGGCGCCCCGATCTGGCCACCGAGGCGATGGGCATCTACCAGGGCGACGTCTACGTGCTGCTGCATCCGGAGGACGACTGGGCGAGCGGCCGCAGCAAGGCCGAACTGGTGGATGCGATGGCCGAGGCCCTCTCGCACGTGCCCGGGCTCGAAGTGAACTTCACGCAGCCGATGGCGATGCGCCTGGACGAGGTGGTGTCGGGCGTCAAGGCCGACGTGGCCGTGAAGATCTTCGGCCCCGATGCGACGGTGCTCGAACGCCTCGGCGGCGACGTGCTGCGCGTCGTCGAACAGGTGCCCGGCAACGCCGACGCGCAGGTCGAGATCCTGTCGGGCGCCGCGCAGATCGAGATCGCGCTCGACCGCGATGCCCTCGCCCGCTACGGCCTGCACGTGGCCGACGTGCAGGAAGTGGTCGAGACCGCAATCGGCGGCCGCCAGGTCACCGAAGTCCTCGAAGGCGCCCGCCGCTTCCCCATCGTGGTCCGGCTGCCGGGCGCGGTGCGCGAGTCGCCCGACGCGATTGCCAACCTCGTCGTGGCGGCGCCCGGCGGCGAGCGCGTGCCGCTCGGCCGGCTGGCGGCCGTGCGCTCGGCGTCGACGCCCGAGGCCGTGAACC
>JALHON010000382.1 GCA_022842985.1 Acidobacteriota bacterium | reverse complement strand
GCCTGGCCGGCGCGCGCGGCGTGCGGCCAGACCACGAGCCCGGCGAGGACAGGCCACGCGCACCACACGAGGGCGAGCGAACGGAGACGGCAGCGCACGGTCAGGGCGCCGCGATGATAACGCAGGGTGGTACCATCCGGACTCGCATGGCACAGTCTTCGACGGTCTACGCCGTCACGATCGACCTGTCCAACGTGGACCGCGGCGTCTACGAGACGCTGGAGCTCCGGGTCGCCAGGCATCCCTCGGAAACGGCGGAGTATCTGGTGACACGGCTGCTCGCCTATGCCCTCGAATACGAGGATGGCATCACGTTCGGCGACGGGCTGTCGACCGCCGACGAGCCCGCCGTGGTCGTGAAGGATCTGACCGGCCGCACGACCGCCTGGATCGAAGTGGGCATGCCGTCGGCCGAACGCCTGCACCGCGGCAGCAAGCTCGCCGGCCGCGCCGCGCTCTACACCCACCGCGACCTGCGTCAGGTGCTGGCGCAACTCGACGGCCAGAAGGTGCACCGGGCCGCCGAGATTCCGGTCTACGCGTTCGAGAAGCCGTTCGTCGACGCGCTCGCGGCGGGGCTGGACCGCCGGACGCAGTGGACGGTGAACGTGATGGATGGCCAGCTCTACGTCGAGAGCGCCGCCGGATCGCTGGCGATGCCGCTCGCCGCCGCGCACTTCGCGTGAGCGGCGCGCTCGCCTTCGGCCGGCGTCCGTGGTACGGTGGCGGTCTCGCCTGGCGCGCCACCCGGGCTGGATGCGTTCTCATGCCGTCGATCGCTCTTCGCGCGTCTCTGGCCGTCTGTTGTCTCGTGGTCGCCGCCGCCTGTGGCGTCGCCGACGCGCCGCACACCGCTCCCACGCCGTCCTCTCCCACCCCGCCCGCGACCGGCGGAGGCGGCACCGGGGGCACGACTCCACCCGACCTCACGATCACCGTGACGTCCGCCGGCGTGTCGCCGGCGGTGCTCACCATCCCCGTCGGCGCCCGCGTCACCTTCCGCAACCTCGACGTGCGGGCGCACGATTTCTCCGGCGGTCCCGACCCGGCCACGCCCGAATGCCCGGAGATCGATCAGGCGGGCTTCGTCGCCTCGGGCCAGAGCCGGCAGACAGGTGTCTTCACCGTGGCACGCACCTGCCGCTTCCACGACCACGCCTATCTGGGCGTCACCGCCTTCACCGGCCGGATCGTGATCCAGTGAGGCCCCGCCTCGCTCACGCGATCGCCGCACTTGGCGCGGCGCTCCTCGTCACGGCGCCGGCCGCCGCGCAGACCGCGCCGGCGGCGCCCGACGTGCACGTGCACGACGCGCCGAGCCCGGCCGCCTGGCAGTGGCGGGTCGAGACCAACATCTTCGCCGGCTACAACCGGCAGGACCGCAAGTTCACCGACTTCGACGCCTGGGAGTCGCAGAACTGGCTGATGGCGACGGCGGCCCGCACGACCGGCGCCTGGACCACCACGATCATCGCCGGCGGCACGCTCGAGCCCTTCACGCTCGCCGACCTCGGCTCGCCGCAGGTCTTCCAGACCGGCGAGACGTTCGGCAACGCGCCGCTCATCGATTATCAGCATCCGCACGACCTCGCGATGCACCTCGGCGCGGAGACGGCGCGTGCCCTTGGGCCGGCGCGCCTCACGGTGGGGGCCGCCTTCGTCGGCGGCCCGCCCATCGGGCCGCAGCCCTTCATGCACCGCGCCTCGGCCATCGAGAATCCGCAGGTGCCGCTCAGCCACCATCAGCTCGACGCCACGCACATCACACACGGCGTCGTCCGCACGCGGCTCGAAGCGCGCGGCCTCGGCGTCGAAGCGGCGCTGTTCCGCGGCCAGGAGCCCGACGAACAGCGCACCGACCTCGACCTCGGCCGTCTCGATTCGCAGGCCGTCCGCGTGAGCTATCTGCGCGGCGGCTGGGACGCGCAGGTGTCGGTGGCGTGGCTCACCCGTCCCGAGCGCCTCTCGACCTACGACGCCGAACGCCGTACCGCCTCGCTCGCCTACACGCGCACGCGCGGCGACCGCACGCTGGCCGTCACGATGGCGGCCGGCCAGAACCGCGAGGCGCATGGCAACCTCGAGGCCTACCTCGCGGAAGCCGTGTTCCGACCGTCGGCGGCGTGGGCGGCCTACACACGCGTCGAGTGGCTCGACAAGGACATCCTCGATGCCGGCTTCCACCCGATCGGCGTCGGCCACACGCACCGGCAATCGCGTGTGGGTGCCTTCACCCTCGGCGGCGTGAAGGACGTCGTGAGCGGCACGTTCGGCCGTCTCGGCCTGGGCGCGGATGTGACCACGTACCGCGTGCCTGCGAATCTGCAGGACTCGTACGGACGCCCGCTCTCGATGCACGTCTTCGTCCGCTACTACGGCCGCTTCGGCGGCGGCGCCGCGCATCGCCACTGACGTGTGATGGGGACTGTCCCCATTCTGGGCCTGGCACGACTATGTGCAAAATCTGCGATCGACGTCTGGCTGGACCTTGAATGGGGTCTGCCCCCCCAACGATGCGCCGCTACTGCGCGGCGAGGTTCGGACGCCCCTTGCGCAGCACGAACTTCTGGATCTTGCCGGTGGCCGTCTTCGGCAGTTCCGCGACCGGCGAGAAGCTGTGCGGCACCTTGAAGTGCGCGAGGTGTTCGCGGCAGAAGGCGCGGAGTTCCGCCGGCGCCGCCTCGCAGCCGGCGCGGAACACGATGAACGCGTGTGGCGCTTCGCCCCACTTCTCGTCGGGGAAACCAACGACAGCCGCCTCCAGCACGGCGGCGTGGCGCAGCAGCGTCGCTTCGACTTCGACCGATGAGATGTTTTCGCCGCCGCTGATGATGACGTCCTTCAGCCGGTCGCGGATCTCGATGTAGCCGTCCGGATGCACGACGGCGGCATCGCCCGAATGGAACCAGCCATCGCCCATGACGGCGTCGGTCGCGGCGGGGTCGTGGTAGTAGCCCGCCATCACGACGTTCCCGCGCACCACGATCTCGCCGCGCGTCTCACCATCCGCCGGCACCTCGCGGCCCTCGGCGTCGACGACACGCACTTCCCCGCCGGTGAGCTGCTCGACGCCCTGCCGTGCCTTCTGGCGCGCGCGATCGTCGCGCGCGAGCGCGGCGTGCTCCGGCAGCGGCTCGCAGATGGTCATGAGCGGCGACGTTTCGGTGAGGCCGTAGAGTTGTGTCACGACCCAGCCGAGGTCGTCTTCGATCCGCTGGATCGTCGCCGCCGCCGGCGGCGCGCCGGCCGTGAGCACGCGCACGCCCGCCGGCACGCCGGCCTTCATCTCCGCCGGGGCGTTCGCGAGCGCGATGAGCACGGTGGGCGCGGCGCAGAGGAACGTCACCTGTTCCTGCGTGATGAGACGGAACACCGCCGCGGGCTCGACCTTGCGCAGGCACACATGGCGCCCGCCGATGGCGGTCACGATCCACGTGAACGTCCAGCCGTTGGCGTGGAACATCGGCAGCGTCCACAGGTAGCGGTCCGCCGCCGACATCGGCATGTGGACGAGCATGCCCACGGCGTTCACCCAGGCGTTCCGGTGCGTGATCATCACGCCCTTCGGGCGCGAGGTCGTGCCGCTCGTGTAGTTGATGGTCAGCAGGTCCGACTCGGCCACGGCCGGCCGCACGGGCGCCGGCGTCGCGGCGGCCACGAGCGCGGCGTAGTCGAGCCAGCCCTCGCGCGCGCC
>JALHON010000381.1 GCA_022842985.1 Acidobacteriota bacterium | reverse complement strand
CCAGCGAGGGTTGCGAGCGAATCGCATCGATCCGCCCGGCCCGCTTTCAGTTTCCGCCCAGAAGCAGGAGAATCACGCCGGCCACGCTGACGAGGATGCCGAGCAGCCCGATCGCATGAAGCTGTTCGCCGCGCAGCAAGATCCAGCTCAGCACCACGCCGATCAGCGGGAAGAGCGCGACCAGCGGCGCGACGACGGTGATGGAGCCCAGCCCGAGCGCCGCATAGAGAAGGAAGGTGGCACTGCCGTTGGCGAAGCCGACGGCCAGGAACCACAGCACCCCACTGCGGATCGCCGGTCCTTCCCGCAACGCGCGGCGGCCGACAAGGGACACGATCACGACCGACGAGAGCGCATAGCCGATGGCGGCGGCCGCCAGCGGCTCGGGCCAGAGCGCGAGCCCGGACTTGATTGCGGGCTGGATGGCGCCGCGCACCAATGCCGCCGCGAGCGGCAGGCCGAGTACCCAGACCGACCAGTGGCGGCCGCCGCTGCCGCCGCGCAGCGCCAGCAGGGCCACGCCGCCCACCACCATCGCCAGGCCGGCCAGTTGCAGCAGACCGAGACGTTCGCCCAGGAACAGCACCGCGCCCAGCACGGCGAAGATCGGCGTCACGTTACCAACGGCGCCGGCCACTGCCGGTCCGAGCCGCTCGTTCGAGCGCACCCCGAGAATGGAGACGACGACGGGGAAGATGCAGCCTACCCCGGCGAAGATCAGCGCCGCGTCGAGATTGAAGGTACTCCAGTCGACGAACAGGATCGCGGCCAGCCATGCCACGATCAGCGCGCCGCCGATTGAGTAGAGCGGCGAGCGCCAGGACGGCATCGTCCGCAGCCCGAACTGCGTTAGAATCAGTGCCAATGCGAAGCAGAATGCCGCACCCAGGGCCAGGATGGCCGCGCCGCTCATCGTCTGCTATGTCCGCGCGCTTCGAGGACGGACGAGGGTAGAATGGACACGCTCACCTACTGGAACGGCACCTGGCACGAGGGCAACCCGGCAATCCTGGGGCCGCGCGACCATGCCTTCTGGCTGGGCTCCATGGTATTCGATGGCGGGCGCGCCTTCGAGGGCTGCGGTCCCGACCTCGACCTCCATGCGGAACGCGTGGTGCGTTCGGCCCGGGCGATCGGCCTGAACCCGACCCAGACGCCGGAAGAGATTTTGAAGCTGATGCACGAGAGCGTGCGCCGCTTCGGTTCCAAGGCCGAGCTCTATGTCCGGCCGATGTTCTGGGCGGGCAAGGGCGGCGCCGGCCCCATCTCGGTCGATCCGGACTCCGCGCAGTTCCTGCTCTGCACTTACGTCTCACCGATGCGCGCCGGCACGCCGCTGACGCTCGGCCTCTGCCGGTCCATCCGCCGGCCGGCGCCCGAGACCGCGCCGACCGACGCCAAGGCGAGCTGCCTCTATCCCAATTCCTCGCGCGGTGTCGCCGAGATGCTGAAGCGCGGCTTCAACAACGGCGTCGTGCTCGACCCGCTCGGCAACGTGGCGGAGACCTGCAGCTCCAACCTCTTCCTCGCCCGCAACGGCGTGGTTGCGACCCCGGTGCCGAACGGCAGCTTCCTGGCCGGCATCACGCGCTACCGCACGATCAAGCTCCTGCGGTCGGCCGGCATCACGGTCGAGGAGCGCACCATCCGCCCGGCCGAACTCGAGGAAGCCGACGAGATGTTCACCACCGGCAACGCCGGCAAGGTGCAACCCGTGAGCCGTTACGAGGATCGCGACCTGCAGCCCGGCCCCATCGCCGCCCGCGCCCACGATCTCTACATGGCCTTCGCCCGCACCCAGCGGGTGATCTGACAGGACGGCCGGCCGCCGTCGCCCTTGCAGGTGGGACGCGAATCGATACTGTCCGGCCATGATTTCAGCCGAGCGCGACACGAGCTTTCTTGCCGGTGGCGGCGAGATGGGCGCGCTCATGCGGGCCCATGACTGGAAGACCACGCCGGTCGGCGAACCGGCCGGATGGCCGCAGTCGCTTCGGACCGCGGTCCGGCTGCTGCTGAACTGCGGCCACCCGATGTACATCTGGTGGGGGCCCGAACTCATCTGCTTCTACAACGACGCCTACCGGCGCTCGATCGGCCCGGAACGCCATCCGTCCTCGCTCGGCCAGCCGGGCCGGGCCGTGTGGGAGGAGATCTGGCCCATCATCGGACCGCAGATCGAGCAGGTGACGTCGGGTCGGGGCGCCACCTGGCACGAGAACCACCTCGTGCCCATCACGCGCAACGGCCGCCGCGAAGACGTCTACTGGACCTACAGCTACAGCCCGATCGACGATGGCGATGCCCCGCACGGCGTGGGCGGTGTGCTGGTCGTCTGCAGTGAAACCACTCAGAAAGTGCTCACCGAGCAGCAGCTGTTGGCCGAGAACGAGCGCCAGCGCCGCATGTTCCAGAAGGCGCCCGGCTTCATCGCCGTGCTGAGGGGCCCCGACCACATCTACGAGTACGTGAACGAAGCCTACATCGCCATCGCCGGCCCACGCGACTTCATCGGCCGCAGCGTGCGCGAAGCCCTGCCGGAACTGGAAGGTCAGGGCTTCTACGAGCTGCTCGACCGGGTTTACCGCACCGGCGAACGCTTCATCGCCCAGGCCATGTCGGTTCGCCTGAGCGTCGATGCCAGCACGCGCCTCATCGACTTCGTTTATGAACCAATCCGCGACGAGGCCGGCGAGGTTTACGGCATCTTCGTTGGTGGCCACGACGTTACGGCCCATAAGGAGGCCGAGCGGCAATCCCTGTTGAACGAGGAATCGCTCCGGCTGACCACCGAGGCGGCGGAGATCGGTATCTGGGACGTCGATTTCACCACCGACACGTTGGCGTGGTCGCCCCGCACCAAAGCCATGTTCGGTTTCTCTCCCGACGCCGTCTGCACGCTCGACGACTTCTACAGGGGCCTTCATCCCGAAGACCGCGACGCCACCACCCGGGCCTTCGGTGCTGCGCTTGATCCTGCGATCCGGGCACCCTACGACGAGCAGTATCGGGTGATCGGCCACGACGACGGGGTGGTGCGCTGGATCGCGGCCAAGGGCAAGGGCCTGTTCGATGCCGACGGCAGGTGCTACCGCGCCGTCGGCACCGCCATCGACATCAGCGCGCGCAAGCTCGCCGAGGCGCGCCACGCCTTCATGCTCGAACTGAGCGACGCGCTGCGCGGCATCGATACCGACAAGGCTCTGAACCAAGCCTGCGCCCTGATGGGCCGCTTCTTCGGCGTCAGCCGCGTGGGCTACGGCCATCTCGATCCGGTCGAGGATGTGTTCGACTATTCGGTGTGCTGGACCGACGGACGCGCCCAGCCGCTGCTCGGGCGCATCCCCGCCCACGCCTTCGGTAAAAAGATCGTGGCCAGGCTAGGCGCCGGCGAGACCGTCGTGGTGAACGACCTGCAAGCCGATCCGTTGAGCGACGAAGCGGAAACGCGCGCCACCGCCCAGGCGGTCGACACGCGTTCAATCCTCGTCGTGCCCTTCGTGCGCGCCGGGCGCCTGCGTACGATCGTCTACCTCAACGACCGGCCGGTCCGCCGGTGGCAACCCGACGAGGTCGCGTTCATGGAGGAGGTCGCCGAGCGGACTCGCCAGGTGATCGAACGCGGCGAGGCCGAAGCGGCGTTGCGCGCCCTCAATGCTACACTCGAGGCGCGTGTAGAAGCGCGCACGGCCGAACTGCGCGCCACCGAGGA
>JALHON010000380.1 GCA_022842985.1 Acidobacteriota bacterium | reverse complement strand
GTCGTTGACCTCGTCGTACAGGAGATAACCCTTCTCCTTGCCGATGAGGATCAGCTGACGGACTTCTTCGAAGCGTTCTTCGAGCGACGACAAGGGCGTTACCTCCGACGAATAGTGCGCGCGGCCCTTATGAGCGGATGGGAGCGATCGTGTGCGGGACAATTCTTCATTGTATCGCGGCGGGCGGTTATGTTTCGCCAAGTTGACGCCTCATCGCAATCTTTTTCATGACCAGTTCCGTGAGCCGCGCCGACCCCGGGTCCTTCGCGGCGAGGGTGAGAATCTCGCGGTCGATCTCGGCCAGTTCACGCTTCGTGCGGTCCCGCCGGAGCGCCTCGGCGCAGGCATTCAAGTCCGTCACCGGCGCCTGACGCTCGGTGCCCGCCTGCGCGAGCATCCGGGCCTCCCTTTCAGTTAGACGCTCCATAAGCGCATTTGGCAGCACGGCCGGGTCACCCCAGGCCAGTTCGCATGCCTTGCGGAGCACCTGCTCGGAGGCAAGCCCTTCCAAATCAGTCTCTTGCAGTCCCTGAAGAACTTTGGCCACTTCCTCGGGGGTATGCAGAATTGCCCACAACAGCCCGCGTTCCGTCTCGGTCAGGTGGGTGGCGGCCGGGCTGGTGCGCACGGGCAGGGTGGTCTTCCGGGCGGCGGCGGCCTTCCGGATCTCGACGCGCACGACCTCTTCGGTGACCCGCGCCTTGTGGGCCAGGCGGTCGGCGAACTGGTCGCGGGCGGCCGGGTCGGGAATCCGCGCCGCCACCGCCAGCATCTGCTGCAGGAACTCGCGCCGGCCTTCGTCGCGCGTGAGATTGTGTGCAGCCGCGGCCCGGTCGAGCAGGAACTCCAGGTAGGGCTGGGAGCGGCGCAGTTCACCGAGGTAGGCGTCGCGCCCCTGCTTCTGCATGAAGGTATCGGGGTCTTCGCCGCCCGGCAGCCGCACGACGTTCACGTCGAAGCCGGCTTCGACGAGCAGTTCGCTCGACCGTTCGGCCGCGTTCTGCCCGGCGTTGTCGGGGTCGAAGTTGATGATGACCTTCGGCGCGAAGCGGCGCAGCATCTGCGCCTGCTGGGTGGTGAGCGCGGTGCCGCAGGTGGCCACGACCGGCAGGCCGCCGGCCTGATAGAGCTGGGCGAAGTCGAAGTAGCCCTCGACCACGATGGCAAAGCCGGCCTTGCGCAGGTCGGCCTTCGAGAGGTGCAGGCCGTAGAGCGTGCGGCTCTTCGTGTAGATCGGGGTCTCGGGCGAGTTCAGGTACTTCGGCACCTGGTCGGGTTCGAGGGCGCGGCCGCCGAAGGCCACGATCGAGCCGCTGTCACGCGCGATCGGCACCATCAGGCGGTTGCGGAAGCGGTCCTGCACGGTGCCATCGTCGCGCACGCTCACGAGGCCGCTCTGGCGGATGAGCCCTTCGGGGAAACCCTGCGCCTTGAGCCGCTTGTAGAGTCCGTCGCGCACCGGCGGCGCCCAGCCGAGCTTCAGCGCCGCGACGGTGGCCGGCGTCAGGCCGCGGTCGCGCTGCAGGTATTCGCGGTAGCGCGCCCCGGCGGGCGAGGCGAGCTGCTCGGCGAAGTACGCCGCCGCGAGGTCGTGCATCTTGAGCAGCGCCTCGCGTTCGGCGGCGCTCTCGGTCTGGCCCTCGCCGGCCTCCATCTCCGGAATCGGGATGCCGAACTTCCCGGCCACGTGTTTCACCGTGTCCTGGAAGCCCAGCTTCTCCTGCAGCTCGACGAACTTGAAGACGTCGCCGCCGACGTTGCAGCCGAAGCAGTGGAAGAAGCCCTTGTCGCGGTTGACGGTGAACGACGGCGACTTCTCGGAGTGGAACGGGCAGAGCCCCTTGTAGCTCGCCCCGGCCTTGCGCAGCGAGACATAGTCCTGGATCACCGCGACGATGTCGGCGGCGGCGCGCACTTCGTCGATGAAGGACTGGGGGAACTTGGGCATTGAACGGGGGCTCGGGTCCCGGGGCAGAGACCTGTCTACTCTACTGCGCCCCGGGGGCGGCTGACGCCGCCCGCCCTCAGCGCCGCTCGAAACCCTGCAGCACGCCCACGGCGTTGATGCCGATGTCCTCCACCGCGTAGCCGCCTTCCATCACGAAGAGCGTGGGGCGGTCGAGTGTGGCGATGGCGGCGCCGAGGCGCGGGAAGTCGTCGCGCGTCAGCCGGAAGCCGGAGATCGGATCGTGCTCGTAGGTGTCGACGCCGAGCGACACGACGACGGCGTCGGGGCGGAACGCGGTGATGACGGCGCAGGCATCGGCGAGGGCGGCGCCGTAGGTGGCCCATGTCGTACCGAAAGGCAGCGGGTAGTTCCGCGTGGCGCCAAGGCCGGCGCCCGTGCCGCGTTCGTCGGCGTGGCCGAGGAAGTACGGATATTCGTCGAGCGGGTCGGCGTGGATCGACACGAAACACACGTCGGGCCGCGCCTCGAAGATCTGCTGCGTGCCGTTGCCGTGGTGATAGTCCACGTCGAGCACGGCCACGCGTGCGCAGCCGCGATCGCGCAGGTACTGCGCGGCAATCGCCGCGTTGTTCAGGTAACAGTAGCCGCCCATCGCGGCGGCCGCGGCGTGGTGTCCCGGCGGGCGGCAGAGCGCGAAGGCACTCGCGGCACCGTCGAGGATCGCCTGCGCGCCGGTGAGCGCGACGTCGGCGCTGGCCTGCACGGCGTCCCACGTGCCGGCCGTGATCGGCACGCCGGCATCCGACGAGTAGAAGCCGAGACGCCCGTCGATGTGACGCGGCACACGGTCGTGGCGCACGCTCGGCACGGGCCAGACGAGCGGCAGCGCGTCGTTCGTGCGGCCAAGCGCCGTCCAGTCGGCCCACGCGTGTTCGAGGAATGCGACGAAGCCGGCGTCGTGCACGCGGCGCACCGGGTCGAGGCCGAAGGCGCGCGGCGCGATGACCTCGCCGAGGCCCACGTCGCGCACGCGGGCGAGGACGATCTCGGCCCGGCGCGGCATCTCGAAGCAGGGCTTCAGCGTGCCGTCGATGAGTTCCGCGGTGCCGTGGTGCCGGTGGTGACGGTCGGAGTAGATGGTCAGCATGCGCGTGGCTCCGGCTACCAGTCGGTGGGCCGGTAGTCCTTGAGGAACTGGCCCCACACGTGGGTGCCGGTGTTCAGGCCGTCGATGATCGGGTCGACGATGCGGGCAGCGCCGTCCACGATGTCGAGCGGCGGATGGAAGCCCTGTTCGGCGGTCTTGCGCGCCGCGATCTGCACGGGATCCTCGTCGGTCACCCAGCCGGTGTCGACGCTGTTCATGTGGATGCCGTCGGCGTGGTAGTCGGCGGCCGCCGTGCGCGTCATCATGTTGAGCGCCGCCTTCGCCATGTTGGTGTGCGGGTGCCGTGTGGTCTTGAACTTCCGGTAGAACTGGCCTTCGACCGCCGAGACGTTCACGATGTGTTTCTCGCGCCCCGGCGTGCGCAGCATGAGCGGCTTCAGCCGCGCGTTCAGCAGGAACGGCGCCACCGCGTTCACGAGATGCACTTCGAGCAGTTCGGCGGCGGCCACCTCGTCGAGGCGCAGGCGCCACGAGTTGGTCTCGCGGAGGTCCACCTGCTGCAGGTCCTGGTCGAGCAGGCCTTCCGGGAAGAGATCGCGGCCGGCGGTGTCGTCCGGCAGCAGGGCCACCTGCGACAGCGCCGCCGCGTGCGTGACCCCGGCCAGCGCCAGCGTGCGCGATGCCGCGAGCGCCACCC
>JALHON010000379.1 GCA_022842985.1 Acidobacteriota bacterium | reverse complement strand
GCCGCCCGCGAGCACGAGCGCCGCGCCGGTGGCGCAGACAACCGAGGTGGTGCGAAGCATGGACATCACGGGGCTCCTCGGCGCGGACTACGTGGTGAGCGAGAAGGCGCCGGTCGAATCGCCGAACTGCGGCATGTCGTCGATGCCCACCATCTGCAGCACGCTCAGCATCACGTTCGCCATCGGCGTGCCGGCGGCGGCCTTGTAGTGCATGTTGCCGGGCAGGCGGCCGTGCGCGCCGCCGAGCAGCACGAGCGGGCAGCGCTTGTGGTTGTGCACGTTGCCGTCGCCCATCGGCGACCCGTAGATGATGAGGCTCTTGTCGAGCAGGTTCGTGCCGCCCTCGTCGATGGCCTGCAGCTTCTCCATGAAGTACGGCAGCAGGCTCACGTGGTAGCGGTTGATCTGCGCGAACTCGAGCACGTTCGCCGGCTTGTTGCCGTGGTGCGAGGCCGGGTGGAAGCCCTTCGACACACCGCTCTCGGGATAGACACGGCTCGAGGCATCGCGGCCGGTCTTGAACGAGAACACCCGCGTGACGTCGGCCTGGAAGGCCAGCGCCTGCAGGTCGAACATCAGCTTCATGTGTTCGTCGAACGAATCGGGCACGCCGGCCGGGGCGCCCGGCAGCGCGCGTTCCTCGCCGCTGGCATTGCGCGACTCGACGCGCTGGATGCGGCGCTCGATCTCGCGCACGTTCTCGAGATACTGCTCCATCCGCCGGCGGTCACTCGGGTCGAGCTTGCGGTTGAGGTCGGCGACCTGCGCGTTCACGTAGTCGAGCACGCTCGCCGTGGACTTGCGGCGCGCCTTGCGTTCGCCGTCGGAGCCGCCGGCGCCGAAGAGCTGGTCGAAGGCCATCCGCGGATCGCGGATCATCGGCAGCGGTTCGGTGGGCGACGCCCACGAGATCATGTCGGTGTAGACGCAGGAGTAGCCGTAGGCGCAGCCGCCGGCCTGGTCGACGTTCTCGATGCACAGCTGCATCGACGGAATCGGCGTGTCCTGCCCGAAACGCTGCGCGTAGAGCTGGTCGATCGAGGTGCCGGCGCGGACGTCGGAGCTTTCGGTCTGCCGCGGATGCGCCTGCGTAAGGAACACGGCGCTCGACCGGAAGTGATCGCCGCCGATTTCCGGCTGGCTGAACGCCTCGGCATTGCGCACGTCGGTGTCGCTCACGATCGTGAGGTGCTTGCGCCACGGTTCGAGCGGGCTGAGCGACGTGGGCCCGAGATCGAAATCACGGCCGGCCGCCACCGGCGACCAGAGGTGCTGCTCGGCGCCCCATGGGCTTGCGCCTGCCGCGCCGTGCACCATCTCGATGGCGACGAGCCGCGGCCGGTCGAGCGAGGCGGCGGTGGCCGACCCGGCGAAGAGGCCGCGCGCCGGCACCATCGCGTCGAGGAACGGCAGAGCCACCGTGGCCCCGAGCCCCCGCAACATCGTGCGCCGCGCGACGTGCTTCCCAGTGATGAACGACATGTGCGGTCTCCCCCGTCGAACGTGGTGCGGTCTCTAGCGCTGGCCGGCCACGGCCGCGGTGGTCACCGCGGGCGTGTCGGCACTCTTCATCCGGAACGCGGGCGAGGTGACGATGCCGGTCACGAACGCCGCGAAGGTGTACTGTTTCGCCGCCGCGCCGCGCACGATACCGCGGACGAGGGGCATGTCGGACGCCGTGACGCGGCGGCCGAGCGCGTACGTGGCGAGGTTCTCGGTGAAGTTGCCGACGAGCACGTCCGACCGCTTCATCAGCGCCTGCTGCAGATCGTTGGCGCTCGTGAGCGGCGTGCCGTCGTAGAGCGCGCTCGCCGGGTCGACCGGCATGCCGTTGTCCTTGATGCGCCAGGCGCCGGTGACGTCGAAGTTCTCGAGCGCGAGGCCGATCGGATCGATCATCCGGTGGCACGACATGCACGCCGGGTTCCTGCGGTGCTCTTCCATGCGCTCGCGCACGGTGCGCAGGCGGCCGCCTTCGGCATCGGGCGTCGCATCGAGCGTCGGCACGTTCGGTGGCGGCGCCGGCGGCGGCGTGCCGAGCAGCACCTCCATCACCCACTTGCCGCGCAGCACGGGCGACGTGCGTTCGGCCTCCGAGGTGAGGGTGAGGATGCTGGCATGGCCGAGAATGCCGCGGCGACGCTGGTCCGGATAGGCGACGCGCCGCATCTCCGGGCCGACGATGCCGGGGATGCGGTAGTGCCGGGCCAGGCGCTCGTCGACGAACGTGTAGTCGGCGGTGAAGAGTTCGGTGATGGGCCGGTTGGCCCGCACGACGTAGCGGAAGAGCGTTTCGGTCTCGCGGCGCATCGACGCCTTGAGCTGCTCGTCGGCGTCCGGATAGAAGCGCACGTCAGGGTGGATCTTGTCGAGGTCCTGCAGCCGCAGCCACTGCGAGGCGAACCGTTCGGCGAGCACGTCGGCGCGCGGATCGGCGAGCATGCGCGTGACCTGCGCCTCCAGTTCGGCGGGGCGCGACAGGCGGCCGGCCTCGGCGAGGCGCAGCAGTTCGGCGTCGGGCGCCGCGGCCCACAGGAAGAACGAGAGACGCGACGCCAGATCGACATCGCTCACCGCATACGCCTGCCCGGCGCGCGCCGTCGTCGGCCGCTCCTCGAAGCGGAAGACGAAGCGCGGGCTCGCCAGCACGCCTTCGAGCGCCATGCGGATGCCCTCGTCGAAACCGCCGTCGGCCGCGCCCTTGCGGTAGAGCGCCATGAGCGCGTTGACGTCGCGTTCGCTGGCGGACCGGCGGAAGGCCTGCGAGGCCAGCCCGGTGATGATGCGCTGCGCGCACTGCACCTGCTGGGCGGGCGAGGCCGGCCGGCACTGGAAGATCTTCCGGCGGCTCGGGGTCTCGGACACGCCGGTCGTCTCGAAGGGCCCGGTGATCGCCATGTCGCGCAGGTGCGGCAGCGTGGTGAAGCCGTAGGCGTCGGCGATGCTCGTGCTCGCGATGGACCATTCGAGCGGCGTGATGAGATCCTGCACCGGCCCTTCGAAGCGGGCGACGAACGCCGCCGTGACGCGGTGCGGGCCGGCGGTGATCGCAATCGGCTCGCTGCGGAGGTTCACGCCGTCGGGGTCGGAGCTGTTCATCCACCGGTCGACGTCGAGCAGCGCCACACGTTCGCCGTCAATCGAGATCTCGACCTGCTCCGGGGCTTCCGCCGTGTGCAGCGCGGCGCGGCCGTTGCCGTACAGCGCGCCGGTGGTCTCGTGGTAGAACGACACGCGGAACCGGTACTGGCCGTCGGCCGGAAACACGTGCGGCACCGACAGGCCGCCGCGCGTGCCGAACGGCGCGCCGTCCACGCGCTCGCGCTGCGACGCGGTCCGCGGAATGAGGAACGACACCTCGCGCGCCGTCGCCGTGGGATCGCCCACTGCCAGGCGGCTGATCTCGGCCGCGGCCGTGAGATACGACTGCATCACCGTCGGCGAGAGGAGCTGCGCGTCGGCGATGTTGTCGAAGTTCGCCATCTTGGTGTCGAGCGGCAGGTAGTCGCCGGCATTCACCTCGAGGCCGAGCAGGTCACGCACCGACTGCGCGTATTCGGCGCGGTTCAGCCGCTGGAAGGAACGGCGGCCGGGCGAGGCCACCTGCACGGCGCGGGCATCGGCGGCGGCTTCGAGCGCGGCGGCCAGGCCATCGAGCGCGGCATCGGCGGGACGGCGTCCGCCGGCTGGCGGCATCTGCCCGGCGCGCACCTTGCGAATCATC
>JALHON010000378.1 GCA_022842985.1 Acidobacteriota bacterium | reverse complement strand
ACGGCCACCGCGGCCGCTCCCGCGCCATCGCCGCTCGCCGCGCGGCCGATCGTGCCGCCCGACGTACCGCAGTTCTTCGCGCCGGGCGGCGGGGATGCGTGGGTGCCGATGCTCGTCGGCGCCGCGCGCCTCACCTACAGCGACGCGAAACTCGGGCTCGACGAAACCAACGACATCGTGGTCTGGACGCCGCTCACCGACGGCCCGGTCGTGGTCGACTGGGAACACGCCGAGCCGGCCGACTTCGCCGTGGACGCGCTCACGACCGAACCGCGCGCCGGCGGCACCTTCGCCTCGCTGCCGCAGGTGGCGGCGAAGCCGAAGAGCTACGCGACCTGGACGAAGGAGTTCTCGTCGTGGGCCTCGCGCTCGCAGAGCGTGGAGCTCTTCCGATCGGCGAAAACCGGGGCCATCTCGCATCCGGGCGAGAGCGAAGCGGCGTTCCGCGTGCGTGTGAACCACACGGCCCGCGAGGCTCGCGACGAGGCGATCGCGAAGCTGCGGGCGAAACAGGCGCCGAAACTCGCCGCGATGGACGAGAAGGTCCGCAAGGCCGAGGCCGCGATCCAGAAGGAAGAACAGCAGGCCACCGAATCGAAGTTCACGACCGCCGTCTCGGTGGGCGCCTCGGTGCTCGGCGCCTTCTTCGGCCGCAAGGTCGTGAGTGCCACGAACGCCGGCCGCGTGGCCACGGCGGCGCGCAGTGTGAGCCGCATCGGCCGCGAGGCGCAGGACGTCGAACGGGCGAAGGCGAACGCCGCGGCACTCGTGGAGCAGCGGCAGGCGCTCGCCGACACGCTCGAGCAGGAACTGCAGGCGCTGCAGGCGGAATGGAGCGCCGACGGCGAGGTGTTCGACCGCGTGGTCGTGAAGCCCAAGCGCGGCGGCGTGCAGGTGCAGCTCGTGGCGCTCGTCTGGCGGCCCGAGTAACAGCAGGACGCTCGTAGTAAGCTGAAGGCTCCACGTGCCGGCGTGGCGGAACTGGCAGACGCGCGGGACTCAAAATCCTGTGCTCCTAACGGGGCGTGTGGGTTCGATTCCCTCCGCCGGCACCATTTAGATTCAACGGGTTACGGCGCCATCCCGGCGCCGCGCCACCGCCCGCCCCGGCCACCCGCTGGTGGGAGCGGCGGTGGGACTCGCATCCTGTTGCACACGCCGACACGGAATCCGCGTGGCCGTGCGTTTTCCCCTTGACGGTGTATACCGAGTGATATACACTCTCTTTATCGACGGTCGCTGATGGTCAGCGACCACTTCCGTCAGGAGAAATCCGATGGCTCTCGCTCTCGTCACCGCCCCCCGCGCCGACTACCTCGATTCCGCCGCCCTCGCGGTCATCCTCCGGGGCGACCTGAAGCGTGCCTTTCCCGGCGTCACATGCTCGGTGCGCACGCGCCGCTATGCCGGTGGGTCCACGGTCGACGTGTCCTGGACGGACGGCCCCACCGTCGACCAGGTCACCGACGTCATCGGCCGCTACCAGGTCGAAGGCTTCGACGGCATGACCGACAGCCGCACCAACCGCGGTCCCGTGCGCCTCGACGATGGGCGCCTCGTGCACATCGGCTGCTTCGTCTTCACGCACCGTACCCTCAGCGCCGGCTTTCGCGCCCGCCTCGCGGCGTTCGTGGCGCGCCACGGCTGGGCGCAGGAGACCGGCGACGCGTCGGTGGACGTGCACCGCCTCTCGGGGCGCGCGGTCCTCACCGGCCACGTCCTGCGCATCCGCCGGGCGCGGTGGTAACCTCTCACCCGGCCGGTCGCCTTCGCGCGGCCGGCCTTTCCTTCTGGAGACATCCGATGGCCACGCTGGCAAGAGAGAACGTCCGCGCGCTGCTCACTGGCGGCCACTACGGCCGCGGTGGTCAGTTGATCCAATTGCCCCCAGGCACGCACACGCATGCCAGCTTCGAGCACCCTGGACCGGGCATGGCGCTGGCCGACACAGACCCGTCCGAACGAGTCGAGGTCTTCTACTTCCGTAGCAGTGGCTTCGTGGACCCGGCCAGCGGAAATATCGAGGTGTGGACGCCGAACGGCGCGGCCCAGCCGGCAGTGGACTATCTTGGTCCGCGGTTCACCGCATCGGCGCCCAACCTGCATGAACTGCTGCGTCGGCTGAGTCGCGACAAGGGGCTGTGCTGGTGCGTGTTCAAGGGGCACCAACACTCGGAGGCGTGCCAGGTCGCAACGGCACTGTTCTCATGAGCCGCGATCGCGAACGCCAGGCGATCGCCCTTGTGGCCTGCCCCGTCTGCCAGGCGCCGGCCGGCGAACCCTGCCGCGATGACGAGGGCCGCCCGGTCCATCAGCCGGGCCGGCCGTTCGTGCACACCGAGCGCCGCGCGGCGTGGCAGGCGACGAAGCCGCGCGACGCGGTGAAAGCCGCCGACATCACAATGAGCGACCAGAAAGAAGGCGAGCCAGGGCGCTGGCACACCTACGTGATGCTGGCGCCACTCACCGTGCGCGGCCGCGCGGCCCTGCCCCACGGCCCGACGCGCGTCGAGCATCCGCAGGTCCGGGCCACGCTCGCCCGCCTTCGCGGGCAGGGCCTGATCGTGATGCGCGAGGACTGACGGCGCGCTGCACACGTCGGCACAGAATCGGAGGCGCCGTGCGTTTTTCTGTTGACGATGTATACCGAGTGATATACAATCTCTCTATTGACGGTCGCTGATGGGCAGCGACCTTCCGTCAGGAGAAATCCGATGGCCATCAAGAGCTTCGCGAACCAACTCACCGCCGACGTCGCCGCTGGCGTCAACAGCAAGTTCTCGCGCCGCCTGCCGCAGCGCCTGCTTGCGGCCTCGCGGAAACTGCTCGCCGCCCTGCACGGCGCGACCCGGCTGGCCGACATGGCGCGCCCGGGGTGGAAGCTGCACGAGCTGGACCGAGACCGCCCCGGCTTCCACGCCGCGTGGATCAACGACCAGTACCGGCTGGTGTTCCGGTTCGAGAAGGGAGACGCCTACGATGTCGAAATCATCGACTACCACTAGCCAGAACATTCCGGCCGCGCCGCTCGACCAGATGCGGCGCGCGCCGGCCCACCCGGGCGGCCTCCTTGCGGACTGGCTTCAGGATGTCGGCCTGACGGCCGCGGAGGCCGGCCGCCGCATGGGCATCAGCCGGGCGCAGATGTCACACGTCGTGACCGGCCGGAAGCCCATGCCGCACACGATGTGCGTGAAGGTCGCCGCCCTGCTCGGCACGAGCGCCGAGATGTGGGCCACGATGCAGCTGCGGCACGACCTCTGGCACGCCATGCACGACAAGGCGACGCAGAAAGCCGTGCGGGCGATCGTGCCGATCACGCCGCCGGCGTCGACTCGGGGGCCTTACACCACGCCAACCATGCCCGCCGATGACACACGCAGCGCGCGCGCGTCATCACGCGGGGTCGATTCGTTCACCCGAGACGCGCCCCGACTGGAGCGTCTCTGCCGTGACCTGCCCCGTCGTTAGCGTCTCCGACGAGACGACCGCAGCGGTCATCGACTCCGTGGTCACCTGGCCCTGCGTCAGCGCCTCCGTCGATACGTGCGCACTCCGGATCGACTGCGCCACGATCCGCAGCAGCCCGATCGTCGGTCCCTCAATGAGCAGCGGCAGCGACGGTCCCACCAGCGCCGGCCGCGCGTGGTACGGGACGCGGGGGCCGTCGTTCGCTCCCCCGGCGCCCGGCGGCGCGATCGGTGGTTCGAGCGGCGCCACGCCGACGCT
>JALHON010000377.1 GCA_022842985.1 Acidobacteriota bacterium | reverse complement strand
CCGCAGCCGCGGTGCGGCCGGCGAGGGCGAGGCGATCACGCGCGCCGCGCCGGCGCGGTGTCGTCGATCCGCTGGCGGCGTGGGCGCCCGAGGCCGCCGCCATCGTCGCGCAGCTCGACGATCTGCAGGCGCGCCGGAAGAACGGCAGACTGGCGCTGCCGAACGGCGACACGGTCGATGTCACGAACCTCGACAAGGTGTTCTGGCCGCTCGGCCGGCGCACCAAGGGGGATCTGCTCCGCTACTACGCGCAGATCGCGCCGCTGCTGTTGCCGGTCATCGCCGACCGGCCGCTCGTGATGAAGCGCCTGCCGAACGGCGTGGACGGTCAGGCGTTCTACCAGCATCGTGCCCCGGAGCCGGTGCCGGCCGGCGTGCGCGTCGAGACGCTGCCCGACGACGACGTGCCGGCGCGGCTCGTGGGCGGCTCGCTCACGACGCTGCTCTACATGGCGCAGCTCGCCTCGATCTCGATGGATCCGTTCTTCTCCACCGTCGATGCCCTCCACACGCCCGATCAGGTGGCCATCGACCTCGATCCGCAGCCCGGGGCGACCTTCGCGCAGATCCTCGACGTGGCGCGCTGGGTGCACGAGATCCTCGAGCGCGTGGGCGTCGAGGCGTTTCCGAAGACGTCCGGCTCCGAAGGCCTGCATATCTTCGTGCCGCTCAGGCCCGGCACGCCGTATCAGGCCGGCATGCTCTTCTGCCAGATCGTGGCGACGATGGTGGCCACCGCCCATCCGAAGGTCGCCACCGTCGAGCGCACCGTCGGCAAACGGCGGCCCGGCACCATCTACGTGGATTACCTGCAGAACATCGAAGGCAAGACACTCGCCTGCGCCTACAGCGCCCGCGCCAGCGCGTTCGCCGGCGTCTCGACGCCGCTCACGTGGGCCGAAGTCCACGGCGACGTGCATCCGGAGATGTTCACGCTCGAGACGATTCTGCCGCGCGTGCGCGCCGTGGGCGACCTCTGGGCCGGCACCAGACAACACGAGGGCGCGGACTTGCTCGGCGCGCTCGAAAGGCTCGGCGCCTCGCGGGGCTAGGGGCTCGGGGCTCGGGAATACGCGTACATGCGAAGGGCCGGGGAACCCCCGGCCCTTCTGCGTCTTGAACTATCGACGGCGTCGGTCGCCGTGCCTACCGGGCCCCGAGACCTGGGCCCCGAGCCCCGCCCCCTAGAACTGCACGCGCAGTTCGGTGATGATCTGGCGCCGCAGGACATCACCGAAGACGTGCGACTGGATCTTCTCGTCGAACAGATTGTTGAACTTGACCGTGGTCGTGACCCTGTCGCCGGGCCACTTCACGCCGAGCGCACCGTTGACCTGCGTGAAGGCGTCGGTCGAGCCGTGGAAGCGGGAGTCGAGCACGTCCTGCCAGAACGCCGAGTCCTGGTAGCTGACGTTCATGTTGCCGAGGAACATGCCCTGGCTGAAGTTGAAGCCGGCGTTGAAGCGGTTGCGCGGCGGCAGGTTGACCTCCGAGATGTCGAAGTCGGGATCGGGCTTGAACTGGTAGGAGTAGTTCGCAAACACGTTGACCGCACGGTTGACCGCCGCGTCGACGCCGAGCTCGATACCACGATCGACGACGGTGCCCAGGTTGCGATAGCTGAACTCCGACGGAATGCCCCCCGTGGTGCAGGTGGCCTGGCCGAGACACGAGGGCGGCAGCACTTCGAGGATGCCGAGCGCCTGCGCCGTGCCGACGAGCGGACCGACCTTGTCCAGCCAGCCGGCCGGCGGGTTGGCGGCGCGATAGCGGCCGACCTGCGTGAAGAAGATGTCGTTCTTCGAGCGGTTGTAGTAGAAGGCCGCCGTGACCGTCGCCCGCTTGGCGATGACGCCCGTGTAGGCCACTTCGAACGCATCCACCTGCTGCTGCACCAGGTCTTCGTTACCAACCGCGTTGACCGGGAAGTTGTAGACGGGGCCGCCCGGGGCCGCCGCGAAGAGCGGATTGATGACGCGCAGGTCGAGCTGGTTGACGATCCGCGTCTCGAGGAAGTTGTTGATGAGCGACGGCGCCCGGAAGGCGCGGTTGGCTGACAGGCGGATCGCGTGATCCGGCGCCGGCTTGAAGATGAGCGCCGTGCGCGGCGAGAACGTCGGATCGGGCAGGATGTTGAAGTAGTCGCTGCGAGCGCCCACCACCCAGCGCAGGTAGTCGTTGATGAAGATCTCGTCCTGGATGTAGGCACCGGTTTCGTAGCGGTTGTCGCCGCGCGGCGCCAGCGAGAGGTCGAAGCTGTTGTAGCGGGCATTGCCGCCGAAGCTCAGCACGTGGCGCGTGCCCAGCGCGAGCACGTTGCCGTACTCGACGTCGAACGTTCGCGTGTTGAAGTTGAACAGAATCGGGCGCCCCTGGAGGTCGAACGACAGGAGCGCGTTGGCGTTGCCGTCCAGGATATTGGTGAACGCGTTGAGCTTCTGGGCGCCTTTGCTCCAGCGCACCGAGCCGTAGCCGAGCTTCGTGCCCCGGGTCATGTCGAAGGGGCCGATGCCGGTGTGGATGATGCCCTCGGTGCCGGCGAAGCCGCCGGCGAACGACAGGCGGTAGGCGCCCTGCGGCGCCTCGTAGTCGAGGCGGGCGTCGAACTTCGGCTGTCGTGTGCCGGTGTTCGCAAACGACGGATACGGCGTCTGCGCGGCGTTGTTGATGGTGCCGGTCGGCCGGAGCAGCGCGTCCTGGGCGAAGGCCCCCGCCGACACCTTGTACGACCACTGGTCGTTGATGACGGCGGCGTTGGTGCCGTTCACGTACCAGAGCGGCAGGGTGTTGCGCTCGGTGCGGGAGTCGCCCGGGCCGATGCTGCCGACGCCCATGGTGAAGCTCGTGCCCTGCATCTCACGCGGGCTCTTCGTGATGAAGTTGACAACGCCCGAGAGCGCGTTGGCGCCCCAGACGGCCGACGCCGGCCCGCGGATGACTTCGATCTGCCGGATCTCGTTCGGGTTGATCGGCAGGAAGTCCCACGCGACGAAGCCGAAGAAGTCGAGATACAGGGAGCGGCCGTCGATGAGGGCCAGCTGCGAGGTCGACAGCGTCGACGTGGCGCCGCGCATGTTGATGTTGAAGTCACGCGCCGAGGTCTGCGTGATGTTCATGCCGGGCACCGAGCGCAGGAGCTCGGCGTAGTTGGTGGCCGGCGAACTGGCGATGACGTCGCTCGTCACGACGCTGACGGTGGCCGGCGCGTTCACGAGCTGCTGTTCGACCTTCGAGGCGGTCACGACCACCGCTTCGGTATAGATCGGCGGCTGCTCGCCCTCGGCCGGAGCGTCGGGCGGCTGCGCCGGCGGCTGGGCCGGCGTCTGGGCCCATGCTGTCGCGGTCGCCGCCAGCGTAAGTGCCACGATCCAAGCGCACACTGTCCTCACAGGAACCTCCAGACCGGGGGGCGGATGTCCTCCACGCACGTCCCCGATGACGAATCCGCATTGTAACGGACCTCGGCCGTGGCGACGCGGTCCGCTGCACACGACGGCGCGCCGCCGCCCACGAGGCCTGGCCCGCGGGCGAGGTGCGCCGCGACGTCCCGCGCTCAGGCGTGCGGCTGCACGGTGGCGGCCCAGGCTTCGAGCGCCCGGGCGTCCTGGTCGAAACGACGGATGCCGTCGCTCAGCTTCTCCACCGCCATCGCGTCCTCGTTGTGCAGCCAGCGATAGGCCTTCTCGTCGAGATGCACGCGCGCCTCGCCGTCACGCGCCGCCATCTCCGGC